>NZ_JAERKB010000028.1:0-4458 GCF_018257325.1 Nissabacter archeti
TCCCCACCACCTCTGCCTTTTACGCCTGTGCGGCACTGACCCGGAATCCCTGATCCTGCCAGTAGTCGGCGAGGCGGGTGACGTCGGCGTCGCGGTCGGCCAGCGCGACGTAGGTGTCGGGGCGCAACAGGTAGAGGGCGTTGCGCTTTAGCCCGGCGCGGTGGCAGGCGTCATCCCAGGTAAACTGGTGCAGCGGCAGGTGATGGGCGGCGCACCAGTGGCGCAGGTCGGGGTGCGCGTCGCCGTAAACATGCACCTGCCACACCATGGCACTCAGGCTGGCGTGGTTATCACTTTCCGCCCGCGCCAGCCACGGCAGCCGGTCACCGCCCCGCACCTCGCCGGCCACGCCTGCGCTCAGCGGGCTGTCGGGGTAGGCCAGATCCAACTGGGACACAGTGCGGAACAGCAAACGGCGTACCGCGCCCAGGCTGTAGGCCATCCCGGCCACCAGCGGGAAAATGTGCGTACGGATAAAATCGGCTTTGTACCCCCCGGCCGTGATGGCTGAAAATACCCGGTCAGTGGTGGCGACCAGCTTCAGCGCAAAGGCGCGGCGCTCGTGCTCATAACTGTCAAGCAGGCGCGCCGGGGCGTCGCCGCGCACGACCGCCGCCAGCTTCCACGCCAGATTCACTGCGTCACCAATGCCGGTATTCATCCCCTGGCCGCCCGCCGGGCTGTGGACGTGGGCGGCGTCACCCAGCAGGAAAACATGCCCGTGGCGGAAATGGTCTACCACCCGGTGATGCACCTTATAGGTGGAAAACCAGTGCACGTTTTCCACCTGCAACCCCAGGTTACGCACTGCCCGGTCGCTGATATCGTCAAACGTCAGCGTCTCCGGCCGCTGGGCGCGTTCATCCCGGACAACGCCGACCAGCCGCATCTGCTGTTCGCCCTTCAGCGAAAAGATCGCGACGAAATCCGCTTCCTCGATATCCACATGCACACCGCCGTGGGTGACCGCGCCGCGCCCTTCAATATCCGCCACATAAAATACCTGCGCATACGTCCCGCCGGGAAAGCCCAGCTGAAGCTGGTGGCGCACCGTTGAACTTGCCCCGTCACACCCGGCCAGCCAGGCGGCACGGCAATGCCCGTCACGGCCATCCGGCAGGCGCAGAGTCACGTCCACGCCGTCCGGCTGCTCCTCAAACGCCAGCAATTCGGTATTGCGCTCCACCGTGACGCCAAGCTCAGCAAGCCGGGATTCCAGCAGGCGCTCGTGCTCGTCCTGCGGGTAGATCAACACAAAGGGGAAGGGGGTGAGACCGGCTGCGGCGCGCTGGAGCGGCACCACGCTCTTTTTCTTGCCGCCCGCCCAGAGGGTCAGCGAGGGGTTAGGGTGCCCGGCGGCGATGGCCGCCATGCTCAGGTCAAGCTGACGGTAGAGTTCCAGCGTGCGCGCCTGCACCGCCAGCGCCCGCGACGTGGTGCCCGCCGCGGCGCGTTTATCAATAATCCGTACGCTGATGCCCTGGCAGGTCAGCCACAGGGCCAGGGCCAGCCCGGTTGGCCCGGCACCGGTAATCAGTACGTCAGTTTTCATACGCTTCTCCCGTGTCCCAGGATCACGCCATAAGCATAGTGCCTATCCCGGCAAGCCGTCGCGGAACATCGCCGCGAGGGTAGTGACTTCTTCGTCAGGGGGCGTGATGTCGTGCCGGATGATCAGGTGCAGCGGGGTGGTGCGGCGTTCGCCGTGGCTGAGCGGCAGGATCTTCAGGCTGCCGTCAGCGAGTTGCGGCGCGATGCGCTCCTCCGGCAACCAGCCATAGCCAACCTGGTAGATCACCGCCTCAATCGCCGCCTCCACCGTGGAGAACGTCCAGAATTCAGCCGTGGCGGAACGCTCATCACGCGCCGCGTCGCGATCCAGAATGCGGATGAGCGGGTAACGCGCCAGATCCTCCCCGCTCAGTGGGGCAGGCAGTTGGTGCAAAGGGTGGTTGGCATGGGCCACCGCCACAAAATCGATGTTCATCAGCCACTGGCCGCGCCCGGCCATATCCTGCCGCCGTGACAGCACCATCAAATCGGCCTGCGACTCCCCGGCATGTTCCGTCTCACTGTTGAGCACTTCCGTCAGGTGCACTTGCGTCAGCGGGTAGCGCTGCTGGAACCCGCGCAGGATCGGGAACAGCCGGGCGCGCGGGAAGATGGTGTCCACCAGCAGGTCGAGCCGCACGCGGCGGCCGGTACGCAGCGTGGCGGCGCGTGCCTCCACATATTCAAACGCGCGCAGCAGCGGCCGCACCTGCGCCAGTAAAATCGCCCCGGCCGGGGTCAGCACCGCCCGCCGGCCTTCCGGCACCAGCAGATCCACCCCCAGCCGTTGCTGCAACAGCGAAATGTTATAGCTGACGGAGGACTGGCTGCGGTTCGCCGCGTCTGCCGCGTTGGCGAAGCTGCCGTGGTCAATCACGCTCTGTAACAGCGCCCACTGTTCCAGCGTCGTCTTATTCATATTCATCATCTTTTTCGATAGGTATCGGCTAAAAATAGCGTTATTCATCGGGCTGATAAAGGTCTACAGTATATTTATCAACCAAGGAGATGACCTATGAGCACATTTGATAAACATGATCTGAGCGGTTTTATCGGCAAACATTTGGTTTACACCTATGACAACGGCTGGAACTACGAGATTTATGTCAAAAATGGCAACACGCTGGATTACCGTATCCACAGTGGGCTGGTCGGCAACCGTTGGGTGAAAGACCAGCATGCTTATATCGTCCGTGTGGCCGGTGATGTGTATAAAATTTCCTGGACGGAGCCTACCGGTACCGACGTCAGTCTGATCGCGAACCTCGGCGACAAGGTTTTCCACGGCACGATTTTCTTCCCGCGCTGGGTGATGAATAATCCGGAGAAAACGGTGTGTTTCCAGAATGAGCATCTGTCTGAGATGGCTGCCTACCGTGAGGCCGGCCCGGCGTACCCCACAGAAGTGATCGACGAGTTTGCCACCATCACCTTTGTGCGTGATTGCGGCGAGAATGACGACACCGTCATCAACTGCCCGGCCAGTGAGCTGCCGGCGGATTTCCCGGCTAACCTGCGGGCTTGATGGTGTGCATCCGGGGCGAATGCGCCATGTTATGAGGCGCATCACAAGGAAAGGATTGTGGTCGCCCCGGACTTTCAGTTAACGTTTTCCCGGACCCTGATTTGTCACCCAAGGACTGGCCATGACCCCCGAGCTTTCCCTCTGTTTTTCCCTGTCGTTAATTGTCGGCACACCCACCATCGTCAGCCGCTCCCCTGAATACGGCAAACGCCAGTTGATCCCGATCCTGTCCGGCACGCTGTCGGGCGCGCTCAGCGGCCACGTGCTGCCGGGCGGCGTAGACAGCCAGGTAATCGACGCCGACGGCCTTTGCCGTCTCTCTGCCCGTTATGCGGTTGAAACGGGTGACGGCGACCGGTTTTACATTGAGAACAACGGGCTGCGCCGCATTCCTGCCGCCTGGCGATCCCGGTTGTTTGATGACGATCTGGCCTTTTTCAGCGAGATCCCACCCGGTGAGATCTACTTCCGCACCACGCCCCAATTTGAAGTGTACAGCCATCGTCTGCGCTGGCTGACGGAGAACCTGTTTATCGCCAGCGGCGTCCGCCGCCCCGGCGGGCTGGATATCCACATCTACCAGGTAAAGTAGTTGTTGCTCTTTGTAGATACAATGTTGATACATAGCTAGCGGAGTGTTAGGGTGTATCGACATTGTAGAGACATGGGTGAGAGCGGATGAGACAAACGATCAAGCGGTGGGGCAACAGCCCGGCGGTACGGATTCCGGCGGAGCTGATGAAAGCGGCGCATTTGCGGCTGGATGACGAGGTGGAGTTAAGCCTCGACAACAAAGGGCGGATTCTGCTTGAGCGGGCGGAGAAGACGCTGACGCTGGCGATGCTGTTGGATCAGGTCACGGCTGAAAACCTGCACCCTGAGTTAATAGCCGGTGAGGATAACGGATGATTGAATACGTACCGGACGCGGGGGACGTGGTATGGCTGCGGACTGCACATGGCCATCAGGTGGTGCTGGTAATCAGTGCGCAGGCGTACAACCGCCGCGTTGGGCGGATGTTATGTTGCCCGGTCACGGTGGATCTCAAAGGTTACCCGTTTGAAGTGCCGCTGGGCGGTGACCCGGCGAGTGCCGCGCTGGCTGATCAGCTCACCAGCCTGGACTGGCGCCCCCGCGACGCCCAACTCCGCGGCCGCGCCGAGTCCCCCGCCCTCAACGCCGTCCGCAAACTCGCCCATGTTTTGATCGGCTAACAACGCCAACCCTATTCCTTCCTTACATACCCAAAGATTTGCAGAAGTAGCAGGGGCGTAAAAATCATTGCCGAGTGAAGCCGCAGGCTGAGAGTACATGCGCGTTCAGTAAAAAGAATCGCCCCCTACTTTTTCCTTACATACTCAAAGATAGGTACTCCGGTGGGG
>NZ_JAERKB010000002.1:0-363352 GCF_018257325.1 Nissabacter archeti
AATAGCGATGCTCAAAGGTTACTGTCTAAATTACTTTAGTTAGTCACTCTTCAAGACTTAATATTTTGTGCATCCGAAGATGCTTGATATTGTCTTGTGAGTGCCCACACAGATTGTCTGATAAATTGTTAAAGAGCAGTGGTTACCGTTATCTTTCTCGGTAACGCGGGAGGTGCATATTACGCTTTCCCGCTGAAGAGTCAAGCTTTATTCTCAAAGAATTTGGCGTTTCCGCCGGCTTATCTCTTCCTGACCCGGCGACGTGTTGGTCGTTGTTCCCGGTCAGTGGAGGCGCATTATAGGGAGTTCCTGACAGCCTGCAACCCCTAAATTCAAAAAATTATTCAACCGGCGAATGTTTAGACAAAGTGAAGTTTAAAGCAGCAATTTCCCGCTTTTTCTTACTTTCCAGCGCTGGTTTTGCCCATAATCGGTAAAGTACAGGCTGCACCAACATCGCTATTCAGGACAACTATCATGCCGATCAATGCGCAGCAACAGGCTGCTCAGCGCAATCTTTCTTACCTCCTTGCAGAGAAAATCGCTCAGCAGCTGCTGTCCGGCCATTATAAAGAAGGCAGCATCCTGCCGGGTGAAATGGAACTGGCCGGTATTTATGGCGTCAGCCGCACGGCGGTAAGGGAAGCGGTCAAGACGCTGGCGGCCAAAGGCATGGTGTTACCGCGCCCGCGTATCGGTACGCGGGTGATGCAGCAGACTAACTGGAACTTCCTTGATCAGGATTTGCTGACATGGTGGATGAACCGGGAAAACAGCCAGGAGGTGATGCAGCACTTCCTTATTATGCGTACCGCCCTGGAACCCCAGGCCTGTTTTCTGGCAGCGACGCAGGCAACGCCGGAACAGAAGCACCAGCTCTCTTTATATATGGGGGAAATGCGCGCACTGGACGACGCGTTCGATCGTGAACGATGGATTGCGGTGGATGGCCAATTCCACCAGCTGATTTATGAAGCCAGCGCCAACCCGTTCCTGACGTCATTCGCCAATCTGTTCAGCTCGGTCTATCACCGCTACTTCCAGACCATAACCGGGAATGAGGTGATTAAACTTCACCACCATCATGCGATTGTCGCGGCGATTCTGGCCTCCGACAGCGCCGCAGCTCATGCAGCCTGTCTGGCACTGCTGACAGATGCAGACTGATCAACGGACACTGACAGAATCACGTACCCGCAACTCCGGCGTTAACACCAGCATCTGAGGCTCCGCCGTTGGATTATTCAACCGGTGTAACAGCGTATCAATCGCCAGCTCGCCCAAATCATCTTTGGGCTGATGCACCGTGGTTAATGGCGGCGTCATATATTGAGCCAGTTCAATATCGTCATACCCTATCACCGCCATGTCTGCCGGGATCGTCAGGCCATGCTGGTAAAGCGCCTGATACACGCCCACTGCCATCGCGTCATTACTGGTAAAGACCGCCTCCGGGGGGTGTGGCAGGGCCAGCAGTTGCGACATTGCAGTCATACCGCCCTGGAATTCGAAATCACTATAAATGATGTACTCTTCCGGTACCGGCAACCCCGCCTGTTGCATGGCGCGCTGGAAACCGGCCAGCCGCGCTCTGGCCGGGGTTTTATCCTGTGGCCCGGCGATGCAGGCGATACGCTGGTATCCCTGGCTGAGTAAATAGCGCGTCGCCAGTTCCCCTCCCAGCAACGAGTTATCCTGGATGATGTCATTGGCATCGCCAAAAGGTGCCCAATCCATCATGACAATCGGCAGGGAAGGGTAGCGACGCAGGGCATCCTGTGAAGGAATGTGCGTTTCTGTGCACATCAGCAGTAATCCGTCCACGCGCTTTTGCAGCAGCATTTCCAGATTACGGTTCATACGCTCTACGTCGCCTTCGGTATTACAGATAATCAGGCTGTAGCCGCGTTCATAGCAGCTGCGCTCCACGCCGCGCACCAGTTCCGCATAAAACGGGTTGCTGCTGGCGGTCAGCAGCATACCGATGGTGTGGGTCTGGTTGATCTTCAGGCTGCGCGCCAGTGCAGAAGGGGCATAATTCAGTGTTTCAATCGCCACCAGCACTTTTTCACGAATGCTGTCGCTGACAAAGCGGTTGTTATTAATCACGTGAGAGACGGTTGAGGTAGAAACACCCGCCAGCCGGGCGACATCTTTCATTGTGGCCAAACATCACCCCTGTTGTTGTAAGAAGTCATCAATCTCATTTCGCCATGGCACAGAGGGCTGGGCTCCCGGCCGGGTCACGGCAATTGCCGCCGCGGCATGGGCAAAGCGTACCGCCTCAGCCATAGGTTGTTGCTCGAGCAGCGCCGTTATCAGCGCCCCATTAAAGGTATCACCGGCGGCAATGGTGTCCACGGCATTCACACGGAAACCGGGAATAAGCTGTCCGGCACCTTGTTCACTTAACCAGACGCCGCGGCTGCCCAGCGTAATCAGGACCGTTGCGACACCTTTATTATGCAGCCAGGCTGCTGCGCGGGCGGCTTCTTCATTTGTCGTGACGGCGATACCGGTAAGCGCCTCGGCTTCGGTCTCATTAGGCGTAATCATATCGACGCAGGCCAACAACGCATCCGGCAAGGTACAGGCCGGGGCGGGGTTGAGCACCACACGGGTCTGGTGCGCTTTTGCCAGTTTAGCCGCCGCCATCACCGTCTCAAGCGGGGATTCCAGCTGCATCAGCAGCGCTGAGGCGTCGGTTACCGCCTGTTGGTAGCGTGAGAGATAGCCGGGCGTCAGGGCCGCATTGGCCCCGGCGTGAATGCCGATTACATTCTCGCCCTCGCCGTTGACCATAATCAGCGCCACGCCGGTGGTGGTATCAGGCACGGCTTCAACCGGCCCGATATCAATATTGTCCGTCGCCAGCTGCTGCTTGACACGTTCGCCGATATCATCCGCCCCGACACAGGCAATAAAGGTGATGTCCGCACCGCTGCGCCCGGCCGCCACCGCCTGGTTAGCGCCTTTGCCGCCGAAGGCAACCTGATACCGTGAACCGATCACCGTTTCGCCGGGGCGAGGGAAGTGTGCCGTATTCAAAATATGATCGGCATTGATACTGCCGAGAACCACTAACTTGCCGCTCTTCATCGCTGTCCTTCCTGAACCCGTCTCTGATAAAAGAACGCCGCCTCGGTTACGGCGGCGCATTGTCCCGGTTACCCTCAGGTTTATTTCGTCACCAGCGACAAATCAACCGGATTTATCGCCGCCACTTTTTCACCCTTCAGGACTTTATCTGCGGTCTGCACGCCGATGACCCCGATTTGATCAGGGCGCTGTGCCACGGTTGCCGCCAGCTTACCACCCTGAACCGCCTTAACGCCGTCAGCCGTTCCGTCAAATCCGACGATCAGCACATCACTTTTGCCGGCCGTTTGCAGGGCGCGCAGGGCGCCAAGGGCCATTTCATCATTCTGAGCGAAGACCGCCTGCACATCGGGATGGGCTGTCAGCAGGTTCTGCATCACGTTCAGCCCTTTGGTGCGGTCAAAATCTGCCGGCTGGCTACCCAGCAGGGCAAACTTATATTTTTCCTGCGCCTGTTTGAACCCTTCCCCACGCTCACGCGCCACTGACGTCCCGGCGATGCCTTGCAGCTCAATCACTTTTGCGCCGTTGCCCAGCTTTTTGGCAATAAACTCACCCGCCATCGCGCCGCCGGCGCGGTTGTCAGAGGCGATATGGCTGACGACGGTGCCGTGGGTCGCCACACGGTCGAGGGTGATGACCGGAATATTCGCCTGGTTCGCCATTTTCACTGCGTTACCCACAGCATCGGAGTCCGTCGGGTTGATCAGCATCAGTTTGGTGCCGCGCACTGTCAGGTCTTGTACGTTGGCCAGCTCTTTCGCCGGGTTGTTTTGTGAGTCCAGCACCACCAGGGTATAGCCCAGTTTATCCGCCTCTTTTTGCGCGCCCTCTTTCATGGAAACAAAGAACGGGTTATTGAGGGTCGAGACCACCAGCGCCAGCGTATCTTTTGCCAGGGCATTCGTACTGAAGGTGGCGGTCAGGGCAACCGCAGAGACCAGCGTAGCCAATTTTTTCATCATCATGGTAAGCGTCCTTTAAAAAGGTAATCGGAAAATTATTTGCTGCTTTTGTTATCCACCAGCACCGCCAGCAGGATCACCACGGCTTTAACGATCATCTGGTAGTAAGAAGAGACGCCGAGCAGATTCAGCCCGTTGTTCAGGAACCCGAGGATCAGCGCGCCAATCAGCGTGCCGACGATCCGCCCTTTGCCGCCTGCCAGGCTGGTTCCGCCCAGAACCACGGCGGCGATCGCATCCAGTTCATAACCCGTCCCGGCTGTAGGCTGTGCGGAGGAGAGGCGCGCCACTTCAATCAGGCCGGCCAGGGCCGAAAGCAGGCCGCTCAGTCCATAAACGATGATTTTGACTTTATTTACGCTGATGCCGGAAAGGCGGGTGGCTGCCTCATTGCCCCCCAGCGCATAGATGTAACGCCCCAGACGGGTGTGGTGCAGCATGTACCAGGCGGCAAGGAAGACCACCGCCATCAGCCAGACCGGCGTCGGGATGCCGAGCGGGCGGCCGATGCCAAGCCAGCCAAAGGTGTCAGCCACCTCAGAGAAGCCGGTATTGACCGGGCTGCCGTTGGTGTAGACCATTGTCACGCCACGCAGCAGCAACATCATCACCAGGGTGGCGATAAACGCCTGCACCTTGCCTTTCGCCACTATTGCGCCGGTACCGGCCCCAATCAGCGCCCCCAGCCCCAGCGCGGCGGCCCCGGCCAGAAAGGCGTTGGTTTCCATGCCCACCAGCGAGGCTGCCACCGCACCGGTCAGCGCCAGCAAAGACCCGACAGACAAATCAATGCCGGAGGTGAGGATCACCAACGTCATGCCGACGGCCATAATGGCGTTGACCGAGGTCTGCTGCAGGATATTGAACAGGTTATTCAGGCTGAAGAAATTCGGGCTCATTGATGACACCACGGCAATCAGCACCGCCAGCGCAATCAGTGATTTCTGTTCCAGCCACCAGGCTTTGTTGAACCAGCGCTTGGCCGGCAATACGTGACTACTCATGGGATAATTCCTGTGTTGCGCCGTAAAGCTTGCCGACGGCGGCTGCCATCAGCACTTCCTGGGTCGCCTGTTCGCGGGTGAATTCGCCACTGATGCGCCCTTCATGCATAACCAGGATGCGGTCGCTCATACCCATCACTTCCGGCATATCGGAAGAGACAAGAATGATGCTGAGGCCATCCTGCTTAAACTGGTTGATAAGCTGATAGATCTCTTTTTTGGCACCGACATCGACGCCGCGGGTTGGCTCATCCAGAATCAATACCTTTGGCCGGGTCATCAGGCCGCGGGCAATGGCCACTTTTTGCTGGTTGCCGCCGGAGAGCAGGCCAATCGGCTGTTCCATTGACGGGGTTTTGATGTTGAACAAGCGGATAAAGTCGCTGACCGCCTGCTGTTCATCGGCATGGCGCAGCCGCCCGACCTCTTTGCTGAAATAGCGCAGTGCCGTTAATGACATGTTCTCTTTAACGGACATCCCGAGCACCAGCCCATCGTGTTTGCGGTCTTCCGAGATATAGACGATGCCGTTGGCCAACCCTTCCTGCGGGGAGCGGGCCGTGACGTCACGCCCGTCAATCTCCACCGAACCGCCAAGGCGGGGCAGGGCGCCATAGAGCACTTTCATCAGTTCGGTACGGCCTGCGCCCATCAACCCGGAAATGCCGAGGATTTCGCCGCGGTGCAGGGTAAAGCTGACCTGCTCCACGCCCGGCCCACTGAGGTTACGCACTAACAGGCGGCGCTCCCCCTGGGGTAACGCCAGCCGGGGGTATTGGTCTTCCAGTTTGCGGCCGACCATCATCTCAATCAGCGAATCCTCATCCAGCGCGCTCACGGCGCGCTCCGCGATAAACTGCCCGTCACGGAATACCGTCACGTCATCACAGATGTCGAAAATCTCTTTCATCCGGTGGGAGATATACACAATGCCGCACCCCTGTGCGCGCAGTTCACGGATCACGCTGAACAGGGAGGCCGTTTCGGTGTCTGTCAGGGCATCGGTAGGTTCATCCATGATGATGACCCGGGAGTCAAAGCTCAGCACCTTGGCAATTTCCACCATCTGCTGATCGCCAATCGACAGGTCGCCCACCAGCCGGTCGCTGCGGTGGCGCACATTAAGCCGTGCCAACAATTTGCTGGCTTCTGCGTGCATCTTCTTCCAATCGATACCGCCGAACCGGTTTACAAACTCGCGACCCAAAAAGATGTTTTCGGCAATGGTGAGCTGGGGGATCAGGTTCAGTTCCTGGTGAATGATGCCGATCCCGGCTTCCTGCGAGGCTTTTGGCCCGGCAAACACCGTCTCTTTCCCCAGGAATTTCAGGCTGCCCGCTTCTTTCTGGTAGATGCCGGTCAGCACTTTCATCATGGTGGATTTACCGGCCCCATTCTCCCCAACCAGCGCCATTACGCGGCCGGGGTAAACAGACAGCGCCGCGCCGGACAGGGCTTTGACGCCGGGGAAGGATTTTTCAATACCTTTGAGTTCCAGCAACGCTTGCATAGGGGGCCTCAGAACGTCACACCGGCACAGAGGATGATATTGGCATACGGCGAGCATTCACCGGTACGCACAATCGCCCGGCTCTGCGCGCTTTGTGTTTTGAATGCAGCATGAGGAAGGTAGGTCACCTCAATCGTATTGCCCTGCCGCGCCTCCAGGTGTGCCAGATGCCCGCACAGTTGCTGGTGGATCGCCGGGTTATGCGTTTTCAGCTCCTCTGCCAGCAGCACCCGTTCTACCTGCATCTCCTGCGTGACCACGTCCAGCACCGGCATAAACCCCGGTATGCCGTGGGTCAGCGCCAGATCGATCCGCTGCGTGGTAGCGGGCACCGGTAACCCGGCATCAGCAATCACCAGTTGATCGGTATGCCCGAGTTTGGCAATCACATAAGAGAGTTCAGCATTGAGTAACGCGGCTTTTTTCATGGCTAGGCTCCGTCAGCGAAACGTTTCGCTGACAGCAGTGTAAAAAAACCGCGCGATAAGGCAAAAGGAAAGAGAGAGAAATGTGATCGCTATCGAAACGTTTCGCTGGCAGAAGGAGAAGCGCATGAAAAAGGGCTTCCGGAGAAGCCCTTTATTGTCAGATTTCGACCTGGGTGCCGAGTTCGATCACCCGGTTAGGCGGAATTTCAAACTGGTCCGGCGCCCGCAGGGCGTTGCGGCTGAGCGTGACAAACAGCTTGCCGCGTAACCGGAGATACCAGGGGCGTTTGCCCACAATCAGTGATTCATGGGACATAAAGAAGGAGGTTTCCATCATCCGGCACGGCAGCCCTTCGAGGCCGCAGCGGTGGAAAATCTCTTCGACATTAGGCGTCTCTTTAAAGCCGTAACTGGCTACCACACGCCAGAAGGTAGGCGAGAGCTGATCAATCGCCACGCGGCGGACGTTATGCACAAAAGGCGCATCTTCCGTACGCAGGGTCAGCAATACCACACGCTCATGCAACACCTTGTTGTGCTTAAGGTTGTGCAACATGGCAAACGGAATCACATTGGTGGCGCGTGACATATAAACCGCCGTGCCCGGCACGCGCACCGGCGGGGATTTCTCCAGCGAGGCGATCATCGCGTCCAGTGAATTGCCGTGTTCATGCATCCGGCGCAGCAGGCGGAACCGCTCGCTTTTCCAGGTCGTCATGATGACGAACATCACCAGCCCCAGCATCAGCGGCAGCCAGCCGCCGGAGAAGAGTTTAGTGGCGTTGGCGGCAAACATCGGCACATCAATAATCAGCAAGACCGCCAGCAATGCGCCCACCAGCACCACATTCCAGTTCCAGTTTTTCAGCGCCACGGTACAGGAGAGGATACTGGTCAGCACCATGGTGCCGGTGACGGCAATACCGTACGCCGCAGCCAGATTACTGGAGTGCTCAAAGCTGATAATCACAATCACCACGGCCGCGTAGAGCGTCCAGTTAATCACCGGGATATAGATCTGGCCTGATTCCATTTCTGAGGTGTGGATAATGCGCATCGGCGGCAGATACCCCAGGCGCACCGCCTGGCGCGTCAGGGAGAAGACGCCGGAGATCACCGCCTGGGAGGCGATAACGGTAGCCAGTGTCGCCAGCAGCATCAACGGAATCAGCGCCCAGTCAGGTGCCAGCAGGAAGAACGGGTTCTTGATCGCCTCCGGGTTTTTCAGCAGCAGAGCCCCCTGGCCGAAGTAATTCAGCACCAGTGACGGCAATACCACACTGAACCATGCCAGGCGGATTGGGAATTTCCCGAAGTGGCCCATATCAGCATACAGCGCCTCTACCCCGGTAATCGACAGCACTACCGCGCCCAGCGCGAAGAATGAGGCTGCTTTGTGAGACACAAAGAAATCAAGGGCCCAGGCGGGGTTCAGGGCCTGCAACACTTGCGGGTTATCCATAATGCTGCGCACGCCCAATACGGCCAGCGCCAGGAACCAGACCAGCATCACCGGGGCGAAGAGTTTACTGACGCTGCCGGTACCGTGTTTCTGGATCATAAACAGCAGGGTCAGCACGGCAATCGAGCAGGGGACAATATACGGGTCAAGCGACGGCGCGGCGATCTCCAGCCCCTCAATCGCGGACAACACCGACACGGCCGGTGTAATCACCACCTCGCCATAAAAGAAGCTGCCGCCAATCAACCCGAGGATAACCAGCACCGCGGTGGTACGCGCAGAAGTATTGCGTCCCGCCAGTGACATCAGCGTCAAAATCCCGCCTTCCCCGGCGTTATCTGCCCGCATCACATAGGAGAGATATTTCAGGGAGACAATCAGGATCAGCATCCAGAAAATCAGGGAGAGAAACCCGAACACCACATCAGGCTGAACGTCGAAACCATAATGGCCGGAAAAACACTCTCTCAAGGTATAAAGAGGGCTGGTACCAATATCACCGTAGACAACCCCGATAGCGGCCAGGGTCATGGCTGACAATGACTGTTTATGCTCTGTGCTCATAACTCGTTTCTTTTGCTGGAACGTCCATAAGCGAAGCGTACGCTGGTGTCGTTACGCCCACCCAAAACCGCACAGTATGCATGATTTACCATGATTGCCTATCCTTATATGCCCTTTCAGGCCCGGCCCCTGCCTCTCAGCCGGGATTTATTGATGATAGAAAATTGCTGTGAATCAACAAGCTATCGCAGCAAAAAATAAGTGTGGATTATTCTTATACCGCAAACCAGAATGCGTTAACTGAAAGAAAACGAAGAGTAATCATGGTGAACGCAACAGGGTTGGCTGACCGCATCGCGCGGCTTGGCAATGCGCTTGAGAGTGGCCTTTACGAACGTCAGGATGCCATCCGGCTCTGCCTGCTGGCGGCGCTGTGTGGCGAGAGTGTTTTTCTGCTCGGGCCGCCGGGCATTGCGAAAAGCCTGATCGCCCGCCGGCTGAAATACGCGTTCCGCCATGCCAGGGCGTTTGAATACCTGATGACCCGCTTCTCCACGCCAGAGGAGGTCTTCGGGCCGCTCTCCATTCAGGCGCTGAAAGATGAGGGGCGTTACCAGCGCCTGACACGCGGCTACCTGCCGGAAGCGGAAATCGTTTTTCTGGATGAGATCTGGAAAGCCGGGCCGGCGATCCTGAACACCTTGTTAACCGCCATCAACGAGCGCCGTTTCCGTAACGGCGATGATGAGGCCGCCATCCCGCTGCGGCTGCTGGTCACCGCCTCCAACGAACTGCCGGAAGCGGACAGCAGCCTCGAAGCCTTATATGACCGGATGCTGATCCGCCTGTGGCTGGATAAAGTGCAGGAGAAGCAGAATTTCCGTGCCCTGCTGACCCACCGTGCCGGTGAGCATGAGAACCCGGTGCCGGAGAACCTCAGCATCACGGATGAAGAGTTCCATCAATGGCAGCGCGACATCAATGCCGTTACCCTGCCGGACGCCTGCTTCGAGCTGATATTCCAGTTGCGTGAGCAACTGGATGCCCAGGAAAATGCCCCTTACGTCTCTGACCGCCGCTGGAAAAAGGCGTTACGCCTGTTACAGGCCAGCGCCTTTTTCAGCGGCCGCACCGCCATCTCGCCGGTGGACCTGATTCTGCTCAAAGACTGCCTCTGGCACGATCTCAATACTTACACCCTGTTCCAGCAGCAGCTTGAACAGCTGCTCACAACCCAGGCGTATCAACAGCAGAGCCTGATCCTGCAAACCCACCAGCTTCACCAGCAATGGTTGCGTGAACAGCAGAAGCTCAGCGACAGCCAGGCGATCAAGGTCAGCAAAAAGGCCTCTATGTTCAGCCGTGTGCCCCATTACGAACTGACGCTGGAAAACAGTGACACATCACTGACGCTGCTGCTGCATACGCCGCTGCACCTGCATGAGATCCAGGTGACCCACCTGCTGATGGAGCGGAGTGAGCTGGATACCTGGCTGCAAAAAGGCGGCCAGGCACGCGCGAAGCTCAACGGCATCGGATTTGCCCAGCAGGTGGAGCTGGAGGTGGATGAAAAACTCCAGCTGTCAGTGCTGGACGTCAGCCGCCAGCGATCGGTGCTCTCCCTGCCGGGCGAGCAGCAGCAGACCACAGTGCCGCCCGAAATCATGGCGCAGCTCGATACGCTGGCTGAAAAGCTGGCCCAGCAGCGCCGGCTGTTCTCTTCGCACCAGCCCTGCCTGTTTGTGCCGGCGGCCTGGCTGGCAAAAATTGAAGCCAGCCTGATGCAGGTCGCAGAGCAGATAAAACAGCAGCAGCAGACCTTCCGCGGTAAATAGATCATGATGAGCCTGCATACGCTGGATATGTTGCTGGCGATCAATCAGGGCGACCTGATTGAGGAGATCATCATCAGCTTACTGGCGACGCCGCAGCTGGTGGTGTTCTTTGAGAAATTCCCCCGGCTGAAGCGCGCCCTGCTGAAGGATCTCCCCGCCTGGAAACAGACGTTATCGCGGCGCATCAATGAATCGACGGTGCCGCCCGCCCTGGCGAAGGAGTTCTACTTTTACCAGCGCAGCATGACCGAAAGCCCCGCCACCTTTTACCAGCACCTGCCTGACATCGTGCGCAGCCTCAACGCCATGGATTCCCCTTTCGCCCCGGAAGCACAGACGCTGGTGGCGAGTGCCGATCTCAGCCACCCACCCGGTGACGGCCTGCAGACCCTGTTTATCCAGCGCTGGCGCCTGAGCCTGACGTTACAGGCAGTCACCCTGCATCATCAGTTACTGGAGCAGGAGCGCGAGCAACTGCTGGCCGATCTCCAGCAGCGGCTGGCGATGAGCGGCGCGCTGGCCCCGCTGCTGGCGGAAAATGACAGCGCGGCCGGGCGTCTCTGGGATATGAGCCGGGGTGAACTCTATGCCGGCAATTACCGGCAGCTGCTGGATTACGGGGCTTTTCTGCAACAGCAACCGGAACTGAACCGGCTGGCGGAACAGCTGGGGCGCAGCCAGGCAGCGAAAAGCATCCCGCAGGATAATGCCGCGATGGAACCTTACCGCACGCTGGTACGTGAACCGGCCACCGTGCCTGAGCAGGTCAGCGGTATCCATCAAAGTGATGACATCTTAAGGCTGCTGCCCACGGAACTGGCGATGCTGGGACTGAGCGAACTGGAGTTTGAGTTTTACCGGCGGTTGCTGGAAAAGCAGCTGATGACCTACCGGCTGCAAGGCGACGCGTGGCAAGAGCGCGTCATGATGCGCCCGGTCACCCACCATCAGCAGGAAGAACAGCCGCGCGGGCCTTTTATTGTCTGCGTGGATACATCCGGCTCGATGGGCGGTTTCAATGAACAGTGTGCGAAAGCCTTCTGCCTGGCCCTGTTACGTATTGCGCTGGCAGACAAACGCCGTTGTTTCATTATGCTGTTCGCCACGGAGATCGTGCAGTATGAGTTAACTGCCGCCAGCGGGATCGAACAGGCGATCCGTTTCCTCAGCCAGCATTTCCGCGGCGGCACCGATCTGGCGGCCTGTCTGTCGGCGACGCTGAAAAAAATGGAGGATCGCGCCTGGTTTGATGCCGACGCGGTAGTCATTTCCGACTTTATAGCCCAGCGCCTGCCTGATCCGGTGGTAGAACAGATCCAGCAACACCGGCAGCGCCATCAGCAACGCTTCCATGCGGTGGCAATGTCAGCCTATGGCAAACCGGGGATCATGCGCATCTTCGATTATATCTGGCGTTTTGATACCGGGCTGAAAAGCCGCCTGCTGCGCCGTCTGCGCCGTTAATCCCCCGCCCGGCAGCCTTCCTCAGGCGATAATTCTGGTTCCGCCCCTGGAGATCCTCTATCGTCTGGGCATTAACCTATCCTGACGCTGAGGTGGAAAAAGTGACTGAAGTTTATCAGATCGATGATCTCGATCGCGGCATCCTGAACGCCCTGATGGAGAACGCGCGTACCGCCTATGCAGAACTGGCCAAAGTGTTTAACGTCAGCCCCGGTACGATCCATGTGCGGGTAGAGAAAATGAAGCAGGCCGGCATTATTACCGGCGCCTGTGTGCAGGTGAACCCTAAACAGCTGGGCTACGATGTCTGCTGTTTTATCGGCATCATCCTGAAAAGTGCCAAAGATTACCCGTCTGCCCTGAAAAAACTCGACAGTCTCGAGGAGGTGGTCGAGGCCTATTACACCACCGGGCACTACAGCATCTTTATTAAAGTAATGTGCCGGTCGATCGATGCCCTGCAACAGGTACTTATCAACAAGATCCAGACCATCGACGAGATCCAGTCCACAGAGACATTAATCTCGTTACAGAACCCTATCATGCGGGCGATCTCGCCCTGATCGTAAAAAAGCCATACCCATATTGTCCACAGGTAGATCCCAGCTGATTCACAGCGTACAATACGCGCTCTTTATATCATGTGGGATCATTATGGCTGACATTACCCTCATCAGCGGCAGTACGCTCGGCAGCGCCGAATATGTAGCTGAACATGTCGCTGAGAAACTGGAAGAGGCTGGTTTTTCAACGGAAACCCTGCACGGCGCAGAGCTTGATGAGCTGACACCAGACGGGATCTGGCTGCTTGTCACCTCGACACACGGTGCCGGGGAACTGCCTGATAACCTGCAACCCTTGCTGGACGCGATCAACGCGCAGCAGCCGGATCTCTCCCAGGTGCGTTTTGGGGCCATCGGGCTTGGCAGCAGCGAGTACGACACCTTCTGCGGCGCGATCAAAACGATCGAGTCCGTATTGATCGCGCAGGGTGCCAAAAAGATCGGTGATCGCCTTGAGATCGACGTCACCCAACATGAGATCCCGGAAGACCCGGCTGAAGAATGGGTCAAAAACTGGATTAATTTACTCAAATAAGGTCAAAGATCGCGCGATCAGTTGTGGATAACTACGGTTTAAAGCTGGGTAAAACCGGTAGTTATCCCTATAACAACCTTGCTCCCCGCAGATGCCTGTGTATAAAGTGCCGATCTGATCCCAGCTTATACGTGGCAGGATCACCGATCATTCACAGCTAATGATCTGTAGTAATCCGTTGGATCAAATAAAGAATTCAGGGTTATACACAGAGGATCGCGATCCTAATAAGAGATCTAATAAAGAGATCTTTAAATAAAAAGATCTTCTTTTAATTACCTGCGATCCTAAGCTGCTTGGTTGCACGGCTAAACTTCAGTAGAATCCCCCACCCCAAGGGCAAACCACGATCATTCGCATAACCGCGAGGTGCAGTACCATGTTTTATCCAGACCATTTTGACGTCATCATTATCGGCGGCGGCCATGCCGGTACCGAGGCTGCCATGGCGGCTGCCCGGATGGGACGTCAAACCCTATTATTAACGCATAACATTGATACGCTTGGACAAATGTCCTGTAACCCGGCGATCGGTGGCATCGGAAAAGGACATCTGGTTAAAGAAGTGGACGCCCTCGGCGGGTTAATGGCCACGGCTATCGACCATGCGGGGATTCAGTTTAGGATACTAAACGCCAGCAAAGGGCCGGCCGTGCGTGCCACGCGTGCCCAGGCTGACCGGGTGCTTTACCGCCAGGCCGTCCGCACTGCGCTGGAGAACCAGCCGAACCTGATGATCTTCCAGCAGGCGGTTGACGATCTGATCGTGGAAAACGATCGGGTGGTGGGTGCCGTGACCCAGATGGGCCTCAAATTCCGCGCCAAAGCGGTGGTGCTGACCGTGGGCACCTTCCTTGATGGGAAGATCCACATTGGCCTTGAAAACTTCAGTGGGGGCCGCGCAGGCGATCCTCCGGCGATCTCGCTGTCACGCCGTCTGCGTGAACTGCCGCTGCGTGTGAACCGCCTGAAAACCGGGACACCTCCTAGGATCGATGCGCGTACCATCGACTTCAGCGTGCTGGATGAACAGCATGGTGATAACCCCGCGCCGGTGTTCTCGTTCATGGGCAATGCCTCACAGCACCCGCGGCAGATCCCGTGCTACATCACGCACACCAATGAGCAGACCCATGAGGTGATCCGCCAGAACCTGGATCGCAGCCCGATGTATGCCGGGATCATCGAAGGGATCGGCCCGCGTTACTGCCCGTCGATCGAAGACAAAGTCATGCGCTTTGCCGATCGTAATGCGCATCAGATCTTCCTTGAACCGGAAGGGCTGACCAGCAACGAAATTTATCCGAACGGCATCTCCACCAGCCTGCCGTTTGATGTTCAGATGCAGATTGTCCGTTCCATGCGCGGCCTGGAAAACGCGCGCATTGTGCGCCCCGGTTATGCGATCGAGTACGATTTCTTCGATCCGCGCGATCTGAAACCGACCCTGGAAAGCAAATTCATCCAGGGCCTGTTCTTTGCCGGCCAGATCAACGGCACCACCGGTTACGAAGAAGCCGCGGCCCAGGGGCTGCTGGCAGGCCTGAACGCCGGCCGTTACGCCAATGAGGACGAGGGCTGGGCACCACGCCGCGATCAGGCTTACCTCGGCGTCCTGGTTGACGACCTCAGCACCCTCGGCACCAAAGAGCCGTACCGTATGTTCACCTCACGGGCGGAGTACCGCCTGATGCTGCGTGAAGACAACGCCGATCTGCGCCTGACCGAAAAAGGGCGTGAGCTTGGCCTGGTGGATGATGCGCGTTGGGCCCGTTACAGTGAGAAAGTTGAACAGATCGAGCAGGAGCGCCAGCGTCTGCGCAGCCTGTGGGTTCACCCGCACTCCGAACAGGTGGAACAGGTCAATGCCCTGCTGAAAGCACCGCTTTCCCGCGAAGCCAGTGGTGAAGAACTGCTGCGCCGCCCTGAAATGACGTATCAGCAGATGATCGGGATGCCGATGTTTGCACCGGGCCTGAGCGATCCGCAATCTGCAGAGCAGGTGGAGATCCAGGTCAAGTACGAAGGCTATATCGCCCGCCAGCAGGATGAGATCAACAAGCAGCAGCGTAATGAAAATACCCTGTTGCCGGCGGATCTGGACTACCATCAGGTATCCGGCCTGTCGAACGAAGTGATTGCCAAGCTCAACGATCACAAACCGAACTCGATCGGCCAGGCATCACGTATTTCAGGCATTACACCGGCGGCAATCTCTATTCTGCTGATCTGGCTGAAAAAGCAAGGCCTGCTGCGCCGCAGCGCCTGAGCCTGATCAACGGGGCCGTCTGTCTGTGCTCAGGCGGCCCCGGTCTTGTTTTACATTCCCTGAATCATGTTTAACCGCAGCAGTGATGCTGCGCCAAAGGAATTCCCTGTGCTGCAAAAACTCGACGCGTTGCTTAACCAGGCCGGCATTGTGTTGCCCGATCAGCAAAAGCACCAGTTGCTGGCTTACGTGGGTATGCTGGATAAATGGAACAAAGCCTATAACCTGACCTCAGTGCGCGACCCTTACCAGATGCTGGTACGCCATATTCTCGACAGCATCGTGGTTAACCCTCATCTGCAGGGCAGCCGCTTTATTGACGTGGGTACCGGGCCGGGCCTGCCCGGCATTCCGCTGGCCATTGTCCGCCCTGATGCGCATTTCACGCTGTTGGACAGCCTGGGCAAACGCGTGCGTTTTTTACGCCAGGTACAGCATGAGTTAGGACTTACTAACATTACGCCGGTGCAGAGCCGGGTTGAGGAATTCCCTGCTGAGCCGCCGTTTGACGGTGTCATCAGCCGTGCCTTTGCCTCATTGCAGGATATGGTTTCCTGGTGCCACCATCTGCCGGAGCCGACCCAGGGGCGGTTCTATGCCCTGAAAGGGGTGCGTCCTGATGAAGAACTTGCCACGTTGCCGGAGAGGGTAGGGGTGGAGCAGGTAGTAAAACTGTCAGTGCCTGAACTTGAGGGTGAGCGGCACCTGGTTATCTTAAAAGCCCGGTGATTTTAAAAGCGCGCTGTTTTTGCGCTTTATCAAAAAAGGATAAATCATCTGGCCGTTGCGGGCGTTAACATAAGCCTGCTAATTATATTGGTACGATGTGCGCAACGGTTACCAATATTTCACAGAGTTGCAGCATGGTTATTTGAATGGCTGCGTAAAATCCTGAAAATGCGTTGCGTGGTAATGAGATTCATTCTCAAGTGAATCTATTAAATGTAATTTTTTTGTTGCTTATTTTTGGGCTGAAATGTCAAAAAAAGGTTTGAATTAAGTTTTCATCTTCTTTTGCGCAGCAAACAATTTAGCAGATTGATTTTTATAAGGTTTAAAAATCAATCTGCTGTCAGAGCAACGCGCAGCATGGATTTGTCCGGGTCTGCAAAACTATTTTGTGTGATCTTGTGCACACTTATATGAATGGTAGTGGAATAATCAGACAGTTATTATCTTGTCATTTTGGGGATAGTTTCCTTAGGAAAATAGCCCTACAGAATTAAATTTAAATAATTGTTCACCTTTTCGCTACTTATCGATTGAATTCGCTTGAGTGAACCGTATAATTTGCTCGGTTTTTGCTGCTTGACTCGGTCGTACAAAGGCAGTTTTATACGACACTCAGCATACCTCCACTGAGTTACGGAGAGAACAAACGTCATGTCTGCATCCCTTTACAGCGGGAAGGTTGCCGGAAAACTGCTGTCAGTGCAGTTATTGACCTTTGTTCTGCTCAGTGCCGTCTTTGGGCTAAAAGGCCTGGAATGGAGTGTTTCTGCTTTAGCCGGCGGGTTTGCCGCCTGGTTACCGAATGCACTGTTTATGCTGTTTGCGTGGCGTCACCAGGCAAATACGCCGCTCTCTGGCCGAGTCGCCTGGTCGTTCGCCATCGGAGAAGCGTTGAAGGTTGTCATCACCATTGCGTTGGTGATAATCGCCCTGGGCGTGCTCAAGGCGGTGTTTATCCCGCTCGGCATAACCTATCTCTCGGTGTTGCTCACGCAGATACTGGCACCAGCCGTGATTAACAGTTACCGCGCATAGCGGTTTTTGTATCTAACTACAAAAGGGTAAGAGGCATCATGTCTGCATCTGGAGAAATCTCTACTCCTCAAGAGTATATCGGTCACCACCTGACTCAGCTGCAGGTGGGGACGGGATTCTGGTCGATAAACATCGATTCGATGTTTTTCTCCGTGGTCCTCGGTCTGCTCTTTCTGGTTATTTTCCGTAAAGTAGCAAAAAACGCCACCAGTGGCGTTCCTGGCAAACTGCAAACAGCCGTTGAGCTGGTTGTCGGGTTTGTCGACAGCAGTGTGCGTGATATGTATCACGGCAAGAGCAAGGTGATTGCACCGCTCGCGCTCACCGTTTTCGTCTGGGTTTTCCTGATGAACATGATGGACCTGCTGCCTATCGACCTGCTGCCTTATCTCGGTGAACATGTCCTCGGGCTTCCTGCCCTGCGTGTGGTGCCTACCGCCGATGTGAACATCACATTGTCGATGGCATTGGGCGTATTCATTCTGATTCTGTTCTACAGCATCAAAATGAAAGGGGTTGGCGGCTTCGTTAAAGAATTGACGATGCAGCCGTTCAACCATCCGGTATTCATTCCAATCAACCTGATCTTGGAAGGTGTCAGCCTGCTGTCCAAACCTGTTTCTCTGGGTCTGCGACTGTTCGGCAACATGTATGCGGGTGAGTTGATCTTCATCCTGATTGCCGGTTTGCTGCCGTGGTGGTCACAGTGGGTTCTGAGTGTGCCGTGGGCCATTTTCCACATCCTGATCATTACGCTGCAAGCCTTTATTTTCATGGTTCTGACGATTGTTTATCTGTCGATGGCATCTGAAGAACACTGATTTTCTTTCAACACTACTGCGTTTAACTGAAACAAACTGGAGACTGTCATGGAAAACCTGAGTATGGATCTGCTGTACATGGCTGCCGCTGTGATGATGGGCCTGGCGGCAATCGGTGCTGCGATCGGTATCGGCATCCTGGGTGGTAAATTCTTGGAAGGCGCTGCACGTCAGCCTGACCTGATTCCTCTGCTGCGTACACAATTCTTCATCGTTATGGGCCTGGTTGACGCCATCCCGATGATCGCTGTTGGTCTGGGTCTGTACGTGATGTTTGCGGTCGCCTAGTAGAGATTTTTCTCTACCGTAGACCACATCAAACTATTAACTTTGAAAGAGGCATTGTGCTGTGAATCTTAACGCAACAATCCTCGGCCAGGCCATCGCGTTCGTCCTGTTTGTCTGGTTCTGCATGAAGTATGTATGGCCGCCAATTATGGCAGCCATCGAGAAGCGTCAGAAAGAAATTGCTGACGGTCTCGCTTCAGCAGAACGTGCCAAAAAAGATCTGGACCTCGCGCAAGCCGATGCGACCGACCAGCTGAAAAAAGCCAAGGCCGAAGCCCAGGTAATCATTGAGCAAGCTAACAAGCGTGGCTCTCAGATTGTCGAGGACGCAAAAGCCGAAGCAGAGCAGGAACGTAACAAAATCGTGGCGCAAGCACAGGCTGAGATCGAAGCCGAACGTAAACGCGCTCGTGAAGAGTTGCGTAAGCAAGTCGCTGTACTGGCAATTGCTGGCGCCGAGAAGATCATTGAACGTTCCGTGGATGAAGCTGCTAACAGCGACATCGTTGATAAACTGGTCGCTGAACTGTAAGGAGGGAGGGGCTGATGTCTGAATTTGTCACGGTAGCTCGCCCCTACGCCAAAGCAGCATTTGACTTTGCCGTTGAGCACCAATGCATCGACCGCTGGCAGCAAATGCTGGCGTTTACCGCTGAAGTGACGCGCAACGAACAGATTAAAGCCTTGCTTTCCGGTGCTGTGGCACCGGAAACCATGTCTGCAACGTTCATTGCCGTATGTGGTGATCAACTCGACCAAGCCGGCCAGAACCTGATTAAGGTGATGGCTGAGAACAACCGTTTATCCGTCCTTCCTGAAGTGTTAGAGCAGTTCATTGCACTGCGCGCCTCCCTCGAGGCCACGGTCGAAGTCGAAGTGATTTCCGCCACCACACTGAATGATGCCCAGCTGGTAAAAATTACCGCTGCGATGGAAAAACGTCTGTCACGCAAAGTTAAGCTGAATTGCAAAATTGATAAGTCTGTCATGGCCGGCGTCGTAATCCGCGCGGGCGATATGGTGATTGACGGCAGCGTACGCGGTCGTTTGGATCGCCTGGCAGACGTCTTGCAGTCTTAAGGGGACTGGAGCATGCAACTGAATTCCACCGAAATCAGCGAACTGATCAAGCAGCGCATTGCTCAGTTCAATGTAGTGAGCGAAGCTCACAATGAAGGTACTATCGTTTCCGTCAGTGACGGGATCATTCGCGTACACGGCCTGGCCGATGTAATGCAGGGTGAGATGATCGCCCTGCCCGGCAACCGTTACGCTATCGCACTTAACCTGGAACGCGACTCTGTCGGTGCTGTAGTGATGGGTCCGTATGCGGACCTGGCTGAAGGCATGAAGGTGAAATGCACCGGCCGTATCCTGGAAGTGCCGGTCGGCCGTGGCCTGCTGGGCCGCGTGGTGAACACCCTGGGTGCACCTATCGATGGCAAAGGGCCGGTCGACAACGACGGCTTCTCCCCGGTTGAAGCTATCGCACCGGGCGTTATCGCCCGTCAATCCGTTGATCAGCCGGTTCAGACCGGTTACAAATCTGTGGATGCGATGATTCCAATCGGCCGTGGCCAGCGTGAGCTGATCATCGGCGACCGTCAGACCGGTAAAACCGCGCTGGCGATCGATGCGATCATCAACCAACGCGACTCCGGCATCAAATGTATCTACGTGGCTATCGGCCAGAAAGCGTCCACCGTGTCTAACGTGGTACGTAAACTGGAAGAGCACGGCGCACTGGCCAACACCATCGTGGTTGTGGCAACGGCGTCTGAATCCGCTGCACTGCAATACCTGGCACCGTATGCCGGTTGCGCCATGGGCGAATACTTCCGTGACCGCGGTGAAGATGCGCTGATCGTATACGATGACCTGTCCAAACAGGCTGTTGCTTACCGTCAGATCTCCCTGCTGCTGCGTCGTCCGCCGGGCCGTGAAGCCTATCCGGGCGACGTGTTCTACCTCCACTCCCGTTTGCTGGAGCGTGCTGCGCGTGTTAACGCCGAGTACGTTGAAGCATTCACCAAGGGTGAAGTGAAAGGTAAAACCGGCTCCCTGACTGCGCTGCCGCTGATTGAAACGCAGGCGGGTGACGTTTCCGCGTTCGTTCCGACCAACGTAATCTCCATTACCGACGGTCAGATCTTCCTGGAATCCAACCTGTTCAACTCCGGTATCCGTCCTGCGGTTAACCCAGGGATCTCCGTATCCCGTGTGGGTGGTGCAGCACAGACCAAGATCATGAAAAAACTGTCCGGTGGTATCCGTACCGCACTGGCACAGTACCGTGAACTGGCAGCGTTCTCTCAGTTCGCTTCCGATCTGGATGACGCGACGCGTAAACAGCTGAGCCACGGTCAGAAAGTGACCGAGCTGCTGAAACAGAAACAATACGCGCCGATGTCCGTTGCTCAACAGGCCCTGGTGCTGTTTGCTGCGGAGCGTGGTTATCTGGAAGACGTCGAAGTGTCCAAAGTGGTGAGCTTCGAAGCTGCCCTGATGGCCTTCGCCGATCGCGAACACGGTGATCTGCTGAACCAAATCAACCAAACTGGCGGTTACAACGATGAGATTGAAGGCAAGCTGAAAGGCCTGCTGGATACCTTCAAAGCAACCCAGTCCTGGTAACGCTGAACGGTCCTGCTGTTTGAAAGAACAGCAGGCCGTCTGGCAATGAGGAGAAGCAGAGATGGCCGGCGCAAAAGAGATACGTGGTAAGATCGCAAGCGTGCAAAACACGCAGAAGATCACAAAAGCGATGGAGATGGTCGCCGCCTCCAAAATGCGTAAATCGCAGGAGCGCATGGCAGCCAGCCGTCCTTATGCAGAAACCATGCGCAATGTGATTGGTCACCTTGCGTTAGGTAATCTGGAATACAAACACCCCTACCTGGACGACCGCGATGTGAAGCGCGTTGGGTATCTGGTGGTGTCTACTGACCGTGGTCTGTGTGGCGGTTTGAACATTAACCTGTTCAAGAAACTGCTGGCAGACATGAAAGGCTGGTCCGATAAAGGCGTTCAGGCCGATCTGGCTGTGATTGGTTCGAAAGCAGCTTCTTTCTTTGGCGCCGTAGGCGGCAACGTGGTTGCCCAGGTCACCGGCATGGGAGATAAACCTTCCCTGTCTGATCTGATTGGCCCGGTGAAAGTGATGCTGCAAGCCTACGACGAAGGTCGTCTGGACAAGCTTTACATCGTCAGTAACAAGTTTATCAATACGATGTCCCAGGTTCCGCAGGTTCTTCAACTGCTGCCGCTTCCGCCTGCGGAAGATGGCGTTCTGGAGAAGAAATCCTGGGATTACCTGTATGAACCCGATCCGAAGTCGCTGCTGGATACCCTGCTGCGTCGCTATGTGGAATCACAGGTTTATCAGGGCGTCGTGGAAAACCTGGCCAGCGAGCAGGCCGCACGAATGGTCGCGATGAAAGCCGCAACCGATAACGGCGGTAGCCTGATCAAAGAGCTTCAGTTGGTATACAACAAAGCCCGTCAGGCCAGCATCACTCAAGAACTTACCGAGATCGTCTCGGGGGCCGCTGCGGTTTAAGCTAGGTTTACGAATTACGTAGAGGATTCAAGATGGCTACTGGAAAGATTATCCAGGTAATCGGCGCCGTAGTGGACGTCGAGTTCCCTCAGGATGCCGTACCAAACGTGTACGAAGCACTTGAGGTTGACAACGGCGCGTCCAAACTGGTGCTGGAAGTTCAGCAACAGCTGGGTGGCGGTGTTGTCCGTTGTATCGCAATGGGCACCTCCGACGGCCTGCGTCGTGGGTTGAATGTTATCAACCTGCAACACCCGATCGAAGTGCCGGTGGGTAAAGCAACTCTGGGCCGTATCATGAACGTATTGGGTGAACCAATCGACATGAAAGGCGACATTGGTGAAGAAGAGCGTTGGGCGATCCACCGCGCGGCACCAAGCTACGAAGAGCTGTCCAGCTCCCAGGAACTGCTGGAAACCGGCATCAAGGTTATCGACCTGATGTGTCCGTTCGCTAAGGGCGGTAAAGTCGGTCTGTTCGGTGGTGCGGGTGTAGGTAAAACCGTAAACATGATGGAGCTGATCCGTAACATCGCGATCGAGCACTCCGGTTACTCCGTGTTTGCAGGCGTGGGCGAGCGTACCCGTGAAGGTAACGACTTCTACCACGAAATGACCGACTCCAACGTTATCGACAAAGTATCCCTGGTGTATGGCCAGATGAACGAGCCGCCGGGTAACCGTCTGCGCGTTGCACTGACCGGCCTGACCATGGCTGAGAAATTCCGTGACGAAGGTCGTGACGTTCTGCTGTTCGTTGACAACATCTACCGTTACACCCTGGCCGGTACTGAAGTATCCGCACTGCTCGGCCGTATGCCGTCCGCAGTAGGTTACCAGCCGACCCTGGCGGAAGAGATGGGCGTTCTGCAGGAACGTATCACCTCAACCAAGACCGGCTCTATCACCTCCGTACAGGCCGTTTACGTCCCTGCGGATGACTTGACTGACCCGTCTCCGGCGACCACCTTCGCCCACCTGGATGCTACCGTGGTACTGAGCCGTCAAATCGCTTCTCTGGGTATCTACCCGGCGGTTGACCCGCTCGACTCCACCAGCCGTCAGCTGGACCCGCTGGTTGTTGGTCAGGAACACTATGATGTGGCGCGTGGCGTGCAGTCTCTGCTGCAACGTTACCAGGAGCTGAAAGACATCATCGCGATTCTGGGTATGGACGAGCTGTCTGAAGAAGACAAGCTGGTGGTTGCCCGTTCCCGTAAGATTCAGCGCTTCCTGTCCCAGCCGTTCTTCGTGGCAGAAGTATTCACCGGTGCACCGGGCAAATACGTCTCCCTGAAAGACACCATCAGCGGCTTCAAAGGCATTATGGACGGTGATTACGACCACCTGCCGGAGCAGGCGTTCTACATGGTTGGCTCCATTGATGAAGCAGTGGAAAAAGCCAAGAAACTGTAACGCTTTGAGAGGAGGGTGACATGGCTGCAATGACTTACCATCTGGATGTCGTCAGTGCTGAAAAACAGATGTTTTCCGGTCTGGTGCAGAAAATCCAGGTGACGGGTAGCGAAGGTGAGCTGGGTATTTTCCCTGGCCATGCGCCGCTGCTCACTGCCATTAAGCCTGGCATGGTGCGTATTGTTAAACAGCACGGTGAAGAAGAGTATATCTACCTCTCCGGCGGCATCCTTGAGGTGCAGCCGAGTGCGGTAACCGTTCTGGCTGACACCGCCATTCGTGGGCAGGATCTTGACGAAGCTCGCGCGCTGGAAGCTAAGCGCAAGGCGGAAGAACATATCCATAGCTCTCACGGTGACGTCGACTATGCTCAGGCGTCGGCTGAACTGGCCAAAGCGATCGCGAAACTGCGCGTCATCGAGTTGACCAGAAAAGCGATGTAATCGCGTGCTCTCCGCGAGAGCGGAGAAACCGTTATTGCGTCAATAAGAAAGCGGCCTGCGGGTCGCTTTTTTTTTACCTTTAAAAAAGCCGGGCGTTCTTTTCTTCCCTGGCGAAAAATTCCCCAGATCCCCTAAAAAACCCCCTGCTTTTCCGGCGCGTGACGCCAAAATTCGCTATGGTGAGCAGTAAGCCGGTAAGCCTTGTCTGGTGCGGCTTACGCAGCATTTTCACTGAAAAATATGTAGTATTTGGTTCAGCGAACAGGTTTACTTTTCACTTCTTAATAAGGCTATCAGATTGCTTATGTCGAACAGCTCATTGAGCGTTGTGATCCTTGCTGCCGGCAAGGGAACGCGCATGTATTCCGATCTTCCGAAAGTCCTGCACCCTCTGGCCGGTAAGCCTATGGTTCAACATGTTATCGATGCCGCGACACAGCTGGGCGCCGCGCAGGTGCATTTGGTTTATGGTCATGGCGGTGACTTGCTGAAAGAGCGCCTGTCGCATACCCCGTTGAACTGGGTATTACAGGCAGAGCAGCTCGGCACCGGCCACGCCATGCAGCAGGCTGCCCCGCACTTTGCCGATGACGAAGATATCCTGATGCTGTACGGCGATGTGCCGCTGATCTCAGTGACCACGCTGCAACACCTGCTCCAGGCCAAACCGGCGGGCGGCATCGGCCTGCTTACGGTAAACCTTGATGATCCGACCGGCTATGGCCGCATCGTGCGTGAACATGGCCAGGTGGCCGGGATTGTTGAGCAGAAAGATGCCACACCGGAACAGCGGGCAATCACGGAAGTGAATACCGGCATTCTGGTGGCCAACGGGGGCGATCTCAAACGCTGGCTGGGCCGCCTGTCGAACAACAACGCCCAGGGCGAATACTACATCACTGACATCATCGCGATGGCGCACGCAGAAGGCCATACCATCGCCGCCGTTCACCCTGAGCGGTTAAGTGAAGTGGAAGGCGTAAACAACCGCCTGCAACTTTCCCGCCTGGAGCGTATTTATCAGGCCGAGCAGGCAGAAAAGCTGTTGCTGGCCGGGGTGATGCTGCTCGACCCGGCGCGTTTTGACCTGCGCGGCACGCTGGAGCACGGCCGTGATGTGGTGATCGACACGAATGTGATTATTGAAGGCCGGGTCAAACTTGGTAACCGGGTGAAGATTGCGGCCGGCTGCGTGCTGAAGAACTGCGAAATCGGCGATGACAGTGACATCAGCCCCTACACGGTGATTGAAGATGCGACGCTGGCCACCGGCTGCACGGTGGGGCCTTTTGCCCGGTTGCGCCCAGGCAGCGAGCTGGCAGACAGCGTGCATGTCGGCAACTTTGTGGAAGTGAAAAAAGCCCGTCTGGGCAAAGGCACCAAAGCCGGCCACCTCTCCTATTTAGGCGACGCGGAGATTGGCAGCAACGTTAATATCGGCGCGGGCACCATCACCTGCAACTATGACGGCGCGAACAAGCATAAAACGGTGATTGGGAATGACGTGTTTGTCGGCTCTGATACCCAGCTGGTGGCGCCGGTCAGCGTCGGCAACCAGGTCACCATCGCTGCCGGTACCACCGTCACGCGTGATGTGCCGGACAACGGCCTGCTCATCAGCCGGGTGCCGCAACAGCACAAACCGGACTGGCAGCGCCCGGTGAAAAAACGTTGATGAAAAAGCGCGGATAAAAAGCGCGCAGCCGCCTGAGTTGGGGGCGTGGCCCCCGACTCTGTTTTGCCCTGTGTTCTGCCGGAGCGCAGGCCAAAACATAATAACCCCGCTCTCTACAAGGCTCGGGGACCCCGGAAACACCGGGCTATCAGGTCGAAGACATCGTAGGCCATCAAGTGGCCTTAATAGGAATTAACATCCATGTGTGGAATTGTTGGCGCAGTAGCGCAACGTGATATTGCTGAAATCCTGATTGAAGGGTTACGTCGTCTTGAGTACCGCGGTTATGACTCCGCGGGCCTGGCGGTGGTGGACAGCCAGGGCCACATGGCGCGTGTGCGCCGGGTCGGCAAAGTGCAGAAACTGGCGGAAGCGGTTGAAGCGGAGCCGCTGACCGGCGGCACCGGCATCGCCCATACCCGCTGGGCAACGCACGGCGAGCCGTCTGAAGCGAATGCGCACCCGCACGTTTCTGAGTACGTCAGCGTGGTGCACAACGGCATTATTGAAAACCATGAGCCACTGCGTGAAATCCTGATCGAACGCGGCTACCGCTTTGTGTCAGAAACCGATACTGAAGTGATTGCGCATCTGGTGCACTGGGAGCTGCAACAGGGCGGATCGCTGCTGGACGTCGTCCAGCGCGTGATCCCCCAGCTGCGCGGCGCGTACGGCACCGTTGTCATGGACAGCCGTAACCCCGGCGTGCTGGTGGCCGCTCGTTCCGGCAGTCCGCTGGTGATTGGCCGCGGCATGGGCGAAAACTTCATCGCCTCTGACCAGCTGGCCCTGCTGCCGGTGACCCGTCGCTTCCAGTTCCTGGAAGAGGGCGACGTGGTGGAAGTCACCCGCCGCAGCGTCACCATTTTCGACAAACAGGGTAACCCGGCGGTGCGCCCGGAGATTGAATCCCAGGTGCAGTACGACGCCGGTGACAAAGGCGCGTACCGCCACTACATGCAGAAAGAGATCTACGAGCAGCCGCAGGCGATCAAAAACACCCTGGCCGGGCGTTTCAGCCACGGCCAGATTGACCTGAGCGAGCTGGGCCCGCAGGCCGACGATATTCTGGCGCGCGTGCAGCATGTGCAGATCATCGCTTGCGGTACCTCTTACCACTCCGGCATGGTGGCGCGTTACTGGTTTGAGTCACTGGCGGGCGTGCCTTGTGATGTCGAGATCGCCTCCGAATTCCGTTACCGCAAATCTGCGGTGCGGCCGGGCAGCCTGATCATCACCCTCTCCCAGTCGGGCGAAACGGCCGACACGCTGGCCGCACTGCGCCTCTCCAAAGAGCTGGGGTATCTCGGTTCGCTGGCGGTGTGCAACGTGGCCGGCTCGTCGCTGGTGCGTGAGTCTGATCTGGCGCTGATGACCAAAGCGGGCACTGAAATCGGCGTGGCATCCACCAAAGCCTTTACCACGCAGCTGACCGTGCTGCTGATGCTGGTGGCGCGCCTGGGCCACCTGAAAGGGATGAGCGAAAGCGTTGAGCATGAGATCGTCCATGCGTTGCAGGCATTGCCGGCGCGTATTGAACAGATGCTCTCGCTGGACAAATCGATCGAACCGCTGGCCGAAGGTTTCTCAGACAAACATCACGCGCTGTTCCTCGGCCGTGGCGATCAGTACCCGATCGCGATGGAAGGGGCGCTGAAGCTGAAAGAGATCTCCTACATCCACGCGGAGGCGTACGCCGCCGGTGAGCTGAAACATGGCCCGCTGGCGCTGATCGATGCCGATATGCCGGTGATTGTGGTCGCCCCAAACAACGAACTGCTGGAGAAGCTGAAATCCAACATCGAGGAAGTGCGCGCCCGTGGCGGCCTGCTCTATGTGTTCGCCGACCAGGATGCCGGTTTCAGTGACAGTGAAGGCATGAAGATCATCCCGCTGCCGCACGTTGAAGAGATTGTTGCCCCGATCTTCTACACCGTGCCGTTGCAGCTGCTGGCATACCACGTGGCGCTGATCAAAGGCACCGACGTCGACCAGCCGCGCAACCTGGCCAAATCGGTGACCGTCGAATAACGGCCTGCGATAGCGGCGACAGAAAAAGATCAGCACCCTGACATCACCCCGGTTCCGGCTTTGCATAAGGCCGGAACCGGAAAGAGAGCAGGGTGTTTTCAATGGCCGCGAATACCCCAATCCTTTTTACCCCTTGTCCTTACTTCGCTGAACCGGCCGTCATGCCGGGCTACCCCGATCTGCTTCTCACTGCTCTGCATCCTGTCATCTTTCATTGTTACCCTGGAATGCCGCGTTTTCATGCTTTGCGCCAACGTGTTGGCCCTAACGCCGGTTAACCGGAAGCCCAGACCCTCTACGCCAGGGATACGTTGACGGAGAGTCCAAAATCGATGCGGGGTTAAAATTTGTGCAGATTCTGGTCACTACGCGTGGCACAGTAGCAGCGGGCTATGTGACTGCCTTGAGGTCAGCAGGATTCACTGACCAGCAAGTGGTTGAAAATATCGGTGCGGTAACGGCAATTCTGTTTACCAATATGTTCAACCGCGTCAATGATACTGACGTTGATTTTCCGGCTGTTACGCCCTTTAAGCTCTACACGTATTAACAACCCCTGTGGTTTTTCTATTACATGAGGAGTTTGTGCTATGGCATATGTAACGACGAAAGATGGCGTGAACATTTTCTTCAAAGACTGGGGGGCGCAGGACGCACAACCTATTGTTTTTCATCATGGCTGGCCGTTAAGTGCCGATGACTGGGACAACCAGATGCTGTTCTTCCTGGCAGAAGGTTTTCGGGTGATCGCGATTGACCGGCGCGGGCATGGCCGCTCGGATCAGGTCAGTGATGGGCATGACATGGATCATTACGCGGCGGATGCCTCGGCGGTGGTTGAACATCTGGATCTCTATAACGCGATCCATGTGGGCCATTCCACCGGCGGCGGCCAGGTGGCCCGTTATGTCGCCAGATATGGGGAGCCGCAGGGCCGTGTGGCGAAAGCCGTACTGATCAGCGCGGTGCCGCCCCTGATGGTGAAGACGGAAAACAACCCTGACGGCACGCCGCGCGACGTGTTTGATGGATTTCGTGCCGCCCTGGCCGCCAACCGTGCCCAGTTCTATCTGGATGTCGCGTCCGGGCCGTTTTATGGCTTCAACCGGGAAGGATCGCAGGTTTCCCAGGGCACCATCCAAAACTGGTGGCGGCAAGGCATGATGGGCAGTGCCAAAGCGCATTACGAAGGGATCAAAGCCTTTTCTGAAACCGACCAGACGGAAGATTTACAGGCGATCACGGTGCCGACGCTGGTTATGCAGGGTGATGACGATCAGGTGGTGCCCTACAAAGTGGCGTCATTACTTCAGGATAAATTGCTGCCTGACAGCACGCTCAAGCTCTATCCCGGTTATCCGCACGGGATGCATACGACCCACGCTGAGGTGATCAACGCGGATCTGCTGGCATTCATCCGTGCTTAATTTCTCCCGCAAAGGGTGAACGAAAAATCCGCGATGCACATTGACCGGTATCGCGGATTTTTTATGCCTTTTTCTATAAGCAGGAGTAAGCGATGGCACTTCACCAGGCAGTGTTCCCCTCCCAAAAGCCTGACGCCCTGTAAGGATAACGGTGATCGGCCCTCTATACCGGCTCCGGCCGGTTTTTCAGGGTGGCCACCGCGCTCTGCACGGTCAGCAGCGTCAGCTCTGCCAGCCCCGGATAGAAGCCGGGGTGTTCAGCCTGACGGAGCTGGTGGACGAACAACGGTAACCAGCTCAACAGATGTTCTTCCAGCAACACAAGTAACGCCGCCTCACGCCCTTCTGCCGCCAGCACCGCCGCCTGAAACAGCATTAACCCCAGATGATCGGGCGGCTCCGGCGACTCCGTATGCAGTTGCAGCCGTTCGCGTTGCAGAAAATGGCTCAGAGCCACGGTGGAGCAGCCGCGCACTACCCGTTCCGGATCGAGATACACCGAGCCCCACGGCGGCGCAGGCCGTGTGCCCGGCCCGGCAAACAAACGCTGCCAGGCGTGCGCAACAGACGGCAGATCCAGCGGCATAAAGGCCGCAGCCAGCCGGGTGAGGTGGGGTTTTTCAACGCCCGGCCAATGGCCTGCCCAGTCAGGTAAGGCAAACAGCGCCAGCACCCCGGCCATATCAGGGTGGGTGGGCGGCAAACGGAAGCCGCATCCCAGCAAATTCAATTGCCGGGAAAGTATTGGTAATTCAATCATCATCGCTTTTCTTATCAGTGTTATGTCATCAGGTTAACGTGCGCATCCCGTGGGTATGGCGTCGGCAGAGTGGGCAGAGCGTGTCATCCGCGGAAAAGCTGACAAAGGCGGTGCGGCAATTGCGGCACCGGCAAGCCGTTACCGGCAGCGTGCGTGGGTGGGCAGGCGCTGCCCAGGGTTTCACATGGATCGCCTGAGGGAAACAGACGCCCTCGCAGGCCAGGCAGCCGGTGCAGCGGGCGGGATCGATCTGAAGATCGGTGCCGGTCAGTGTGATCGCCTGTTCCGGGCAGAGGCGGCTACAGGCCCCACACAATGAACAGGCGGCCGTGTCGATTGACACCTGAAACCAGCTGATGGCCGGAAACGCCGCCCGTACCGCCCGTTGGCCTGCCGGCATACGATCGGCGGCGTGGGAGGGAATGAAAGGACGGCTGAGCCAACGGCGGCGCGCATGGTCGATCGGCTCGCCATCGGGGTAAAGGATCTGCCAGATTGGCTCATTAATACGGGCGAGCACGCAATTTAATGCCACAACGGCCGCCTGCCAGGCGCGGTTGCCGGGATCGATCGACACCTGCCGGATCCCACGCAACGCGTGCCACAACAGTAATTCGTTCACCGACGGGACGAACCGGTTCCCCTTGCCGGACAAGGTGTTGCCGTGATAATTCCTCTCTATTGGGGATAGGGAGTCAATGGCCTCCGTGGGGCAAACGAACAAACAATCGCCACAGCTCAGGCATTTCCCCGACTCCAGCACCGGTTGGCGCGCCTTTAGCGAAACCGCGCCGGTCGGGCAAATTGTCGCGCAGGCGGAGCAGCCGCCGTGCTGGGTTTTTGTGCGGATACAATGGCCGCTGATGCCGGACGGCATCAGCGGAGAGGTAAAAGGCAGGATACGCATATCAGTGCAGCATAAAGAAGGCGTAACGGCTGCCCACGTGAGCCAGCAGCACCAGCAATGCCGCTGCCGCGATGCCGCCGCGGTACAGCACGGTCACGCGCTGGCGGGCCGGGTAGAGCAGCAGCACCAGCAACGCGATCGCTGCCATCAGCAGGGCGGTGCTGATCATCCGCAAAGGTGCACTGCGCAGAAACGCGGCCACGGCATCAAACGGCAGGGTGACCGGCTGAACTGCCTGCGCCATAAAATGCAGGTAACCGGGCGTCACCAGCCAGTGCGCCGCGGCGGTCGCAATACTGCTCAGCAGCGCCGTCAGCAACAGGCGCTGCATCAGCGGTAAACTGACCGGCCGGCGGCACAGCGCCACCACGCCCAGCATCACGCCCAGCGTGAACACCGTGCCGTAAAACGCCACGGCGGTATTTGGGTGCATCCAGGTCACTACCGCGCTGTTGATGTAAATGCCTGCCATACAGCCGACATCTGCCAGCCCCACCAGCCCGCCCAGCAGCAACAGGGTCGGGTAAGCCCGGCGGGTGAGCAGCGCCAGCAGCGCAGCCAGGCCCACAATACCGAGGTAGAGGCTCGCCAGCAGAATTTCCCGGCTCAGCCAGGAGGTGGCGACATGGCGCAGCGCATGAAACGCATTCAGCGGATAACCCAGGTGTGCCACGGAGGCCAGCAGCCCGGTTGCCGCCAGCACAGGGGCGAGCAGCATCAGCGGGCGCAACGCCAGAAAGCGTTGTTCAGCCGTCACGGCCCGGCGCAGCCAGTAGCCGCCCAGCGCGCCGATCAGCACCATCCCTACCGACGCCTGCACCAGCAGGGTAAATACCAGTAACGGCCACTCATTCATCGTGATTTACCTCTTGTTGTGCGCCCTGATGCGCTTTTACCACCAGGTTGGGCCGGGTCAGCGTGGAATCAGGCAGGCCGTTGACGTCGCTCAGCGTGCCGTACTTAGCGCGCAGTTCCTCGATCGGGCCGAATTTAATGGCACCCAGCGGGCAGGTCGCCACACAGACCGGCTGCTCGCCGTTGGCTTGCAGGTCGATGCAGAAATCGCATTTGGACATCTGCCCGGTTTCGGTATTGAGCTGGGGCGCGCCGTACGGGCAGGACCAGGCGCAATAGCCGCAGCCCACGCACTTATCGGTATTGACCCGCATAATGCCGTCGCCGGGGCGTTTGTGCATCGCGGTGGTGGGGCAGTTTTTGGTACAGACCGGGTCGCTGCAATGGTTGCAGGAAACCGACAGCGTGTAGGCGAACACGTTGTTGCGCAGCCCGCCGTTGCCGGTTGGGATAAAGCTGCCGCCCTGCACTTCATACACCCGGCGGAAACGCCGCCCGACCTCAAGGTTATTTTTATCCTTGCAGGCGACCTGGCAGGCTTTGCAGCCGGAGCAGCGGGAGGAGTCGATAAAAAAGCCTAATTGCCGATCGCTGACCGGCGGGAATTCCTGAAATGTACTCATGCTTTGCTTACCTCAACCAACAACGTCTGGTGGGAGTTGCCTTTTGCCAGCGGTGTGATGCGGGCAGAGGTCAGGACGTTCGGGCAGCCGCCGCGATCCACCCCGTGCTCATCCGGTTGCCACCAGGCCCCGGCCTGAAGCGCCACCACGCCGGGCATAATGCGCGCGGTCAGGTGGGCCGGAATTGCCATCACCCCACGATCGTTAAAGATGCGGAGGGTGTCGCCCTGGCGGATGCCGCGTTGCCCGGCGTCCTGCGGGTTGATCCACAGCACTTGCTCCTGCACTTCCTGCATCCACGGGTTCGGGTATTGGGTGGAGTTGGCGCGGTTTTTCCCTTTCCAGGTGATCAGCTGCAACGGGTAGCGCCGGCGCAACGCATCTTCCGGCCCCTCATGGGCAGGCACGTAGTGGGAAAGCGCCGGGATTTCCGGGTGCTGCATCTCATACAGCCGTTTGGAGAACAGCTCAATTTTGCCGGACGGCGTCGGGAACGGGTTGTTGGCCGGGTCTTCGATGTTTTTCTCAAACGCGACATGCGGCGCGCCTTTGAACAGGTGTTGGCGCTTAACGCAAAGTTCTTCGAAGGTCGGGAAATGCTCGTCCGGCATTGCCTGCCGGGTGGTCTCGACGATGTGGGCGATCCACTCTTTTTCCGAGCGGCCTTCACTGAATTGCGGTTCAACGCCGAGTTTTGCCGCTACCTCACGCAGCCACTCATAATCAGAGCGGCGTTCGAAGTCCGGCTCGATCAGCTTCTCAGACAGGATGACGTAGTTGCCGGTGCCCCAGGTTTCGCCGATGTTCCAGCGCTCCATAAAGCTGGTTTCCGGCAGCAACAGGTCAGCATAGCGGGCGCTGGGGGTCAGGTAGAGATCGCTGTTCACAATAAAGTGAATGCGCGATTCATCTTCCAGCACCTTCACCGCCTGCAACAGATCCGGGTTCTGGTTCGCCAGGTAGTTACTGCCGAGCGAGAACAGGATGCGGATGTTGCTCTCCAGCCGCTCTGCGCCTTTCAGCCCCATTTCCGGCGTGATTTTGGTGGCGTCATCCGCCGCCTGCACCCAGTTCATGATGGAGATTTTGGCCGCCACCGGGTTGTCCGGGCACTCCGGGCCGGTCATGAATTTACGGTTGCCGATGCCGCCGTAACCGGCTGCCCAGCCGCCGCGCACGCCGACATTGCCGGTGATGGAGGCCAGCAGGGTGGAGCCGCGCGCCGTGCGTTCGCCGCAGTTATGGCGCTGCGGCCCCCAGCCCTGGATCAGGGCAGCGGGTTTGGTGGTGGCGTAATCGCGCGCCAGTTGAAGAATTGTCTCCGCTGGGACGCGTGTAATTTTTTCCGCCCATTGCGGCGTTTTTTCGATGCCATCTTTCAGTCCAAACAGGTAAGCCACCAGTGACTCATTCGGCGGCACGCCCTCAGGCATGGAGGCCTCATCAAAGCCGAGGGTGTAGCGGTCAATAAAGGCGCGGTCGTGCAGGTTTTCGCTGATGATGACGTACATCATCGCGTCCATCAGGGCGTTGTCGGTGGTCGGCAGCAGCGGGATCCACTGGTCGGCCAGCGAGGCGGCGGTGTCGGAGTAGCGCGGGTCAACCACCACAAAGCGGGTGCCGTTGGCTTTCATCTGCTGGTAGTAGTGGTTGGTATGGCCGAACACGGTCTCATTGGGGTTATGGCCCCAGAGGATCACCAGCCTGGTATCGGCCAGCGTGTCCAGGGTGCTGCCGCTGGCGGCGGTGCCGTAGGTGTAGGGCGTGGCCGCGGCGGTGTTGCCCATGCTGACGGAGTGGTAGTGCTCCAGGTAACCGCCGGTCAGGTTGAACAGGCGGCGCAACATTTTGTCCCCGGAGAAGGTGCCGCCGCTGACGGCGGTATTGGTGTGGGCGAAACGCGACGCCGGGCCATACTGGGCGGTAATGCGCTTCAGGTTATCGGCAATCAGGGTGGTGGCTTCGTCCCAGCTGATGCGTTCGAACTTACCTTCGCCGCGTTTGCCGACCCGTTTCATCGGGTATTGCAGCCGGTCAGGGTGGTAAATAAATTTCCGGTAGCCGCGGCCCCGCACGCAGGCGCGCATCACCGGCATTTCCGGGGCCAGCGCGCTGTCCGGGCGGGTAGAGATGCGCGTCACCATGCCTTGTTCAACATGGGCGCGGATGTCACATTTGCCGCCGCAGTCAAAGGTGCTGCAGGTCGGCACAACCTGTGCCGCCGGTGCGGCAGGGGAGGGGGAGGCGGTTTCAGGGGGCTGGGCACAAACGCTGCGCCCGGCAAGAAAAGGCACCGCCATCAGGGCGCTGCCGGCCTGAACAAACTGCCGCCGGCTTAGCGGCAAGCCACCCAGAGGGGCCGGATCGGAACCGGGATTTTTTTGCGTTGACATAGGCTCTATCCAAAAAAGGAAAGAGCCTATAAAGCTGCCAGGGCGCTCACTATGATGAACGTCAATATAATGACGGTAAGCGGGGGATAGCGGGAAATAAAGCGGGAGCGGGAGGGGGAAATATATTTTCCAGTGATATTATGGGGTTATATATTTAGATTATGAATATTTTATTCGGGCCGATAAGGTAAACTGTCCCGGTGTGAAAGGGGGCTTATCTCTGTTGGAGGCGGGTTATTTCGGCCTGGAGGCTTCTCATTTCTGACTCCATATCGCTAACCATTTTCTTTTGCTCTTCAGCCGCACGTCTCTCATTCCTTTCTTGCGACAATTTTTCTGTACTGCTGCTGGTATAAACTTTTTCCCCTGTTTCTGATATTTCTCTGTCACTATTCCGATAACCTTTATATAAGCGCCCATCATCTCCCAGAAAAACCTCATAAATCGGGCCTTGTGGCGGCTTACCTTCGCCCCACTCCACGGCTTTCGCCAGCGCCCCGGTTGATGAGAGTGCCGCAATGCCCAATACCATTCCAATAAGCGACTTTTTCATTTGTGCTTCCTTAGCAAAATAGAGAAATGAAGTAGCCCGGCTATACTATTCTCTACTGTGTAAGTAATTCCTGATCTGTATCCAGGCTTTTGTCATGAGTGTGAAACGCCAGCTCCTTAGTCGTCGATTAAGCGGGCCGATGTGGGCCGTGCAGGGGGTGTCATAAAAATGTCACATTACATACATTTTACTGTCACCGAACTGTCCTATTTTGCCATCAGCAGCAATTCACATACTCATAAAACGGCTTAAGCCGGAGTGCCATTTCCCCCAGGAGAAATTATGAAACTGATGCGTACCACCGTCGCCGGTATTGTGGCAGCCACCTTCTCGTTAACCACGATGTCAGCGTTTGCCGCAGCCAGCCTGACCGGTGCCGGCGGCACCTTCCCGGCGCCGGTTTATGCCAAATGGGCGGACAGTTATCAGAAAGAGACCGGTAATCAGGTCAACTACCAGGGGATTGGCTCCTCCGGCGGCGTGAAACAGATCATCGCCAAAACCGTGGACTTCGGCGCCTCTGATGCCCCAATGGCAGAAGACAAACTCAACAGCAGCGGCCTGTTCCAGTTCCCGACCGTGATCGGCGGCGTGGTGCTGGCGGTTAACCTGCCGGGCGTGAAATCCGGTGAGCTGACGCTGGACGGCCAGACACTGGGTGACATCTACCTGGGGAACATCAAAAAGTGGAATGACCCGGCCATCGTTAAACTGAACCCAGGCGTGAAACTGCCGGATCAGAACATCGCCGTGGTACGCCGTGCTGACGGTTCCGGCACCTCCTTCGTCTTCACCAGCTACCTGGCGAAAGTCAACGCGGCCTGGAAAGAGAAAGTGGGCGCGGGCAACACCGTGAACTGGCCGGCCGGTCTGGGCGGTAAAGGCAACGACGGCGTCGCCGCGTTCGTACAGCGTCTGCCGGGGTCTATCGGCTACGTGGAATACGCTTACGCCAAACAAAATAACCTGGCGTACACCAAACTGGTGAACGCCGACGGCCAGGCCGTCAGCCCGACGGAAGAAGCCTTCAGTGCCGCCGCGAAAGGCGCAGACTGGACGAAATCCTTCGCGCAGGACCTGACCAACCAGAAGGGCGGCGACGCGTGGCCGATTACCTCCACGACCTTCATCCTGATCTACAAGAACCAGCCGAACGCCGAGAAAGGGGCTGAAGTGCTGAAGTTCTTCGACTGGGCCTACAAAAACGGCAATCAGGTGGCCAACGATCTGGATTACGCCACCCTGCCTGACGCCGTGGTCACGCAAATCCGTGCGTCCTGGAAAGAAAATATCAAAGACAGCAGCGGAAAATCTCTGTTCTGATCCCGCTAGCGCGACCCGGCGTTGCCGGGTTATCAAGCCCGGCCCCGGCCGGGCAGTATCGTTAATGAGAAGAGTGTCGTATGGCTGAGTATAAGCCGGCTATGAAACCACCGGGCAAGCACGGTGACTATCTTTTCAGCGCACTGGTCAGACTGGCTGCGCTGATTACCCTATTTCTGCTGGGCGGGATTATCGTCTCCCTGATCGTGGCCTCCTGGCCGAGTATGCAGAAATTCGGGTTCTCCTTCCTGTGGACGAAAGAGTGGGATGCGCCCGCCGAACAGTTTGGCGCGCTGGTGCCGATCTACGGCACGATTGTGACTTCCCTGATCGCCCTGATTATTGCGGTCCCCGTCAGCTTCGGGATTGCCCTGTTCCTGACTGAACTGGCACCGAACTGGCTGAAACGCCCGTTAGGTGTGGCGATTGAGCTGCTGGCCGCGATCCCCAGTATCGTGTACGGCATGTGGGGGCTGTTTGTGTTCGCCCCGCTGTTTGCCACTTACTTCCAGCAACCGGTCGGCGACGTGCTCTCCGGTATTCCGATTGTCGGCGAGCTGTTCTCCGGCCCGGCATTCGGCATCGGTATCCTGGCGGCCGGGGTGATCCTCGCCATCATGATCATTCCTTATATCGCCGCGGTCATGCGTGATGTGTTTGAACAGACGCCGGTCATGATGAAAGAGTCCGCCTACGGCATCGGCTGCACCACCTGGGAAGTGATCTGGCGCATTGTGCTGCCTTTCACCAAAAACGGGGTGATTGGCGGCATCATGCTGGGGCTGGGGCGCGCGCTGGGCGAGACAATGGCCGTGACCTTCATTATCGGTAACACCTACCAGCTCGACAGCCCGTCGCTTTACATGCCGGGTAACAGTATCACCTCCGCACTGGCCAACGAATTTGCGGAAGCGGAATCCGGCGTGCATACCTCTGCACTGATGGAGCTGGGCCTGATTCTGTTTGTGATTACCTTTATCGTCCTGGCACTGTCAAAACTGATGGTGATGCGCCTGGCGAAAAACGAGGGCCGCTGAAATGACGACGATAGATATGCAACAAACTGCGGCGCTGCGTGAATCGCGCCGCAAAAAACAGGCCTGGCGGCGTCAGAAGAACCGCCTGGCGCTGTTCTTATCGATGGCGACCATGGCATTCGGGCTGTTCTGGCTCTGCTGGATCCTGCTGACCACCGTGACCAAAGGGTTCGACGGTATGTCGCTGGCGCTGTTCACCGAAATGACCCCGCCGCCGAACACCGCCGGCGGCGGCCTGTTGAATGCCATTTTAGGCAGCGGGATGCTGATCCTCTGGGCGACACTGGTCGGGACGCCGCTCGGCATTCTGGCCGGTATTTACCTGGCGGAATATGGACGTAAATCCTGGCTGGCTGAAACCATCCGCTTCATTAACGACATTCTGCTCTCTGCGCCGTCCATCGTGGTCGGGCTGTTTGTCTATACGCTGGTGGTGGCGCAAATGGGCCACTTCTCCGGCTGGGCAGGCGTGATGGCGCTGGCCCTGTTGCAGATCCCGATTGTTATCCGTACCACTGAAAACATGCTGAAACTGGTGCCGGACAGCCTGCGCGAAGCCGCGTATGCGCTGGGTACCCCGAAATGGAAAATGATCTCAGCGATCACCGTGAAGGCGTCCGTCTCCGGGATCATCACCGGGGTGCTGCTGGCGATTGCCCGTATCGCCGGGGAAACCGCCCCGCTGCTGTTCACGTCGCTCTCCAACCAGTTCTGGAGCACCGACCTGATGCAGCCGATCGCCAACCTGCCGGTGACCATTTTCAAATTTGCGATGAGCCCGTTTGCGGAGTGGCAAGAACTGGCCTGGGCCGGTGTCTTGTTGATTACCCTGTGCGTTCTGCTGCTGAACATCGTGGCGCGCATCATTTTTGCCAAAAAGAAACATTAATTGGCCACCGTATCGCCCGGCGGGGCCTCAGGCCACGCCGGCAAACCGAGAGACAGAGTGATGAGTATGGCAACTGACGTAGCTGCGAGCAAAATTCAGGTCCGCGACCTTAACTTTTATTACGGCAAATTCCACGCGCTGAAAAATATCTCGCTGGATATCGCCAAAAATAAAGTGACCGCCTTTATTGGCCCGTCGGGCTGCGGGAAATCAACCCTGCTGCGTACCTTCAACAAAATGTACCAGCTCTACCCGGAGCAGGTCGCGAAAGGGGATATTTTGCTGGATGGCGAAAATATCCTGACCGACAAACAAGACATCGCCCTGCTGCGGGCGAAAGTCGGCATGGTGTTCCAGAAGCCGACGCCGTTCCCGATGTCAATTTATGACAATATCGCCTTTGGCGTGAGGCTGTTTGAGAACCTTTCCCGTGCGGACATGGACGAGCGTGTACAGTGGGCGCTGACCAAGGCCGCGTTGTGGAATGAGTCCAAAGACAAGCTGCACCAGAGCGGCTACAGCCTCTCCGGCGGCCAGCAGCAGCGCCTTTGCATTGCGCGCGGCATCGCTATCCGCCCGGAAGTGCTGTTGCTGGATGAGCCCTGTTCAGCCCTTGACCCGATCTCTACCGGGAAAATTGAAGAACTGATTACTGAGCTGAAACAGGATTACACTGTGGTGATCGTGACGCACAACATGCAGCAGGCTGCACGCTGCTCAGATCACACGGCATTTATGTATCTGGGCGAACTCATTGAGTTCAGTGATACGGACACCCTGTTCACCTCTCCGGCCCAGAAACAGACCGAAGACTACATTACCGGCCGTTACGGTTGATCCCGTCGTGGGTACGGCATGCATCCGCCTGACAGCGCCAACAGGATAAGCACATGGACAATCTGAATTTAAATAAACACATCTCCGGTCAGTTCAATGCCGAGCTGGAGCATATCCGTACCCAGGTATTAACCATGGGCGGGCTGGTGGAACAGCAACTCACTGACGCCATCACCGCCATGCACAATCAGGATGGCGACCTCGCCACCCAGGTGATTGAAGGTGACCGCAAGGTCAACATGATGGAAGTGGCGATCGACGAGGCCTGTGTGCGCATCATCGCCAAACGCCAGCCCACCGCCAGCGATTTGCGGCTGGTGATGGCGATCATCAAAACCATTTCTGAGCTGGAACGCATCGGCGATGTGGCGGATAAAATCTGCCGCACGGCGCTGGAGAAATTCTCCCACCAGCACCAGCCGCTGCTGGTCAGCCTGGAGTCGCTGGGCCGCCACACAGTGCAGATGCTGCATGACGTGCTGGACGCCTTTGCCCGGATGGATCTGGATGAAGCGGTACGGATTTACCGCGAAGACAAAAAGGTCGACCAGGAGTATGAAGGCATTGTGCGCCAGCTGATGACCTACATGATGGAAGATTCCCGCACCATTCCCAGCGTGCTGACCGCGCTGTTCTGCGCCCGCTCGATTGAGCGGATCGGCGACCGCTGCCAGAACATCTGTGAATTTATCTTCTACTTCGTGAAAGGGCAGGATTTCCGCCACCTTGGCGGTGATGCGCTGGATGTGCTGCTGGCAGGCGACAAGGACAACTCGCCGTCCTGATCATAACGGCGATCGCGGCATCGGTAACTTACCGCATCACTAACGTCAGCATCAATAACGTCAGCATCAATAACTACAGCGTGACGAAGCGTAACGTCACCTGTACCGCAATCTGGCGGAAGTGGGCGATGTAACTCTCGTCCTGGGAATTCCCTTCAAACAGCGTGTCGAAGGTGTACTGGTTGGCGGCCTGATGGAAACTCATACTGCTGATCAACCGGTGCACATCGCGCGCGGCCACATCTGCCCGGAACAGCCCACCCTGTTTGCCGCGGCTTAAAATATCTTCCAGGACTGTGAGCGCGCTGCGGTTCAGCGTTTTGATCTGCGTGGACTGGCGGATATAGCGCCCGCGCATCATGTTCTCCATGCAGATCACCCGGATAAAATCAGCGTTCTGCACATGGAAGTTAAAACTGGCTTCCACCAGCTTCACCAGCGCCTCAGCGGGCGGCAGTGCCGCCAGGTTCAGGCTCACCTCATGGCGGCGGATCTGGCCGTAAACATGCTCCAGCACGCTGATATAGAGCGCTTCTTTATTCTTGAAGTGATACACCACCATTCTTTTAGTGGTGTCGGCATGTTCGGCAATCTTCTCCAGACGTGCGCCGTTCAGGCCCGATTCAGCAAACTCCGCCAGCGCGCTGGCAAAAATCCGCTTTTTCAGGCCGACCGGATCGTTCTTCCGCCCGGCGGACGGGGTTTCTTGGCTGCTCAGAACAGGCTCCTTACAATAAGCAGGGATTAACTCTCTGCGCAAAGAGTAGCGATTCTGCCGGAGCGTTACAATTGCACCTCCGCGAGACAATTGAAACGGCCTGTTACGCCTCCCTGCCTTGACTAAATGAACCTCCTGGTTCAAAACTTAACAGATATGCTGCCGGTTTCCGCATGTTTTGCGGCCCTTTCCCCTGATGCCGGCAAGCCGGTTTTTGTTGTCCGATCTGCCTGACTGAAAAGGGGAAAAGTATGCAACGTTCTATCGCCACGGTCTCGGTTTCGGGATCGTTGCCGGAAAAATTACAGGCCATCGCCGATGCCGGGTTTGACGGCATCGAACTGTTTGAAAACGATCTGCTCTACTATCCGGGCTCACCGGCGGAAATCCGCCAACGCTGCGCCGATCTGGGGCTTGCGATCACGCTGTTCCAGCCGTTCCGCAACTTTGAGGGCAACCCGCGTGACCAGCTCGACACCCACCTCGAGCGCGCGCGCCTGAAGTTTGACCTGATGCACCAGCTCGGCTGCGATACGCTGCTGGTGTGCAGCAACGTGTCGCCACAAAGCAGCGCCGTGCGTGATGAGCAGATCGCCGATCTGGCGCGGCTGGCCACGCTGGCGGAGCAGCATGACATCCGCGTGGGGTATGAGGCGCTGGCCTGGGGCGCGCACGTCAACCGCTACCGGCAGGCGTGGGATCGCGTGCGCGAGGTCGACAGCCCGGCGATGGGCATCGTGCTCGACAGTTTCCACATTCTGGCGCTGGGCGACTCGCTGGATGAGCTGGATGACATCCCGCTGGAGAAAATCACCTTCCTGCAACTGGCCGACGCGCCGGTTTTGCAGATGAACACGCTGGAGTGGAGCCGCCACTTCCGCTGCTTCCCCGGCCAGGGCGAATTGCCGCTGGTCAAATTCGCCACGCAATTGACGCAAAAAGGCTACCGCGGGCCGTGGTCGCTGGAGATTTTCAACGACACCTTCCGCGCGGAACCGGCCACGCCGACTGCCCAGGACGGCTACCGCTCGCTGCTCTATATCGAAGAACAGACCCGGCTGGCGCTGGCGCAGGCCAATCAGCCCGCGCTGCCTGAGGCGCTGTTTGCCTCGGCACCATTGCCGCGTTACCACGGGGTAGAGTTTATTGAATTCAGCGCCGGCGCGGACGACGCACCGCCACTGGCGGCCGGGTTACAGCAGCTTGGGCTGGTACACCGGGGTGATCACCGTTCCAAAGCGGTGTCCTTGTTTCAGAACGGCCCGGTTAATGTGATCGTCAACCGCCAGCCGGACAGTTTTGCGGCGGCCTATCACGAGCGCCACGGCCTCTCGATGTGCGCGCTGGCGCTGAAGGTGGAAGGTACGCAACGCCTGCTGCAACGGGCGCAGGATTACGGCTACGCCACCTTTGCGCCGCAGGCCGGCCCCAATGAGCGGCAGATCCCGGCGGTTTGCCTGCCGGACGGCAGCCTGATCTACCTGATTGAACAGGACGCCCAAACGAGCTGGACGCAGGATTTCCACCTGCACGACACCCCGCCGCCGTCCGCCGGCTGGCTGGGCATCGACCACCTGGCGATGGCGATCCCGGAAGCGATGCGCCAGAACTGGGTAATGTTCCTGCGCAGCGTGCTGGGCTTTGAACTGGAAAGCACCCAGGAGATGAACGATCCGTTCGGCATTGTGCGCAGCCAACTGGCCCACAGCCCGGAAAACCGCGTGCGGCTGCCGCTGAACATTTCCCAGAGCCGCGAGACGCTGATCGCCCGCACGCTGCAACGTTATCAGGGCGCGGGGCTGCAACATGCCGCGTTCGCCACCGGCGATATTTTCAGTGCCGTGCGTGCCGCCCGTGAACTGGGGCAGGCGCTGCTGCCGGTGCCGGAAAACTACTATCAGGATCTGGCCGCCCGCTTCGGGCTGGATCAGGCATTCCTCCATCAACTGGAGACGCACCATGTGCTTTACGACCGCGATGAGCAGGGCGGCGAGCTGTTGCACGCTTACACCCGGCCGGTGGCGGACGGGCGTTTCTTCTTCGAGTTGCTGGAGCGGCGCGGCGGCTATGCGCAGTATGGCGAAGCCAACGCCGGGGTACGGCTGACGATGCAACAGCAGCCCTGACCGCGCGGCTCAGCGCGTCAGGCGATAGCCCTGCTCACGCCACAGGCCGGGCAGGGCGCGCATGTCATGGAAAGGCGTCACCAGCGGGTGGTCAATCACCGGGTTATGCGGATCGGCACAGTAATAGAACACCGGGATGCCTGCCGCGATCCCGGCCTGGGCACCGGCGACCGAATCCTCCACCAGTATGCAGCGCCCGGTCTCTACGCCCATCTGTGCGGCTGCATGGTGCAGCAGGGCCGGGTCCGGCTTCCAGCGCTGGATGTCATAGCCGCTGAACAGCCGGTGGCGATCGCCGTCGGTAAAGAAGGGCAACAGGCCGGTCAGGCCAAGGGAGTGCTGCATCTTACTGACCGGCCCGTTGGACACCACACACACCGGCACCTGAATCTGCATCAGGAGCTCGCGTGCGCCGTCGATGGCCACTAATTCCTGCTCAAAAAGCTGCGCCACTTCCTGCCGGTAACGCGCCTCCATCTCCCCGACCGGTGCGGACAACCGGTGTTGCTGCCCGACCTGCGCAATAATGTCGTAGAGTTTTACCCCTTTGTATTTCTTAAAGACCTCTTCCAGCGTCAGGGTGATGCCGTAATGCGCGAACATCGCCACATAGCCGCGGCTGCACAACACTTCACTGTCTACCAGTGTCCCGTCACAATCAAAAAACACACATCCGGTATCGCGCATTTTGTGCTCCTGTTCTCCGGCCGGTTTGGCGTACGGCATGACACCATCATTCCGCCAGGGGCCGCAATGAAAATAAAAAAGGGTTCAGCCGCGCTTATCGTTTTTTTGCCCGGCGAAAACGTTATCCTGCGGGTAAAATCCGCGAAAAAAAGTGTGAAGGCCCCGTCAAAATTCCTATTTTTTGTTATAGGATAGCCCCGACCCTCCTTTTCCCTCTTCGGAAATCAGATAAATGAGCAAACCACAACCAAGCGCGGCTGATGATAACGGCCTGCTTGAGCGCGTATTCAAGCTGAAGCAGCACGGTACCACGGCACGTACTGAAGTGATTGCCGGGCTGACCACCTTCCTTACGATGGTGTATATCGTTTTTGTAAACCCGCAGATTCTCGGGGTGGCGGGCATGGATGTCCGGGCGGTCTTTGTGACCACCTGCCTGATTGCGGCGTTCGGCAGTATCTTTATGGGCTTGCTGGCTAACCTGCCGGTGGCGCTGGCACCGGCGATGGGCCTGAATGCGTTCTTCGCCTTTGTGGTGGTCGGCGCGATGGGCATTTCATGGCAGGTGGCGATGGGTGCTATTTTCTGGGGCGCAATCGGTTTCCTGCTGCTGACCCTGTTCCGCATCCGTTACTGGATGATTGCCAACATCCCGGTCAGCCTGCGTGTGGGCATCACCAGCGGCATCGGGCTGTTTATCGGCATGATGGGGCTGAAAAACGCCGGCATCATTGTGGCCAACCCGGACACCATTGTGACCATCGGCAACCTCTCCTCACATAACGTGCTGCTGGGTATTCTGGGCTTCTTCATTATTGCCATTCTGGCGTCCCGTAACATCCATGCGGCGGTGCTGGTGTCGATTGTGGTCACCACGCTGTGTGGCTGGGCGATTGGCGATGTGAAATACGGTGGGATTGTGGCGCTGCCGCCGAGCATCACCTCCGTGGTGGGCCAGGTCGATCTGGCCGGGGCGTTTAACCTCGGGCTGGCGGGCGTGATCTTCTCCTTTATGCTGGTTAACCTGTTTGACTCCTCCGGTACGCTGATTGGCGTCACGGACAAAGCCGGGCTGGCGGATGCCAAAGGCAAATTCCCGCGCATGAAGCAGGCGCTGTTTGTGGACAGCATCAGCTCGGTAGTGGGCGCCTATGTCGGTACCTCTTCCGTGACCGCCTACATTGAAAGCTCCTCCGGCGTCTCCGTGGGCGGCCGTACCGGCCTGACGGCGGTGGTGGTCGGCATCCTGTTCCTGCTGGTGATGTTTATCTCGCCGCTGGCCGGGATGGTACCGGCGTATGCCGCTGCCGGTGCGTTGATCTACGTGGGGGTATTGATGACCTCCAGCCTGGCGCGCGTCACCTGGGATGACCTCACCGAAGCCGTACCGGCCTTTATCACCGCTGTGATGATGCCGTTCAGCTTCTCGATCACCGAAGGCATCGCGCTGGGCTTCATCTCTTACTGTGTGATGAAACTCGGCACCGGGCGCTGGAAAGAGATCAACCCATGCGTGATCGTGGTCGCGCTGCTGTTTGTGCTGAAAATCGCGTTTGTTGATGCGCACTAAGCGCTAAATTGCCTCAAACGCAAAAAGGCCGATCTGACGATCGGCCTTTTTTATGGGCAGCCAAGCGCACTCAGCCGCTGACTTTCTGGATGTACTGGCCGAACGCGGTGAGCTGGCCGCTGAGGAAATCGAGCGTGTTCTGGTCAATGACTTCACCAATCTGCTCATCCACTTTGTTCTGAATCACCCCGCCCATAAATTCCGGTTTGTTCATCACCAGCGCATCCAGGTAAACCAGGATCTGGCGCAGATGGTACTGGCAGCGCGCCCCGCCAATCGCCCCCATCGAACTGGTCTGGATCGCCACCGGTTTTTTCGCCAGCGGCTGTTGCGGCAGGCGCGAGAGCCAGTCAATCGCATTTTTCAGGCCGCCCGGCACGGAGTAGTTGTACTCCGGCGTCACGATAATGACGCCGTCGGCTTTCTGGATCTGCGCCGCAATCTCCTCAACCCGTTCCGGGAAGCCCTCTTCCTGCTGGAAATCGGCATCATACATTGGGATGCCGGCAATCGAGGGCAGCGCGCTGATGGTCATGCCTTCCGGGGCCAGTTTCGGCAGGGTGCGCGCCACCATCGCGTTATATGAACCTTTGCGCAGGCTGCCAAGCAGGGTAACGATATGCAGGGGTTGAGCAGACATCCGGGACTCCTTATCAATGAAAAGGGCAGGCCGGGCACGGCCCGCCGGGGAAATAGCCTGATTAAGCGTAGCAGAAAGCCGGTATGGCCCGGCGGCAGCGAGCCGGATTAGCGGGTGGGCGGCAGGCTGAGCATTTTCATAAAGTGCGAGGAGAGTGCCTGCTGGGCGGTCAGGCTCTCCTGAATCTGGCTGAAGCCGGTGTCAGGGTGGTAGCGCCACTGCACCATGCGGCCCAGCGTCGGGGATTGCGCGCACGCCCAGGCAAACAGGGAGTCGCTGTCACTGGCGACCTGCACATCCGGCAGCACACTGGAGCGCAGCCGTGCCGAAGCCGGATGCAGCCGCACCGTGTTCAGCCCGCTGTTGCCAAGCCCCGAGAGCTTCAGAACGCTCTGGCGGATGCACCAGAGCTGGGTAGAGGCTTCCATCGGCTCGTTTTGTTCAGCCACCCAGGCCTGCTCCGCCGAGCTGAGGTGCGCATTATGCAGTTGCAGAATGCGGCTGCTGCGCGCCCGGATCACTTCCATATCCAGCCCGACTTTGCCCTCGCTGCTCAGCATTACCCCAAGGGTATTCCCGGCATAAGCCAGGCTGAAATCGGGCAGGTTGGTGTCGGCAAAGCAGGGGCGCCCACTGGGCGGGGTGATGATTTTCGGCAGAAGGGGGATACCGTAAAAATAGGCCATCATTTCGGCCAGCAAGACCCGGCCATGCAGGTAACGCTGCCGCCGTTTCACTGAAAATGCCGCGGCGGCGGTCGCCAGTTCCGGGTTCAGGCGCCGCAAATCCGGCTGGGTATCGGACAGAGTCCATTTCGCATAATGGCACGCCATTGTTCACTCCCTGATAATGGTTAGCACATACCTTTTTTATTTGACCAAGAATATCACCAACCGTTTCACGGCAACACCAGGGCTGCTTTAGCGGAAGGGGAAATAACGGCATTGCGCCGGCCCCACCTTGCCGGATGTATCACGGCAAAGGTGACGGGGTTCGCATAATTATAATTAAATCTCACCAGACTGCTGACTCTTTCTTCTCATCCCCTTGATTACAGTAGCTTACATGGAAAGTGAGTGTTCACTATCATAAATAAAGTTGTTTATATCAGCGCCGATACCCGTTGAACAGCTATTTGGCTCTTTTATCGGTGAGTATCGCGAACATGTTAAAAACAACGCAGGCCCGGTTTACTCTGTTAATCAGCGTGCTTTTTGCCGCATTGCTGATCATTACACTAATCGTTATCCAGATTTTTATTGCCCCCAAACTCAAACACAGCGAAAGCGTGCTGGTTTCCGGCAATGTCGAGCGTATTGCCACCGTGGTCAATGACCGGATGAACCGGGTCGAAACCCAGGCGCGCAGCATTACCCAGACCGCCACGCTGATGGACAGCGTCTCTATTGATTCCCTGCTGCCGGGGCTGATTGACCAGTATGGCGATACCAATGTGTTTGGCGGCGGGGTCTGGCCGTTGCCGTATATGCGCGATGCGGTGCGTGACAAGTTCAGCACCTTTTATGCCAGGGGAACTGACGGCAAACTGGTGTTTAACGAAACCTGGAACGCCGGGAAATCCCCTAATTATTACGATCAGCCCTGGTTCCGTGACGGCATGAAAGCCTCGCGCGGCGTTTGCGCCTGGGCGAAAGCCTATCAGGACAGCGCCAGCCCACAGCCGCGCACCAACTGTGCGATGGCGATCTACAAAGGCGATAAAGCGTGGGGCGTCTCGACCATTGATGTCACGCTTGGCTTCTTTAACAGCCTGGTAAAAGAGCAGGAGCAGGTAATTAACGGCCGCATCCTGATTGTGGAACAGGACGGCAAAATTGTCGGCAGCAGCGACCCGGCGCAGGCCGGCAGCCTGAAAAATCTGGCCGAACTCAACACCCCGATGGCCCGCCAGGTGACAGAGATGCTGGCGGCGAGCGGCGATCGCCGCCAGGCAGAGACGGAGTTTGAGGCGGACGGCGAATCACATACGCTGTTCCTGCACAATATCGAGCACAGCCCGTGGTTTATCGCCACCGATCTGCCGACCCGCCTGCTGGTGAAACAGAGCAACAGCGTGCTGCTGAGCCTGGCCGCCGTGCAGGTGCCGGTGATGCTGATCCTGCTGGCGTTCCTGATTGTCACCCTGCGGCTGTTTATGCGCCGCCTGGCAGCGTTGCGCGACAACATCACCGCGCTTTCGGCGGGGGGTGCAGACCTGACCCAGCGGCTGCCGGAGAGCACCAGCCCGGAATTCAACGCCATCAACCAGAGCTTTAATGGCTTCCTGGCGCACCTGCAACAGATCCTGCGGCAGGTTGGCGAGAGCAGCCTGACCATCGCCTCCGCCGCGCGTGAGATTGCCGGCGGCAACATGGATTTGTCTGCGCGTACGGAAGATCAGGCCAGTTCGATTGAAGAAACCGCCGCCTCGATGGAGCAGCTCACCAGCACCGTGAAGCAGAACGCCGGTAATGCCGAGCACGCCAACCAGCTGGCGCGTAACGCCTCCGGCGTGGCGGAGAAAGGCAGCGATGTGGTCAGCCAGGTGGTGGATACCATGGGCTCGATCAACCGCTCGTCGAAAAAGATTGTGGATATCATCAGCGTGATCGACAGCATCGCGTTCCAGACCAACATCCTGGCGCTGAATGCGGCAGTCGAAGCGGCGCGCGCTGGTGAACAGGGGCGCGGCTTCGCCGTGGTGGCGGCGGAAGTACGCAGCCTGGCCCAACGGTCGGCCACCTCAGCCCGGGAGATTAAGAAACTGATTGAAGATTCAGTGGCGGACATCACCCTCGGCACTGAACTGGTGGCAACCGCCGGGCACACCATGCAGGATTTACGGCAGGGCGTGAACAACGTGGCGACGCTGATGAACGAGATCCTCTCCTCCAGCCAGGAGCAAAGCCTCGGCATTGAACAGGTGAACCTGGCGATTAACCAGCTCGACGGCACTACCCAGCAGAACGCCGCGCTGGTAGAGCAGGTGTCTGCCGCTGCCCAGGCGATGCAGGAGCAGACCCAGCAACTGGAGAGCGTGGTGAACAGCTTTAAACTGTAAGCCTGCTTTCTTATGACGCAGCCTGTCGCAACCTGAACGACACAAATAACCCGCCTGACGCCGGACTGCCCCGGCGCCAGGCTTTTTTATGGCTGACAGACCCCGCCCCTGGCGCACCTTCCATGCCGCCGCGTTTATCAGAAAGCCTTCACCGGTTTCCCCCGCGTCCCCTTCTTAAAACAGCAAATTGTGACCTCTCTCACGCCTACCTTTACTTCTTTGCCAGTGGCAGAAAAGGGCTGTCATTGGCGTGAAGGTCGTGGGCGCCGTTACTTTCTAGAGTGGAGATAACTATTTTCAGAAGGGTTCTGTAATCACCCGCCGTCAACGTGTTACGGTTTTATCGTCCCCGGTAAACGTTCGGCGTGAATCCTCTTGCCACAGCGGTAGATCGTTAACCACCTATAAAAATTCCTAAAAAAACCCCTGCAATCCGAGACCCTACATGTGGAGTACCAGCAATGAAAATGAAAACAAGAGCAGGTTGTACGCTCACCCTTATCGCCCTGGCGCTGTCCGGTTCCGCCCTGGCTGAGGTGAAAATTGCCCTGGTGGCGAAATCCCTGGGCAATGGTTTTTTTGAGGCGGCCAACGTCGGCGCCCAGCAGGCCGCCAAAGAGATCGGGGATGTGAAAGTCATTTACACCGGCCCCACCACCACCACCGCGGAAGCCCAGATTGAAGTGCTCAATGGGCTGATCGCCCAGGGTGTGGACGCCATCGCCATCTCCGCCAATGACCCGGACGCCGTGGTGCCGGTGCTGAAAAAAGCGATGCAGCGCGGCATTAAAGTGGTCTCCTGGGATTCCGGCGTGGCGAAAGCGGGCCGCCAGATCCACCTTAACCCTTCCAACAACGCCCTGATTGGCGAAACCAACGTGAAGCTGGCCGCTGACGCGCTGAAAGCGCTGAAGGTGGAAAAAGGGGATGTGGCAGTGCTGAGCGCCACGCCGACCTCCACCAACCAGAATATCTGGATTGAGGAGATGAAAAAGGTGCTGCCGAAGTACCCGTCGGTAAACCTGGTGACGGTGGCCTATGGCGATGATCTGTCAGATAAAAGTTACCGTGAAACCGTCGGGTTGCTGAAATCTTACCCTGACCTGAAAGTGATCGTTTCGCCCTCGTCAGTGGGGATCGTGGCGGCCGCGCAGGCAGTGAAAGATCAGGGAAAAATTGGCCAGGTGTACGTCACCGGGCTGGGGTTGCCGTCTGAAATGGCGGGCGCGGTGAAATCCGGGGCATCGAAAAGTTTCGCCATCTGGAACCCGATCGACCTCGGCTACGCCGCCACCTATCTGGCTGACGATCTGGTCAAAGGCACCGCCACCAAAACGGAAGCCAGCATGGGCAAACTCGGCAAAGTGAAGCTGGATGCCGAAGGCAGCGGCGCGATGGCGGAACCGTTCGTCTACGACGCCGCCAATATCGATAAATTCTCCAAAATTTTCTGATGACGAAACCGGCGGTGGCGCGCCACCGCCCTTTTTGCTTCCTGGCTGGGGAATATCACCATGACCATCGCCACTCCGCTGCTGTCGCTCAAGGGAATCACCAAAACCTTCCCTGGCGTGCGCGCACTTGAAAACGTACAACTGGATCTCTGGCCCGGCAAAGTCACGGCATTAATCGGTGAAAACGGTGCCGGAAAATCCACGCTGGTCAAAGTGATGACCGGCATCTATCAGCCCGATGAGGGTGAACTGCTCTACAAGGCAATTCCGATTACCCTGCCCACGCCCGAGGCGGCGCACAAAGTCGGTATCACCGCCATCCATCAGGAAACCGTGCTGTTTGATGAGCTGACGGTGACGGAAAACATTTTTGTCGGCCACTACCGCTATCGCGGTTTTTTCAAAAAACTCGACTGGCCCGCCATGCACCAGCAGGCACGCGACATCCTTACCCGCCTGGAAGTACAGATTGACCCGCGCGTGACGCTGAAAACCCTGAGCATTGCCCAGCGGCATATGGTGGCGATTGCGCGCGCACTGTCATTTGACGCCCAGGTGGTGATTCTGGATGAGCCGACGGCGGCGTTGTCACAGCATGAGATCACCGAGTTTTACCAGATTGTTGAACGGCTGAAACGCGAAGGGAAAGCCATTCTGTTTATCTCACACAAGTTCGACGAAATCTTCGCGATTGCCGACCACTACACCATTCTGCGCGACGGCGTGTACATCAGTTCCGGGCAGATCAGCGACATCACTGAAAAGCACATGGTGACGATGATGGTCGGGCGCGAAATCACCCACGCCTATCCGAAAATCCATACCGAACCCGGCGACACGGTGCTGGAAGTCAACGACCTCTGCCACCCCACCGAATTTGCGCATATCAATTTCTCCCTGCGCAAAGGGGAGATCCTCGGCTTCTACGGGCTGGTGGGCGCGGGGCGGACTGAACTGATGCAGGCACTCTCCGGGGTGACGCAGCCTTCCCACGGTGAGATCCGGCTGAACGGCCAGGCGCTGCATTTCCGCCAGCCCGCAGACGCCATCAACGCCGGGATTGTCTGTGTGCCGGAGGAGCGCCAGAAACAGGGGGCAATTATCCAGCTGCCCATCAGCCAGAACATCAGCCTGCCGCAACTGAGCCGCCTCAACCCCAACGGCATCCTGAATGAGGCACGCGAAGCCCAACTGGCGGATGAGTACGCCAGGCGCTTGCAGGTCAAGGCGTTCAGCTGGAAACAGCCGGTGGAAACGCTCTCCGGCGGCAACCAGCAAAAAGTGGTGATCGGCAAATGGCTGGCGACCCAGCCCACGGTAATCATCCTGGATGAGCCGACCAAAGGCATCGATATCGGTTCCAAAGCCGCCGTGCACCAGTTTATGTCTGAACTGGTGGGGCAGGGGCTGGCAGTGATTATGGTGTCGTCGGAATTGCCGGAAGTGATGGGCATGGCTGACCGGATTATCGTGATGCATGAAGGGCTGATGGTGGCGGAATTCCGGGCCGGTGAGGCCAGCGCCGAAATGATTGTCAGCGCCGCCAGCGGTGCCGGCGAGGAGGCTGCATAAATGTGGCAAACACTGCTTAAACACCGTGAGGCCCTGCTGGCCGGGGTGATTCTGCTGATGGTCCTGGCGATCGGCAGCCGCGCGCCCTCGTTCCTGCGGCCGGGCAATCTGGTGGAAATCTTTAACGATACGTCGATCCTGATCATTCTGGCGCTGGGCCAGATGATGGTGCTGCTGACCAAAGGCATTGATTTGTCGATGGCGGCCAACCTGGCGCTGACCGGCATGATCGTGGCGCTGCTTAACTTCCACCATCCGGCGATCCCGGTTGGGGTGCTGCTGGTGGTTGCCACATTGCTTGGGCTGGTGATGGGGATGATCAACGGGTTGCTGGTGTGGAAACTCGGCATCCCGGCGATTGTGGTCACGCTCGGCACCATGAGTATCTACCGCGGCATTATTTTCCTGCTGTCGGACGGTGGCTGGATTAACGCGCACCAGATGAGCAGCGATTTCCTCGGCCTGCCGCGCACTGAGGTGCTGGGTATGCCGGTGCTGAGCTGGTGTGCCGTCGCCGCGCTGCTGCTGGTGGGGTATTTCCTGCTCTACAGCCGCACCGGGCGGGCGATGTACACCGCCGGCGGCAACGCCACGGCCGCGTATTACACCGGCATCAACGCCGGGAAAATGCAGTTCATCAGTTTCAGCCTCTCCGGTGCGCTGGCCGGTTTCTGCGGCTATCTGTGGATTTCCCGCTTTGCCGTGGCCTACGTCGATGTGGCAAACGGGTTTGAACTGCAAATCGTCGCGGCTTGTGTGATTGGCGGCATCAGCACCATGGGCGGCATCGGCCGCGTGTGGGGTTGCCTGATGGGCGCGCTGTTCCTGGGCGTAATCAATAACGCGCTGCCGGTGATCGGCATTTCGCCCTTCTGGCAGATGGCGATTTCCGGGGGCGTCATTGTGATTGCGGTGCTGCTGAATGAGCGCGGCAACAAGCGCAAAGGGCGGCTTATCCTGCGTGACGTGGCGCTGTCGAGACAAAAAGAAGGGGTGAAACCATGAGTAAGACGCTGATTTCTGACCGCGCCGCGCCGCTTTCACCGCCGCCGTCACGGGCCCGGCGGCTGCTGTGCTGGGAAACGTTTCTGCTGGCCGTGACGCTGGCCGTCTTTGTGGCGAACGCGCTGGCTTCCCCCTACTTTCTGAACATCTGGAACCTGTCGGATGCCACCTTTAACTTCACGGAGAAAGCGATCATTGTGTTGCCGATGGCGATGCTGATTATCGCCCGTGAAATTGATCTGTCGGTGGCCTCCACCATTGCGCTGAGCTCCACGGTGATGGGCTTCTGCGCACAGGCCGGGGTAGGGACGGCGGGGCTGGTGGGCATCGGGCTGGGCGTCGGGCTGCTGTGCGGGCTGGTGAACGGCCTGCTGGTGACGCGCTTTAACCTCTCGTCTATCGTGATCACCATCGGCACCATGAGCCTTTACCGCGGCATCGCCTATATCCTGCTGGGCGATCAGGCGCTGAATGCCTATCCGCCGGAGTTTGCCTGGTTCGGCCAGGGCTACGTCTGGGAAGCGCTCTCTTTTGAGTTTGCGCTGTTTATCGTGCTGGCTGTCGCGTTCGCATTCCTGCTGCACAAAACCAACTTTGGCCGCCGGACGTACGCCATCGGCAATAACCCTACCGGTGCGTGGTATTCCGGCATTAACGTCAAACGCCATAACCTGATCCTGTTTGTGCTGGTAGGCGTGATGGCCGGGCTGGCGGCGGTGCTGCTGACTTCCCGCCTGGGGAGCACGCGGCCGACCATCGCTGTGGGCTGGGAGCTGAGCGTGGTGACGATGGCAGTACTGGGCGGCGTGAATATCCTGGGCGGTTCCGGCAGTATGCCGGGCGTGATCATCGCCGCGTTCCTGATGGGGCTGGTGACGTTCGGATTGAGCCTGCTTAACGTGCCGGGCATTGTGATGTCGATCATTGTCGGGCTGATGCTGATCGTCGTTATCACCCTGCCGATTCTTACCCGCCGGGTTATGCAACGGCGGCGACGCATCGCCGCCTGACCGCCGGACAATCAACAATAAAAAAGCCCGCGTTAACATGCGTTAACACGGGCTTTTTACCTCAGGCAGCGGCGTGTTATTTGCCGATGCAGAAGCTGGAGAAGATGCGGCCGAGCAGGTCGTCCGAGGTGAATTCCCCGGTTATCTCACTCAGCGCCTGCTGCGCCAGCCGCAGCTCTTCCGCCAGCAGTTCGCCCGCCCAGGCACCCAGCAGCTGATCCTTGCCCTGCACCAGATGCTGTGCCGCCTGTTCCAGCGCCTGCAAGTGGCGGCGGCGCGCCAGGAAGCCCCCTTCCATATTGGTATTGAAGCCCATGCTGGCCTTCAGGTGCTCACGCAGCACGTCCACGCCGTCGCCGGTGCGGGCGGAAAGGCGGATCAGCGTGTGGTCGTGGATGCGACTGATGCCCAGCGCTTCCCCGGTGACATCGGCTTTGTTGCGTACCACGGTGATCGGCAGGCTGGCAGGCAGGCGTGCCATAAACTCCGGCCAGATCTCAGCAGGCTCTACCGCGTCGGTGGTGGTGCCGTCCACCATAAACAGCACGCTGTCTGCCTGCTCAATCTCTTTCCAGGCGCGCTCAATGCCGATGCGCTCGACTTCATCGCTGGCGTCACGCAGCCCGGCGGTGTCGATGATGTGCAGCGGCATACCGTCGATGTGAATATGCTCGCGCAGCACGTCGCGGGTGGTGCCGGCGATGTCAGTGACAATCGCGGCATCACGGCCCGCCAGCGCATTCAGCAGGCTCGATTTGCCGGCATTCGGCCGCCCGGCGATCACCACTTTCATCCCTTCACGCAACAGGCTGCCCTGGCGCGCTTCGGCGCGGACGGCGTCCAGATCGTCCATCACCGCATTGAGCTGCTTTTCAATTTTGCCGTCAGAGAGGAAGTCGATCTCCTCATCCGGGAAGTCGATCGCCGCTTCCACATAGATGCGCAGGTGGGTGAGGGCTTCTACCAGTTGGTGAATACGGGTGGAGAAGGCGCCCTGCAACGAGTTCATCGCTGAACGGGCCGCCTGCTCGGAGCTGGCATCGATCAGGTCAGCGATGGCTTCCGCCTGCGCCAGGTCGAGTTTGTCATTCAGGAAGGCCCGCTCTGAGAACTCGCCCGGCCGGGCGATACGCACGCCCGGCAGCGCCAGGATGCGTTTCAGCAGCAAATCCAGAATCACCGGCCCGCCGTGGCCCTGAAGTTCCAGCACATCTTCCCCGGTAAAGGAGTTCGGGCCGGGGAACCACAGCGCGATACCCTGATCCAGCGTGCTGTTGTCAGCGTCGCGGAACGGCAGGTAGTCGGCGTAGCGCGGTTTAGGCAGTTTACCGAGCACGACCTCGGCCACCTCGCGGGCAGCCCGGCCGGAAATACGCAAAATGCCGACGCCGCCGCGGCCCGGTGGCGTTGCCTGCGCAACGATCGTATCGGTGGTACTCATAGCGTTCTCTTTGGTAGTGGGCGTTAACGAATCAAATAAAAAAGAAGGCGGTCATCTGACCGCCTTCTTTATGCTTTCCGTCGCTTACCGGTGCGGATTAACTCTTTTTCACACGGCTGTGCAGGCCACGTTTTTCCAGGCCACGGTAAATCATCTGCTGCTGGAGGATGGTCACCAGGTTACTGACGATATAGTACAGCACCAGGCCAGACGGGAACCACAGGAAGAACACCGTGAAGATGACCGGCATAAAGGTCATGATCTTCTGCTGCATCGGGTCGGTTACCGTGGTCGGCGACATCTTCTGGATGAAGAACATCGTCACGCCCATCAGAATCGGCAGGATGTAGTACGGGTCTTGTGCGGACAAGTCATGGATCCACAGGGCGAACGGCGCATGGCGCAGCTCGATGGAGCCCATCAGCATGTAGTACAGCGCCAGGAAGATTGGCATCTGGATAATCAGCGGCAGGCAGCCACCCAGCGGGTTCACTTTCTCTGCCTTGTACATGGCCATCATTTCCTGGCTCATGCGCTGCTTGTCGTCACCCAGGCGCTCACGCATAGCCTGGATTTTCGGTTGCAGCATACGCATCTTCGCCATCGAGGTGTACTGCGCCTTGGTCAGCGGGTACATGATACCGCGCACGATAAAGGTGATGACGATGATCGAGAAGCCCCAGTTACCGATGAAGCTGTGCAGGAACTTCAGCAGCTTGAACAGCGGTTGGGAGATGAACCACAGCCAGCCGTAATCTACGGTCAGGTCAAGGTGCGGTGCCACTGCGGCCATTCTGTCCTGGATTTCCGGGCCGACCCACAAGATCGCGGACACATTCTGCTGCGCACCCGGCTGCACCACAAACGGCACGCCTTTAAAGCCGATGGCGGCGAGGTCGCTGCCCATGCTGGTGGAGTAGAAGGTGTTGCTGTCTTTGGCCGACGGCACCCACGCGGTGGCGAAGTACTGTTGCAGCATCGCTACCCAGCCGCCTTGCGTGGTGATGTTCAGGTTCTCATCTTTGATGTCATCGAAGCTGTACTTCTTGTACTTGTCATCAGAAGAGGAGAAGGCCGCGCCACGGTAAGTGTGCAGGGCAAAGTTGTTGCTGCCGGTGTCGCGGTGCTTCGGCAGGTCAACCGTCTGCTTGAGCTGGCCGAACAGGGTCATCTCTTGCGGCGTGGTGCTGGCGTTGTTGATATTGTAGTCAACGTTAACCGCATACTGGCCGCGCTTCAGCACGAAGGTTTTGGTGTACACCACGCCGTGGGCGTCGGTGTAGGTCATCGGGATACGCAACTCGTCCTGGCCTTCAGCCAGGGTGAAGGTGTCCTGAGGCGTCTGGAACAGCGGACGCGGGCCGTTGTTCGGGTTGTCCGGGCCATTTTTGCCGGTCAGGCCGCTTTGCGCCTGATAAACAAAGGACGGGGAAGTCTCCAGCAACTGGAACGGCTGTTCTGAACCCAGGGTGTGCGGGTAGGCTAACAGCAGCGCTTGTTCGATGTCGCCGCCGCGGGTGTTGATTGTCAGTGACAAAACATCCGTTTTAACGGTGATCAGTTTACCCTGGCCACTGGCGGGAACCGCCTGGCTGGAAGCATCACCGGAGGCTGTGTTGGCAGTCTGTTGCGTGGTCTGGTTGGCCGGTTGCGGAGCATGGTCCGTTTGCCAGGCCTGCCAGATCATGAAAGACACAAACAGCAGAGCGATGAGAAAGAGATTGCGTTGCGAATCCATCGTTAGTGTTCTCTGTTATTGTCGGTTTTCGGCGGCACCGGATCATCGCCACCTGGGTTCAGGGGATGGCATTTTAATACGCGTTTGATTGTCAACCAACTGCCTTTTACCATGCCGAAACGGCCTAATGCCTCAATTCCATAGTGAGAGCAGGTGGGCCTGAAGCGGCAATGTGGCCCCAGTAACGGACTGATAAATAGCTGATAGCCGCGTATCAGCCCGATCAGGAGGCGGGAGCCTGGCGACAGTGGCGGCGCCATAATTTTTCCAACGCTTCCGTCAGCGCCCGGTTATCAAGGTCTTGAATTCCTTTTTTCGCGACCACCACAAAGTCCATCGGCGGCAGCTCATGCTGATGCAAACGGAAGCTCTCACGCGTAAGGCGTTTGATCCGGTTGCGTTCATGGGCGCGTTTGACGTTCTTTTTGGCGACGGTAAGACCGATGCGGGGATGCCCCAGCGTGTTCAGGCGGCCGAGTATAGTCAGTTGCGGCGTGCCAGCCCGTTGTGGCTGCTGGAAGACGAAAGTGAAATGAGTGGGAGTTAACAAACGTAACTCCCTGGGAAATGCGAGCTTGCCCACTAAGAGGGTTAGCTTTTATTACTTAGAAACAGACAGACGAGCACGGCCTTTCGCACGACGGCGGGCCAGAACTTGACGACCATTTTTGGTGGCCATACGAGCACGGAAACCGTGGCTACGGTTGCGCTTCAGTACGGACGGTTGGAAAGTGCGTTTCATAGCGATTTCTACCTAAACTTAAATAATTACTGATCAGTAAACGCGTTTGGCTATTCGGCGTGACAACGACCGACGCCTCAATCGCAACATATAAAGAAGCGGGATTGTAATAATTGTACAGTCCTGAGTCAATTCACATTGCACGCCTACCCGGTTGTTTACCAAGTGGCCCGTGGTCACCACCTATCCCGTCTGGTTGGACCATCAGGAACACAGGCATCACACGTAGGGCGAAGATTATACGGACTCGTCAACAAAGCGCAAGGATCGCAGGCCGATCCTATGAGGGGTTTCACGATCCTGTTGTTCACTCTTCGGACAATTCTCTTTTATTCACAGGCTGGGCCGAAGGTGCGGCATTTTTAGCCCGATAGCGTACACTTAGTTTCGCCTCCGGATCGCCTTTTCCCAGGGTATGTCACCAGGAAAGTCACAGGGAAACGAAAACCTGTGGATAAAAAGGATCTAATCTGTGAGGAAGGGGAGGATCTCTTTTGCGGATTGCGTTATGATCCGCCATTCCGATCGCGATCCCACCGCTGGATCACGGCGGACACAAACCGTCAAAATCGGTTCGCATGCCGCTGCCTCTGCAAAAACTGGCATGTGTCAAAAATCATGAATTTAAAACGTATCCTGATCCTTTTCTTTTGTTGATCTTGTTCGAGTGGAGTCCGCCGTGTCACTTTCGCTTTGGCAGCAGTGTCTTGCCCGATTGCAGGATGAATTACCTGCCACAGAATTTAGTATGTGGATACGCCCCCTACAGGCGGAACTGAGTGACAATACCCTGGCACTGTATGCCCCAAACCGTTTCGTCCTGGATTGGGTTCGCGATAAATACTTAAACAACATCAACGGGTTGCTGAATGACTTCTGTGGCCCGGACGCGCCGTTGCTGCGTTTTGAAGTGGGCAGCAAGCCCGCGATGCCGGCGATGGCGGATGTCGCGGCGGCGAGCATCAGCGCCCCGGCGGCACCGGTGGTCCGTGCGGCCCCTGCCCGGCCAAGCTGGGACCGCGCCGCATTGCAGCCGGAGCTTTCTTACCGCTCCAACGTCAACCCCAAGCACACCTTTGATAACTTCGTTGAGGGTAAGTCGAACCAGCTGGCGCGCGCGGCGGCCCGCCAGGTGGCGGACAACCCCGGCGGCGCGTATAACCCGCTGTTCCTTTATGGCGGCACCGGCCTGGGTAAAACCCACCTGTTGCACGCGGTGGGCAACGGCATTATGGCGCGCAAGGCCAATGCGAAAGTGGTCTATATGCACTCTGAGCGCTTTGTGCAGGACATGGTCAAGGCGCTGCAAAACAACGCCATTGAAGAGTTCAAACGCTATTACCGTTCGGTTGACGCACTGCTTATCGATGACATCCAGTTCTTTGCCAATAAGGAGCGCTCGCAAGAGGAGTTTTTCCACACCTTCAATGCGCTGCTGGAAGGCAACCAACAGATTATCCTGACTTCTGACCGCTACCCGAAAGAGATTAACGGCGTGGAAGACCGGCTGAAGTCCCGCTTTGGCTGGGGGCTGACGGTGGCCATTGAGCCGCCGGAGCTGGAAACCCGTGTGGCGATCCTGATGAAAAAAGCGGATGAGAATGACATCCGCCTGCCGGGTGAAGTGGCCTTCTTTATTGCCAAGCGCCTGCGCTCTAACGTGCGTGAGCTGGAAGGCGCACTGAACCGCGTGATCGCCAACGCGAACTTCACCGGCCGGGCCATCACGATTGACTTCGTGCGTGAAGCCCTGCGTGACCTGCTGGCCCTGCAGGAGAAGCTGGTCACCATCGATAATATTCAGAAAACAGTGGCTGAATATTATAAAATTAAGGTCGCTGACCTGCTGTCGAAACGACGCTCACGTTCCGTGGCCCGCCCGCGCCAGATGGCGATGGCGCTGGCCAAAGAGCTGACCAACCACAGTTTGCCGGAAATCGGCGACGCGTTTGGTGGCCGCGACCACACCACGGTGTTGCACGCCTGCCGCAAGATCGAGCAGCTGCGTGAAGAAAGCCACGACATCAAAGAAGATTTTTCCAATTTAATCAGAACATTATCCTCGTAGCGCTATGAAATTTATTGTTGAACGTGAGCATCTGTTAAAACCGTTGCAACAGGTCAGCAGCCCGCTGGGCGGCCGGCCAACGTTGCCGATTCTGGGTAACCTGCTGTTGCAGGTCACGGACGGCGTGTTGCTGCTGACCGGTACCGACCTGGAAATGGAAATGGTGGCGCGCGTGGCGCTGTCCGGCGCACATGAGCCGGGCGCAACCACCGTACCGGCACGTAAATTCTTCGACATCTGCCGGGGCCTGCCGGAAGGCGCGGAGATCAACGTGATGCTGGACGGCGAGCGGATGCTGGTACGCTCCGGCCGCAGCCGTTTCTCGCTCTCTACGCTGCCCGCGACCGATTTCCCCAACCTGGATGACTGGCAAAGCGAGGTGGAATTCACCCTGCCGCAGGCCACGCTGAAGCGCCTGATTGAAGCCACGCAGTTCTCGATGGCGCATCAGGATGTGCGTTACTACCTCAACGGTATGTTGTTCGAAACCGAAGACGAAGAGTTGCGTACCGTCGCCACTGACGGCCACCGCCTGGCGGTGTGCGCTATGCCGGTTGGGCAATCCCTGCCGTCGCATTCCGTGATTGTGCCGCGCAAAGGGGTCATGGAGCTGGTGCGTCTGCTGGACGGCGGTGACACGCCGCTGCAATTGCAGATTGGCAGCAACAATATCCGTGCGCATGTGGGTGATTTCATCTTTACCTCCAAGCTGGTGGATGGCCGTTTCCCGGACTATCGCCGCGTATTGCCGAAAAACCCGGACAAAACCCTGCAGGCAGGCTGCGATCTGCTGAAACAGGCGTTTGCCCGTGCCGCTATTCTTTCCAACGAAAAGTTCCGCGGCGTGCGGCTGTATGTCAGCCATAACCAGCTGAAGATCACCGCCAATAACCCCGAGCAGGAAGAGGCGGAAGAGATCCTGGATGTCATCTATGACGGCACCGAGATGGAGATCGGCTTCAACGTCAGCTACGTGCTGGATGTGCTCAACGCACTGAAGTGCGAGAACGTGCGCCTGCTGCTCACGGACTCCGTATCCAGCGTACAGATTGAGGATGACGCCAGCCAGGCAGCGGCCTACGTTGTCATGCCAATGCGCTTGTAATTGGTCATTTTGCCCCCATATCTATTCCTGAAACCGGCAGAGGTCACGGCGTGACCTCTGCCACCACAGTGGTTGCCCGATGACATGGCTTTGACGCGCCTCCTGATTAAAGACTTCCGCAATATCGAATCGGCAGACCTGCCGCTGGATGCCGGCTTCAACTTTCTGGTTGGGGCCAACGGCAGCGGTAAAACCAGCGTGCTGGAAGCGGTCTATACGCTGGGGCACGGGCGCGCGTTCCGCAGCTTGCAAGCCGGACGGGTGATCCGCCACGACCAGCCGGAGTTTGTGCTGCACGGGCGGATCGACACCGGCGGTGAGCGCGAAGTGGCGGTGGGGCTGGCGAAAAGCCGCCAGGGCGACACCAAAGTCCGTATCGACGGCGGTGACGGCCATAAAGTGGCGGAGCTGGCGCACCTGTTGCCGATGCAGCTGATCACGCCTGAAGGGTTTACCCTGCTGAACGGCGGGCCAAAGTACCGGCGCGCTTTCCTCGACTGGGGCTGTTTCCATAACGATCCCGGTTTTTTCCAGGCCTGGAGCAACCTGAAACGGCTGCTCAAGCAGCGCAACGCCGCGCTGCGCCAGGTCAGCCGTTATTCACAGCTGCGTGCCTGGGATCAAGAGCTGGTGCCGCTGGCGGAGCGCATCAGCGAATGGCGCGCGGCCTACAGTGACGCCATCGCCGCCGACATTACCGCCACATGCGCGCAGTTCCTGCCGGAGTTTGCCCTGAGTTTCTCTTTCCAGCGCGGCTGGGATAAAGAGAGCGACTATGCAGAGCTGCTGGCGCGGCAGTTCGAGCGTGACCGGGCGCTCACCTATACCGCCGTTGGCCCGCACAAGGCCGACTTCCGCATCCGCGCGGAGGGCACCCCGGTAGAAGACCTGCTTTCCCGCGGCCAGCTTAAGCTGTTGATGTGCGCGCTGCGGCTGGCGCAGGGTGAGTTCCTCACCCGACAGAACGGGCGGCGTTGCCTGTATCTGATTGACGATTTTGCCTCTGAACTCGACACCGACCGTCGCCGCCTTCTGGCACAACGCCTGAAAGCGACCCAGGCCCAGGTCTTTGTCAGCGCCGTCAGCGCTGAGCAAGTAACCGATATGGCAGGTGAAAAGGGCAAGATGTTCCGCGTAGAACAGGGTAAAATAACCGTTCAACCACAGGACTAAAAATGAGTGAGAAACGTTGATGTCGAATTCTTATGACTCCTCAAGTATCAAGGTATTAAAAGGGCTGGACGCGGTGCGCAAGCGCCCGGGCATGTATATCGGCGATACCGATGACGGCACCGGTCTGCACCACATGGTATTCGAGGTTGTGGACAACGCTATCGACGAAGCACTCGCGGGCCACTGTAAAGAGATTCAGGTCACTATCCACGCTGATAATTCTGTTTCCGTACAGGATGATGGGCGCGGTATCCCGACCGGTATTCACGAAGAGGAAGGCGTTTCCGCGGCGCAGGTCATCATGACCGTACTGCACGCCGGCGGTAAATTCGACGACAACTCCTATAAGGTGTCCGGCGGCCTGCATGGCGTGGGTGTGTCAGTGGTTAACGCCCTGTCCGAGAAGCTGGAGCTGGTTATCCGCCGTGAAGGGAAAGTGCATGAGCAGACCTACGCGATGGGTGAACCGCAGGGGCCGTTGAAAGTCGTCGGGGAAACCGAGCAGACCGGTACGATGGTGCGCTTCTGGCCGAGCTACGCGACCTTTACCAACCACACCGAATTCCAGTATGACATTCTGGCAAAACGCCTGCGTGAGCTCTCCTTCCTGAACTCCGGCGTGGCGATCCGCCTGAGTGACAAGCGCACGGACAAGGAAGACCACTTCCATTACGAAGGCGGTATCAAGGCGTTTGTTGAGTACCTGAACAAAAACAAAACCCCGATCCATCCGAACGTCTTCTACTTCTCCACCGTAAAAGATGACATCGGCGTGGAAGTGGCGTTGCAGTGGAACGACGGGTTCCAGGAAAACATTTACTGCTTCACCAACAACATCCCGCAGCGTGACGGCGGTACGCACCTGGCCGGCTTCCGTGCCGCGATGACCCGTACCCTGAACAGCTATATGGACAAAGAGGGTTACAGTAAGAAGTCCAAGATCAGCGCCACCGGTGACGATGCGCGTGAAGGGCTGATTGCCGTGGTCTCCGTAAAAGTGCCGGACCCGAAATTCTCTTCCCAGACCAAAGACAAGCTGGTGTCGTCAGAAGTGAAATCCGCGGTTGAGTCGCTGATGAACGAGAAGCTGGTGGACTATCTGATGGAAAACCCGAACGACGCGAAAATCGTCGTCGGCAAAATCATCGATGCAGCCCGTGCGCGTGAAGCGGCGCGTAAAGCCCGTGAAATGACCCGCCGCAAGGGTGCGCTGGATCTGGCCGGCCTGCCGGGCAAACTGGCGGACTGCCAGGAGCGTGACCCGGCGCATTCTGAACTCTACCTGGTGGAGGGTGACTCCGCGGGCGGCTCCGCCAAACAGGGCCGTAACCGTAAAAACCAGGCGATCCTGCCGCTGAAAGGGAAAATCCTGAACGTGGAGAAGGCGCGCTTTGACAAGATGCTCTCTTCCCAGGAAGTCGCCACCCTGATCACCGCCTTAGGCTGCGGCATCGGGCGTGACGAATACAACCCGGACAAGCTGCGCTACCACAGCATCATCATCATGACCGATGCTGACGTCGACGGTTCGCACATCCGTACCCTGCTGCTGACGTTCTTCTACCGTCAGATGCCGGAAATCATCGAGCGTGGCCATGTGTTTATCGCCCAGCCGCCGCTTTACAAGGTGAAAAAAGGCAAGCAGGAACAGTACATCAAAGATGATGAAGCGATGGATCAATACCAGATTTCCATCGCGCTGGACGGTGCTACGCTGCACAGCAACGCCCACGCCCCGGCCCTGGCCGGTGAGGCGCTGGAGAAGCTGGTGGCAGAGCATTACAGCGTCCAGAAACTGATCAACCGCATGGAGCGCCGTTACCCGCGTGCATTACTGAATAACCTGATCTACCAGCCGACGCTGGCAGAAGGTGACCTCAGCGATCAGGCGAAAGTGCAGGCGTGGATGGAGCAACTGGTCAGCGCGCTGAATGAGAAAGAGCAGCACGGCAGCACCTACAATGCCGTGGTACGCGAAAACCGTGAGCGTCAGCTGTTCGAACCGGTGCTGCGCATCCGTACACATGGCGTGGACACCGATTACGAGCTGGACTTCGACTTTATTCATGGCGGCGAATACCGCAAGCTGTGTACGCTGGGCGAGAAATTGCGTGGGCTGATCGAAGAAGATGCCTTCATCGAACGTGGCGAACGCCGTCAGCCGGTGGCCAGTTTTGAACAGGCGCTGGAGTGGCTGGTGAAAGAGTCACGCCGCGGCCTGGCGATCCAACGTTATAAAGGGTTGGGTGAGATGAACCCGGAACAGCTGTGGGAAACCACGATGGACCCGGAAAGCCGCCGTATGCTGCGCGTTACCGTCAAGGATGCGATTGCCGCTGACCAGCTGTTTACCACCCTGATGGGGGATGCCGTGGAACCGCGTCGTGCCTTCATCGAAGAGAACGCCCTGAAAGCCGCCAATATCGATATCTGATTTCTGGCAGCAGTAAGCGATTGTTTTCTGATTGCTTTCCCCATGCGCGAAAAACTAATCCGGCCCAGGTCACTGCGGCCGGATTTTTTTTCAGAAAAACGCGTGCAGCGCTGTTCTATTAATGTGCGCTTAATCACGTTAGCATGACGCACTACCTTTCCCTGACACTGAGGATGCTATGGCTATTGAATTAATCGCAATCGATATGGACGGCACGCTGCTCAACCCGCAGCATGAAGTGACCCCGGCCGTGAAGCAGGCCATAGCTGCCGCCCGTAAACAGGGCGTCCGGGTTGTTCTGGCCACCGGCCGCCCCTACATCGGTGTTGAGCGTTACCTGATGCAACTGAATTTGCAGGAAGAGGGGGAATACTGCATCACCAATAACGGGGCCCTAGTGCAGCGCGCGATTAATGGGGAGTGTGTGGCAGAAGTCACCCTCTCTTTCGATGACTATCTGTTCTTCGAAAACCTGTCGCGTGAGCTGGGCGTGCATTACCACGCGCTGACCCACTCCACGCTCTATACCGCCAACAAAGACATCAGCCGCTATACGGTGTTTGAGGCTAACCTGACCGGTATGCCGTTTAAATACCGCAGTGTCGAGGAGATGGACCGCTCACTCACCTTCCCGAAAGTGATGATGATTGATGAGCCGGAGATTCTGGATGATGCGATCCGCCGTATCCCGGACGAGGTCAAAGCACGCTATACCATCATGAAAAGCGCGGAATACTACCTCGAAATCCTGAATAAGCGCGTCAATAAAGGCGAGGGCGTGAAGGCGCTGGCGCAGACACTCAATATTCCACGTGAAAACATTATGACGCTGGGCGATCAGGAAAATGATATTGCGATGCTGCAATATGCCGGGCTGGGGGTCGCGATGGGCAACGCTATCGATAAAGTGAAAGAATCCGCGCAATATATCACCAAAAACAACACGGAAGACGGTGTCGCGTATGCGATTGAAAAATTCGTGCTGAACGCCTGAAAAAAGCCCGCCGAAGCGGGCTTGTTGAAAGGGTGCAGGGCAGCGATGCGTCGCAACGAAGGGGCGGACACACGCCCGCCCCGGTTGCCTTACCCTCAGGATTCGTAGTCCAGGATGACTGCAACGTCGATATTGTTATTCCTGATCCGCACTTCACAAAGCGAACTGCGCGTTATCCACATAAAAATCAACAACGTGATGCAAATAACGATCACACAAATAACCCCACTTTTTTGCAGCATACTGGCCTCCAATTCCTTGCCTTGCGGCGGGTAAGAGGCTAACCTGATGTTGCTAAGCATACAGATAGGCCTCACTTGATTTACATTGAGTGGGGCCTTTTCTTTGTCTGCGCCGGATGACCCGGAACAGACATGTCCAGGCACCCGCCGCTATCATACGCCTTTCGTGTTTTTGTGTAATACTTTGATTATATAGAATTTATATCATCTTTTTGCTGCAAGTATTCATCAGCCTGATGCGTTCAATCTTTTTCGGCATACATAAAAAAAGCCCGCCGAAGCGGGCTTGTTGAAAGGGTGCAGGGCAGCGATGCGTCGCAACGAAGGGGCGGACACACGCCCGCCCCCGGTTGCCTTACCCTCAGGATTCGTAGTCCAGGATGACTGCAACGTCGATATTGTTATTCCTGATCCGCACTTCACAAAGCGAACTGCGCGTTATCCATATAAATATCAATAGGGTGATACAGATAACGATCACACAAATAACCCCACTTTTTTGCAGCATACTGGCCTCCGATTCCTTGCCTCGCGGCGGGTAAAAGGCTAACCTGATGTTGTTCAAGCATACAGATAGGCCTCACTTAGATTAACGTCGAGTGGGGCCTTTTCTTTGTCTGTGCCGGATTGCCCGGAACAGACATGTCCAGGCACCCGCCGGTAGCATACGCCTTTCTTTTTTCTGCACAACCTTTTGATTATTTAGGATTTTATTTATATATCGTTGCCGATATATTGCATGTGAAACCTATATTTCCTGACAATGCCTCTATCCGGAATCTCCCCTTATCTTGCAGCGCCCGCAGGATCGGTTAACCTGACGCTATACGCGCAACAGGAACACTATCGTGGCAAATGAAACGCAATTGACCTTTGATGACCGCGGCCATCAACTGACCAATATCAATGTCTGGACACCCGACAGCCAGTGGCTGGTGTATGACGTCCGCCCCCATGGCGGGGAGTTTACTGGGCTGACGATTGAACGGGTTAACGTGACGAACGGTAACACGGAGGTTATCTATACCGCGCGTGACGGTGCGCATGTCGGCGTCGTCACAGTCAGCCCGGACGCACCGGCCCGGTACGCCTTTATCCACGGCCCGGAACGACCGGACAGCGAATGGCGTTACGATTTCCACCACCGGCGCGGTGTGATTGTCAGTGAGCCGGATCGCAGCGAAGCCGTCACGCTGGATGCCCTGAGCATCACCGCGCCCTATACGCCCGGCGCATTACGCGGCGGCAGCCATGTGCATGTTTTCAGCCCAGACGGCAGCCGCCTCAGTTTTACCTATAACGATCATGTGCTGCATATGCGCGATCCGGCGCTGGATTTACGCAACGTCGGCATTGCCGTGCCGCTGCATGCGGTTGCCCCGGCAAAACACCACCCGCGCGAGTATGACGGCAGCCACTTTTGTGTGCTGGTGAGCCGCACCACGCCGCAACCCCAGCCCGGCAGCGATGAGATTAGCCGCGCTTACGAGGAGGGGTGGATCGGCCGGGAGGGCTATGTGAAACAGGATGGCCGCCGCCAGCGTTGGGCATTGGCGTTTATCGGCGATACCCGCGCGCCGTCAGGTGAGAAAGTGCCGGAAGTGTTTGTGGTGGATTTGCCGGAGAACGATGCCGACCTGGCCCACGCCGGTGACATTCCGTTGCAGGGCACGGAAACCGCGATGCCGGCCCCGCCGCGTGGGGTAATGCAACGGCGGCTGACCTTTACCACCGGGCGTGCCTTTCCCGGCGTGGTCAGCCAGCCGCGCCATTGGCTGCGGGCATCGCCAGACGGCAGTGAGATTGCGTTTCTGATGAAAGATGCGCAGGGCGTGGTGCAGGTATGGGCTATCTCCCCGAATGGCGGCGAACCGCGCCAGATTACCCACGGCCCGCACCCGATCCAATCGGCGTTCAGCTGGCGGGCAGACGGCAAAAAGCTGGCCCTGATCTGTGATAACAGCGTAATGCTGTGCGATGCCGCCACCGGTGCAATGTCACGGCTGACCGCACGCACTGAGGCGCCGCCGTTGGGTGACGCAGTGGTTATCTCGCCGGACGGCAACCGGGTGGCATTTATGCGTAACCTTGACGGCCGTGCGCAGTTGTTTGTTACCGACGTTCACTGAACAGCAAAAGGCCCCGTCCCTCAGGGTGCCACGGCAACCTGGGTGGCACCGCTGGTCGCCAGGGTTCGGGCTTCGCTCTGGCGAATGCGTTCACGCGGCGAATCGGGGGCTTTGTCCCGCCCGGCGCGGTAGTAGTCATACGGCAGCATCAGCGTGTCGGCGACGGCGCTGAACGGCAGGTCAACGGCCAGCAGCGGCGTCAGCGCCCAACTGGTCTCGTCACTTTTCATCATTTCCACGTTGGCGCGGGTGCCGGGGTAATACCCCTGATCGGCGCCGGTATGGCTCATTACGCTGGAGCAGCCGGCAGTGGCCATCAATGCCCAGCCGGTTGCTATCGGCAATAATGCTGTTCTTATCATAGTAAACCCATCCCATGCTGCGTGCTGGTATGTCTGCTGTGTTGACAGACTTATAGCATTAGTCCGCTCTTGTTGAAGTGCTCACACATAGGCACTGTGGCGGTCGTCTCATTTCAGTGTAAATCATCAGGCAGATTTCGCCGGGTTGTTTTGCGCAGGACAAAAAAAGCGGCAAAAAAAAGTAAAAAAATGATCTTGAAAAGCGTGGCGCTGACACCATTTTATTATTGCGGTAGGAAAAGAGTACGCCGTCAGGGTATTCACACCGCAGCCTGTCCAACCGGAAGGCTTTTTATTCACTCGCTGCCTGTCAGGAGAAGAAAATGCGTAATTATGATCTTGCCCCGTTATACCGTTCCGCCATCGGCTTTGACCGCCTGTTTAATTTGATTGAGTCCGGCCAGAATCAGGGCGGCGGCTACCCACCTTACAACGTTGAGCTGGTGGATGAAAACCATTATCGCATCGCTATTGCGGTCGCCGGTTTTGCTGACAACGAGCTGGATATCACCGCCCATGACAACCTGCTGGTGGTGAAAGGCGCGCGCGCCAACCCGCCGGCGGATCGTACCTATTTATATCAGGGCATTGCCGAACGCAATTTCGAGCGCAAATTCCAGCTGGCAGAACATATTCAGGTAAAAGGCGCCAATCTGGAAAACGGGTTACTGTTTATCGATCTGGAACGTATTGTACCGGAAACCCTGAAACCACGCCGGATCGAAATTAAATAAGCCCCAAAAGGTTTACTTAATATATATGACATAGTGATGACATTGCGGTGAGTTAATTTCATCGTGAATTAATTCACCCTGAAAACCGGGTATCACTGCCCCCTTTTTCCCTTACAGCCTGCCGTCAGGAGGCTGCCCGGTTCGCCGGGAATATTATCTCGCTTCATAGAAGGAGTTTTAGTATGCGTAATTACGATCTGTCCCCTTTACTGCGTCAGTGGATTGGCTTCGACAAACTGGCCAGCTCCATGCAGGGCGGCCCGGATGCCCAGGGCTTCCCGCCCTATAACATCGAAAAAAGCGATGACAACCACTACCGCATTTCGCTGGCGCTGGCCGGCTTCAAACAGGATGAGCTGGATATTGAAGTCGAAGGCCCACGGCTGACCGTGCGCGGCACGCCGACGCCCCCGAAAAAAGAGGTGCAGTACCTGCATCAGGGGCTGATTTGCAAAGAGTTCAGCCTGAGCTTTACGCTGGCTGAGCATATGCAGGTCACGCAGGCGGAGTTCACCAACGGCTTGCTGCACATCGACCTGGTGCGCGAAGTCCCGGCTGAACTTCAGCCGCAGCGCATTGCCATCGGTAACAGCACCAGCCGCCCGGCGCTGGAAAACCAGCAGAGCTGATGCCGCACCGTTGCCGTTAACACGCGCGTAAAAAAAGGGAGAGCCTCTGGCTCTCCCTTTTTTATGGCTATCAGCCTTCTGCGTGGGCGCGCGCCACTTCTTCGGCCAGGATCGCGACACCGCGCTCGATGACCGCCGGGTCCGGCACATAGTTCATGCGCATACACTGGTGGGTATGCGGCCATTCATGCGCCAGGCCGGGGAAGAAGTAGTTGCCCGGCACCATCAGCACCCCGCGCTGCTTCAGGCGCTGGTAGAGGGTTTCGGTGGTGATCGGCAGGTCTTTGAACCAGAGCCAGAGGAAAATCGCCCCTTCCGGTTTATGGATCAGGCAGCGCTCTTCCGGCAGGTAACGGCGCAAAATCTCAATCGTGTGGTGGACACGTTCGAAGTAGAACGGGCGGATCACCTCCTCTGACAGGCGCAGCAGATCGCCGCGCTCAATCATCTCCGTGGCAATCGCCGGGCCGATGCCGCCCGGTGCCAGGCTGATGATGCCGTTCATATTGCTGATGGCGGTGATCACTTTCTCATCGGCGATCACGATGCCGCAGCGCGCGCCGGGCAGGCCGAGTTTCGACAGGCTCATGCAGAGAATGGTATTCGGGTTCCACAACGGCGTGGCCTCACTGAAGATAATGCCGGGGAACGGCACGCCGTAGGCGTTATCAATCAGCAGCGGCACATCGTGCTGTTGCGCCAGCGCATCCAGGCGGATCAGCTCCTCATCGGTCAGCACATTGCCGGTGGGGTTGGTGGGGCGGGAAACGCAAATCACGCCGATGTCATCGGTGATGTTCAGATGATCAAAATCGACGTGGTATTTAAACATGCCGCCCGGCAGCAGTTCGATGGTGGGTTTGGTAGAGACGAACAGGTCTTCATCCAGCCCGGCATCGGCATAACCGAGGTATTCCGGCGCGAGCGGGAACAGCACGCGGCCCATGCTGCCGTCAGCACGGCGACCGGCAAACAGATTAAACAGGTAGAAGAAGGCGCTCTGGCTGCCGTTGGTCAGGGCGATATTTTTCGGGGAGATCTCCCAGCCCAGCTCCTCACGCAACATGCCGGACAGGGCGCGCAGCAGCGCATCCTTGCCCTGGGGGCCGTCATAGTTACACAGCGCCTCATTCAGCTTGCCCTGCGCCAGCATCTCGTCAAACAACTGCTGGAAATAGGTTTGCATCTCCGGGATCTGCGCGGGGTTGCCGCCGCCCAGCATCACCGCGCCCGGCGTACGCAGGCCGTCATTCATATCGCCCATCAGGCGGGTGATGCCGGAGAACCGGGTAAATTTTTCGCCAAAACGTGAAAACTTCATAAAATGCTAATCAGTTGTTATCGGTGTGTGGTGATTCACCTTAACGCTACTGAGAGGCAGGTGCAATCAGTGTCCGGTTTCCACGGTAACAGGCTTTTTCAGGCACCGGTTCAGGGTGCAGGGTTCCCGGCCCAGACCACCAATACCCGGTCGCGGTTCAGGGAGCGGCTGAACGCGAAATAGCGCTGATCGGGCTGCATATGCTGCTGACCGGCACCCACTGCCGGATGCCGCGCCCGGAACTGCGAGATTTTTTGCCAGTGTGCCAGCAATGCCGCGCGTGCAGGCGCCTGTAATTGCGCCCAGTTCATCTCTGAACGGGTGCCCTGAATCGGGTCAGAACCGGTTGCGCCAAACGGGCGGCCACTCTCATCGCCGTAATAGATCTGTACTGCGCCGGGGGCCAGTAACAGCAATTCAGCGGCACGTTGCTGCGCGTGCAGGTCGCCTTTTGCATCCTCATTAAAGAACAGCCGGGTATCGTGGGAAGAGAGGTAACTCAGTACATTGAACTCCTGCAATTTTTCCGCCATCTGCTGATAAACAGGGCCAATCTGTGCGTAACAGCCGAGCGCGCCCGCGGCCTGATCCTGGAAATCGAAATTAATCATTGCGTCAAAACCGTGCTGATAATAGTCACTTTTCAGCACGCCGTGCCCCCAGGCTTCGCCGGTCATCCAGAATGGTGCGTTATCCAGCGCCTGTTGGGGGTGCGCCGCTTTCCACGCTGCCAGCGCAGTGGCGGCCTGTTGCTTAAGCTGTGCCAGTGTGGCTTTGTCCACATGTTTGGCGGTATCGACGCGGAAACCGTCAATGCCGTAGTCACGCACCCATTGGCTCAGCCAGTGGGTCAGGTAGTCACGCGTTGTCGCACCAGGGATCTCACGGGCAGCGGTATCCGGTTTATGCCGGTAGAACACCGGCAGCCCGGCGGCAGCGGCGGACCCGGTTTTAATGTCCGGCAGGAACGCCAGTGACATGGTCTGGTCGTCGTAGCCCGGTGCGTCATAATCACCGATGTCCGTGCGGATCCAGTTTTTACCCCACCAGCTTGCCCAGCCCGCTTTGTCGCCGAAATTGATGTAATCATTGAAACTGTGCCAGGTCTGGCCGGTGCCGGGCGTCCAGTCCGTCCAGTTTTTGCCCAGCAGCCTTTCCCGCTCTGCATCCTTCAGGTAGAGCGTGCCGAAGCCGAACTGTTGCATATCAGCCAGCGTGGCGTAACCGGTGTGGTTCACCACCACATCAAACAGAATGCGGATGCCGCGCCGGTGCGCCTCATCCACCAGCCGTTTCAGGTCATTTTCGTTGCCCATGTTGGCATCGAGCCGCGTCCAGTCGAGCATGTAGTAACCGTGGTAGGCATAGTGCGGGAAATCCCCTTTGGTGCCGCCGCCGACCCAGCCGTGGATCTGCTCCAGCGGCGAGCTGATCCAGAGCGCGTTGATGCCGAGCTGTTGCAGATAGTCGAGTTTTTGCGTCAGCCCGGCCAGATCGCCGCCGTGGAAGGTGCCGATCTCCTGCTTCCCGTCCGGGAGGCGGCCATAGCTGTGATCGTTATCCGGGTTGCCGTTGGCGAAACGATCGGTCAGCACAAAATAGACCGTGGCGTTATGCCAGTTAAACGGCGCAGCGGCCGGGCTGTCGGCCGCCTCCAGCAACAGCAGGCCGCCGCTGCCGGGAGCCGGTTGCAGGGTAATCTGCCCGTCTTTGACCTGCGCCGTCCGGCCGGAATAGGCGTCGCGCACTGTTTCGCCTTCCCGGAACAGCGGGCCGGCCGTGACCGTCAGCGGTTTGCCGTCCCAGCGCGGGCAAACGGCAACCGGCGCGGCAGCCGGGCTTTCGCTCTCTTTTATTGTCAGCCGCAGGGTCGGTGTGCCGCTGCGTGTATCCACCTGCACCTGATACTGCCCGTCACGAAAGCGCCGCCAGGCGGGCGCTGGGGTAGTGCCGCAGGGTTGCAGAGAGAGCGTCTGGTTAAGGCGCACGGCACCGGCGGGCTGCCAGCACTGCTCGTCATGGGTGAACTGTAACGGCTGTTGCCCTTTCTTCAGCGCGGCGCTGCCGGTAAACAGACCGGGCGGCTGCTCAGTGAGCGGGGGAAAGGCGGGCAGGCTCCACTGGGCGAGCGCAGAGAGCGGAAACAGGGCAGCAAAGGCGAGAAATTTCATGGCGATCCATCTTCCTGGTTAACGGGGTCGGAGAGAGCCATGACAGTGTGCGGGTTGTATAGAAATCCGCCTCCTCCCCGGCATGGGGGCGCGGTGGAGGAGGCGGGAGGAGGAGTGACTTTTTCAGCCGCTTACTTCTTCAGCACTTCCGGGTTCACGCAGAATTCTTTGACTTCACCGGTCAGCGCGGCGATCAGGTTATCCACTGCGCAGGCCGCCATGCCGTAGCGGGTTTCATGGGTGGCAGAGCCGATGTGCGGCAACGCCACCACGTTCGGCATTTTCAGCAGCGGCGAGTCTTTCGGCAGCGGCTCCTGCTCGAACACGTCCAGCCCGGCCGCGTGGATCACGCCCTGTTGCAACGCCTCAATCAGCGCCTCTTCATCCACCACCGGGCCACGGCCGGCGTTGACCAGAATAGCGCTGGATTTCATCTTCGCCAGCTGTTCACGGCTGATCATATGGAAGGTTTCATCCGTGTGCGGCAGGCTGATGCAAAGGAAATCGGACTCAGACAGCAGCGTATCGAGATCACAGCGGCGCGCATTGAAGCTGTTTTCCGCCTCGGCGTGCTGGCGGCGGGCGGTGTAGAGGATGGGCATATCAAAGCCGAGGTGGGCGCGTTTTGCCAGCGCCAGGCCGATGCGGCCCATGCCCAGAATACCCATGGTTTTATGGTGCACGTCCACGCCGAACCAGTCCGCGCCGATGCTGCCGTTCCACTCACCGGCTTTGACGCGCTCCGCCGACTCCACTGCCCGGCGGGCTGTCGCCAGCACCAGGGTCATCATGGTGTCGGCCACGGTATCGGTCAGCACGGTAGGGGTGTGCATCAGCGGAATACCACGGCGGGTCAGTTCTTCCACATCGAAATTATCGAAGCCCACCGAGATGGTGGAGACACCGCGCAGGCGCGGGGCATGATCCAGCAGCTCTTTGTCTACTTTACCGTTTGAGCCAATCAGCCCCTCCGCCTGTTGCAGGGCATCCAGGATCTGGGGGCGGGTGGTGCTGTTCATTCCGTTGAATTCAATGACGTTGAAATGCTGGTCAAGGCGCTGGCGCAGATCGGCAGGAAGTTTTTTATACAGGACGATGGATGGCTTCATTGCACACTCCGGGAAATGGGTTGTTGTAGAAGGGATTATTCAAAATAGCACAACCTCCGCGCGGCACGATTGGGCGTTTGCCACAATGTTGCGCGGAGGTTAACAAATTGCGTCAATCAGGCTGCCTGGGCGTGGGGTTGCCTGGGGGCCGGTTTGACCACCAGCGTCAGCAGCACCGACGCCAGCAACGCGATAGCCATAAACATGTAAGACGCCGCCGGGGTGCCCGTGGCCCCGTTCAGGTAGCCGACGAACCAGGAGCCGAAGAAGGAGCCGAGCGCGCCCATACTGTTGATCAGCGCCATCGCGCCGCCCGCCACGTTACGCGGCAGCATCTCCGGGATAATGGCGAAGAACGGGCCATAAGGCGCATACATCGCCGCACCGGCCACCACCAGCAGGCCATACGACACCCAGAAGTGGTTTGCCCCCACCAGATAGGAACCGAGGAATGCCAGCGCGCCAATCAGCAGCAGCGGCCAGACGAACAGCTTACGGTTCTGCATTTTGTCAGAGAGCCAGGAAACCACGATCATCGCCACGGTGGCGGCGAGGTACGGCCCGGCAGAGAGCCAGCCCGCTTCCACCATGCCCATCTCCATGCCGCTGCGCAGGATAGACGGCAGCCACAGCACAAACCCATACACGCCGATGCTCCAGGCGAAATACTGCATACAGAGCAGGATCACATTGCGGGAACGGAACGCCTCGCCGTAGTTACGTACCGCTTTGATGCCTTCCTGCTCTTTCTGCAATTGCGCTTCCAGCGCCGCTTTCTCTTCCGCACTCAGCCAGGTGGCCTGTGACGGTTTGTCTTTTACCAGCACCCACCAGCAGAAAGCCCAGATCACCGCCGGGATGCCCTCGATGATGAACATTTCGCGCCAGCCGAATGCGTGGATCAAATAACCGGACACCACGGACATCCACAGCACCGTAACCGGGTTACCAAGGATCAAGAAGGTATTGGCACGTGAGCGCTCGGACTTGGTGAACCAGTTACTGATGTAGATCAGCATCGCCGGCATCACTGCCGCTTCCACCACACCCAGCACGAAGCGGATGGCCGCCAGCATCGGGATATTGCTCACCACCCCGGTCAGCGAGGCGCAGCCGCCCCAGACGATCAATGACCAGAAGATCAGCTTTTTCACGCTGCGGCGTTCGGCATAAATCGCGCCGGGGATCTGGAAGAAGAAATAGCCGAGGAAGAACAGCGCCCCTAACAGGGAGGAGATGCCCTTGGTGACGCCAAGATCCTCGTTAATGCCGGCGGCCGAGGCAAAGCTGAAGTTAGCGCGATCGAGGTACGCCAGGCTGTAAGTAATAAACACGATCGGCATGATGTACCACCAGCGTTTGGTGGCTATTTTGGCTTCGTTCATGTTCTGGTCCTTTGTCAGGTCAACGCACTCAGCGCACGTCTGTGTAGGGCAGAGGCTGCGATGCTGAGTAAATAGGGTATGTGTTCTGTTATCGGGCGAACTCCCGTACCGGATGCATCACGCGGCTATTCACCGAGGGCGGCGCGGGTCGGCAGGCCTTCGCTGTCCCCGACGGCCTGCACGGCCAGGCTGCCGATTTTATTGCCGCGCCCGACGGCCTGGTGCAGCGATAATCCCTCCAGCAGGGCGCTTATCACCCCGACCGCGAAGCCGTCACCGGCACCCACAGTATCCACGACATTCTCTACACGACAGGCCGGAACAGTGGCCTGTTCGCCGTCGGCACTTTTAAACCAGGCACCGTCAGCCCCCAGTTTAATTACCACGGCTTTTACCCCACGGGACAGGTAAAAATCAGCGATCTCCTCCGGGGTCTGTTTACCGGTCAGGATCTGGCCCTCTTTCAGCCCCGGCAGCACCCAATCCGCCTGGAAAGCCAGCTCATTCAGTGCTTCCACCATTGCCGCCTCGCTGGGCCACAGCACCGGCCGCAGGTTGGGGTCGAAGGAAATCGTTTTACCCATCCGGCGCATCTCTTTGGCCGCATGGCGCGCCAGTGCCAGCGAGCTTTGGGACAGGGCCGCCGCCACGCCGCTCAAATGCAGGTGGCGCGCCGCGCCGAAGTAATCGGCGTTAAAATCTTCCGGCGAGAGGTGGCTGGCCGCCGACCCTTTGCGGAAATACTCCACGGTGGGATCGGTGCCATCCAAGCGTTTGTCTTTTAACTGGAAACCGGTGGGGTAGCGCGCATCCACCGTGACCTGCGCGCTGTTGATCCGCTCTTTTTCCAGCTGCTGCAAGGTATAGCGGCCAAACGAATCATTACCGACCCGGCTGGCCCAGCCGACGTTCAGCCCCAGGCGGGCCAGGCCAATCGCCACGTTCAGTTCTGCGCCGGCAATCCGTTTGGTGAAGTGTTCGGCCCCGGCCAGATCGCCGGGCTGGTCAGCGACGAACATCGCCATCGCTTCACCAAAGGTCACTGCGTCCAGCGGGGTCATTGCATTATTTTCAGTCGTCATCATCACTCCGCGCGAAGCAGGTCAACATAATGGCGGGTAACGGCAATCAGGTCGTCGCCCTCCAGGGGGAATTCAATGCCGCGGGGGGCGTCCATCGGCAGGCGGTTCAGCAGCTCGCGCCACTGGCCGTCGCTGTTGTCCAGCGCCACCGCCTGCCATTTTCCGGCGTGGCGTGTGGCGGCTTTGACGTGCACATAGGTGACGTGATCGGCCAGCGTGTCCGCCGCGCAGTGCGGCGCCTGCCCGACCCAGTGCCAGTTGCCCATATCAAACGTCATGCCCAGCGGCAGGCCGGCGTCTGACGCGGCACGCAAAAAGGCGCTCATCGGCAGCAGGATGCCGCAGTCCGGCGTCTGGTCATTTTCCACCACCAGCCGCACCGGCTGGGCGTCCAATACCTTTTTCAGCACCGACAGATTGGTGCCGGGGCGGTAGTGGCCCAGCGAGAGTTTCATCACCCGCGCGCCCAGTTGCTGTGCTTCCAGAAAGAAGCCCTCCAGCCCGGTATGCAATGCGCCATCCTCGCGGAACAGCGCCTCCGGCACGGAGTAAACACACCCCAGCTGGTGATGGGCGATGGTGTCGCCCAATGCCGGCAGTTCCGTCAGCGACAGGGTGTCAAACAGTTCGCGGCGGATCTCCACGCTGTCGGCCCCGGCTTTGGCAATCACCGGCAACAGCGCCGCCTGGCCGCCCAGCTCACGCACGCGATCGCTGCCGTAAGCGGCGGTTACTACAACAATTTCTCTGGTCATCTCTGTTCCTCATTGGCGGAATGTCCGCCGCACTCAACCCTGATGAACGGTGAACGTTCAAAAACCGGCCGTTGATGTTAATAACACGTTAGATGGAACCGGTTCCACTGAAAAGCGGGGAAATGCTGATTTACGATCGCCGTCACAGAGTTCGTTGAATCAGAGAGAAGGCTTTGCAGGGTTTCTCGGTCGGCGCAATGCCTGTTCACCCTGATAACGGCTGGGCCAGATCACCGCCGGGTGAACCTCCAGCGCTTCGGCTATCAGCCATTCGCCTTTCGGCCACGGGCGTACCAGTGTGTTGGACAGGGTAGACCGCGCCAGCCCGGCCTGGCGGGAAAGGGCGGAGAGATTGGTGCCGCGTTTTTTCAATGCGGCGATGATGTCGGCTGAGTGCCAGTCCTGAGGTTCCATGTGCATTTCCTTTGCCAGATCAGATTGACGAATTATCCGGTTTTGGGATAACCGCGTAAATAGCTGATATTCGATTTTGGGATAAAAGCGAGGCGTCAGGCATGTCATCTATTTATGCGGAAGAATACCAACGGCTCATCAGCCTGTTACGCACGGCAAGGCGTGAGAAAGGGCTGACCCAGCAGCAACTGGCGTCAGCATTAAAGCGCCCGCAATCCTTTATCGCGAAAGTGGAAAATGGCGAAAGACGGTTAGACGTGATCGAATTTGCGCATTTGGCCCATTTGCTTTCGCTTAACCCAGCCGATGTGCTGGGCGCAGTGATGAACCCTATGCCGAAGCCCTGAGCCTCACAGCGACGTCGACCCCCGCACAATCAGTTCGCCGGAAAACGCCTGTTCGCACGGGTCGTCCTGGCAGCCCTGAATACGTTTCACTACCTGCTCAAGCGCAGCGTAACCCATTTCATACGTCGGTTGTTTGAACGTCGTGATGCCGACGCCCGCCAGCTCTGCCCACTCCAGCTCATCAAAGCCCAGCAGGCCGATGTCACTGCCCCAGCGGATGCCGAGGCGGCGCATAGCGCGGGCTATATGTAACGTCAGTGCACCATTTGCCGAGAGCACCGCTTTGCGGCGGCCACGGTTGCTGCGGCTGAAATCGCTGAGCACGGCATCGAGCTGCGCGCTGTCCGTCAGCAGCACTTCCGCGCTCCGGGCCTGTAAATCAGGGTAGGCCTGCATGGTGGCGCGGTAAGCGTCCAGCCGCTCCAGCCGCGTATTCACGGTGCCTACCGGCTCACTCAGGAACAGAATCGCCTCGAAGCCCTGATCGATCAGGTGGTGGGTGGCGAGCGTCGCCGCTTCGCGGTTATTCAGCCCCACCACATCACAGGTGAAGTCAGGGATTTTGCGGTCAATCAGCACCATCGGCAGCAGCGATTGTTGCAGCATCGACAGCGCCTCTTCACGCATCCCCACTGCGTTCACCACAATGCCCTCTACCTGATAGCTGCTCAGCAGTTGCAGGTAGTGCTGCTCCTGGTTGATCTCATTGTTAGTGTTACACACCAGCAGGGTAAAGCCCTGACGGCGGCAGGCGGCTTCGACCCCGCGCATCACGTCAACGGAGTAGGGGTTGGTAATGTCAGCAATGATCAGGCCGATAAGCCGGGTCTGGCCGCCTTTCAGGCTGCGCGCCATCTGGCTCGGCCGGTAATTGAGTGAATGAATTGCCGTCTCGATGCGCTGTTTCAGGTCATCGGAGAGCAGGTTCTGTTCGCCGTTAAGATAACGCGACACGCTGGTCTTACCGGTATTTGCCGCTCTGGCGACATCGCTGATGGTTGCGCGCCCCGCACCCTTACTTCTGTTCACTGCATATCCTCCTGGCTAACTGACACCGGAGACTACCATACTGCAGCGGCTGCCGAATATACGGCAGCCGCTTTTGGCTGCTATGAGGCGGCGCGGCCGGGCAGGGCATCCGTGTCCGGCAGGCTTTTCGGGCGGCTGCTGAGGGTAAAGGCGGAAATCACCGTCACGCTCAGCGCAATGCCGCCGAGAATGAAATAAGTGTCACTGAAGCCGATGCGGTCATACATTGATCCGGCGAATGCAGAGAGGAAAATCGCCGCCAGCTGTTTCGAGAAGCAAAAGCCAATCAAGTAGATAGAGGCGGAGAAGCGGGTGTCAAAAATGGCGGTAATGTATTTGAAGGCCCCCACCAGCAGGAACGGCACTTCCAGCGCGTGCAGCATTTTCAGCACGATCACCTCTGCGGCACTGGTGGCAAATGCCGAGCCGATAATCCGCACGGACATAATGGTGCCCGCGACCAGCAACGTATTTTTTGCGCCGATGCGGTTAATGATCCACGGCGAGCAGAACATGATCAGCGCGTTGGCCAACTCACCGGCCGTGGTGACAAAGCCGAACACCTCGGTGCCGTGCTGCGGGGAGGTAAAGAACGTCTTGAAGAAGTTGGCGAACTGCTGGTCAAACACGTCATACACGCAGGCCACCCCAATGATGTAGAAGATAAACAGCCACAGCGCGCGCATCCGGAACAGCTCGCCGACCTGTTTCAGGCTGAACTGCCGGGCATTCGCCCCCAGGGCATTCACCACCACGGCATTACGGTTCTCCTGGGGTTTGGCAATCAGCAACAGCAGCATCAGCAACACCGCCGCGCCGGAGCCCATCCAGAACACGATGTCCGGGTTGATGCTGAACATGATCCCGGCGGTGGAGGCGCACAACCCCCAGCCAAAACAGCCGAACATCCGCGCTTTGCCATATTCGAAGTGGCTGTTACGGCTTACCCGTTCGATATAGGCTTCGGTGGCCCCGGAGCCGCCGGCGAACACGAAGCCGATGTACGCCCCGCCGCACAGCGCGCCCAGCAGCACGTTAAAGCGCAGCAGCGGCGCGAACACATAGAGGAAGAACGGCGCAAAGAAGAACAGCAGCACCGCGATCACCCATAACAGGTGTTTTTTCAGGCCGAGCTTGTCAGAAATGAGGCCGAATATGGGCTGGAACACAATGGCAAACAGCGACATGCTGGCAAACACCACGCCGGTCTCGGTTTTGCTCAGGCCAATGACATCTGCCAGCCAGATCGGCAGGAACGGGTAGCAGGTTGCCATAATGAAGAAATAGAGGAAAAAGAAAGCGCCGAAAATCCAGAAGTTCCTGTTGTTTTTGTAAGTACAGACGGGTGAATTCATAAGGTTTTTCCTTGCACGGCCTGTCATAAAAAGCCGGGCGTTTGCCCGGCCTGATCGGGTTAACAGCGTTCAATGCCCAACAGCAGGGCGCTTTCCGGGTCAAGTACCGGCAGCGCCAGCCCGGCCTGGGCCAGCCAGCTGCCGCCGGCCTCCACCGGTGCGCTGAGCCAGCCGGGCAGCACCCGCATCACATGGCCGCCCTGTTCTTCGGCTATCACCGGCGGGGCGTCCAGCACGGTCACACGGTAGCGGGCATCCGGCAGCAATCCCGGAATACGCAACCGCCCCGGCATCGAGTACGTGGGCATCGCCAGCTGGGCCACGCAGAAAATCGCCCGGTCGCGCGCCGGGCTTATCACCCCGTGCGCCAGTGTGGCCGGGTCAGGGTGATCAAGCCGGACGCTGTCGCCGCTGTGCAGCAGGTCGCGCCACTGGCGGTGCAACTGAATATAGTGCGCAAAGGCGTGTTGTTCCTGCTCACCGGCGTTGGCCGGGTCGAGTTCAATCCCCATATGGCCGAACAGCGCGGTCAGGCCGCGGAACTGGATGTCGTGGCGGCGGTAGGTCGCATGGCAGCGATCGGCGCCAATATGCGACCCCATCACCTCGGGCGGGAAGAAGTAGCTCATGCCGCGCTGGATGCGCTGGCGCTCCAGGGCATCATTGTTGTCAGACGTCCAGAAACGGTGGCTGCGCTTGAGCACTTCATAGTCGATGCGGCCGCCGCCGGAGGCGCAGGCCTCAAACTCCACCTGCGGGAAGCGCGCCATCAGCGTATCCAGCAACCGGTAATACTGTGTGGTTTGCGCGGTCGCCGCTGCCCGCCCTTCATGCCCCGGCTGCACGACCTCGCGGTTCATATCCCACTTCACATACTGGATATCATGCTCGCCCAGCAGCCAGCTCATGCGCGTGAGCAGGTAATCAAACACCGCCGGGTTGCTTAAATCGAGCACGTACTGGAAGCGCCCCGGCGGCTGCTGATAGCCCGGCAGCGCCAGCAGCCACTCCGGGTGCGCGCGGTAGAGATCGGAGTCCGGGTTAATCATCTCCGGCTCGACCCAGATGCCGAACTCCATACCCAGCTGGTGAACGTGCTCAATCACCGGTGCCAGGCCATTGGGGTATTTTTTCTCATCCAGATACCAGTCGCCCAGTGCGGCGCGGTCATGGTCGCGCCCCCGGAACCAGCCGTCATCAATGATGAAGCGCTCAACGCCAAGCGTGGCGGCCTGGGTGGCCATCGCCATGATGTAGCTGGGGTCGTGGTCAAAATAGATCCCTTCCCAGGTATTGAGGTGCACCGGGCGCGGGCGGGCGCTGGGGAAGCGCAGGATCTGGCTGCGGACATGGCGATGGAACTGCTGGCTCATCAGGTTCATACCCGTGCTGCTGTAGCTGGCGTAGAGCCACGGCGTGCTGAGGCTCTGCTGCGCGCCGAGGCTCTGCTCACCGGCAAAATAGAGCGCTTCGGCCTGCACCTGGCGGCGGCCGTCGGTTTTCACATCGGCGCGCAGGCGATGGTTGCCGCTCCAGCCCAGGTGCACGCCCCAGACCTCGCCCTGTTGCTCTGAAAAGCCGGGCTGGCCGAGGATCATGCCGGGAAAATATTCATGGGAGGTGCGGCCGCGGCGGTTCTCCTGCACCACGCCGCCATGCGACAGGTGGGTGCGGTGTGGCTGGAACTCACGTACCCAGCGGCCGTGGAAGCCCATCACCTCTGCCGCCTGTTCCGGCAGCGGCAGGGTCACGGCGAGGCGGCCGACCTGATAAGGCTGCGTATGCAGGTTGGTCAGGGTATTGCGCACGCGCAGTACGCCGCTTTGTGCATCCAGGTGCACTTCACTGGTGAAACGCAGGGCGGCCTGCTGATCCTCACCGGTGATCACCACGCCGTTGTCCTGTTGCTCGACCCGGCAGGTGGTAAACACCGGTGACCAGTCCAGCCCGTCACGGTGCCCCTCCACACCCGGTGAACCAAACAGCCCGCGGCCATTCTCTGCCGCCAGGGTCAGCGGCACATCCACATCCAGCCGCCCATTCGGCACCGGGCGGCTCAGGGTCGCGATATCTTCAGCATTGAAAGCCGGCAGGTGCGGCCCCCAGTAGAGAATTTCAGCCACCGGGGTGCAACGGATCACGACATCCGTGGCAGGGCTGGTCAGGCGGCAAATTGGGTTATCCATGACAAAACTCCGTGAAAAAGCGTGAATCAGCACGGTAAGCATTGATCCGAAACGTTTCGGATGGATAGAAAAAGGTGTGGGATGTGTGATCAGGATAAAAAATTATCGGGAAAGCGGCGGAAAGCGTGACGGTTAACGCAGGGGATGGGAGCTGATGCCGGGCTGTAAGGCAGGCTGCCAGAGTACCTGCAAGCTACTGACCGGCTCGCCGCGGATCAGCGCCAGCGTCATTTCCGCGATCTGCCGCCCGACCGCTTCGCGTGTCGCCTGGGTCACGGCAGTGATCGGCAGGTCAATCAGGCTGTCAGGCGGCAGGCCGTCATAGATCACCAGCGAAACCTGGCCGCTCTCCAGCAGCCCCGCCTCATGCAGCGCCATCACCGCGCCTTCGCCGTGCATATTGTTGTCGGTGATCAGGGCCGTGGGCGGTTGCGGCAGGGCCAGCAGCGCGCGCGTCGCCTGGTAACCGGCGCGGCGGGTCGGCAAAATCCGGCCAAGATACGCCGGCGGCAGCGGCAATCCGTTCCTCTGCATACCGTCCAGAAAGCCCTGGCGGCGCTGGCCGACAAACGTCTGCGGGCTGGTTTCCCCCAGATAGGCGATGCGCTGGTGGCCGAGCGCGACCAGGTGGTTCACCGCCAGCAGCGTACCGGCATGGTTATCGAAATCGAACCAGGCGTAAGGCTGGGTAAGCCGGCTGCGGCCGAGCGCCAGAAAAGGGAAACCGATCTGTTGCAGCACCTGGAGGCGCGGGTCGTCCGGCTGGGTGTGCGCCACCAGCAGCGCATCCACCCGTTTGCTTTCAATCAGCCGCGCTATGCCTGCGGGTTCCTGCTCCTCGGCCACCAGCAGCAGATCGATCTCCTGGCGCGCCAGTTCATGGCTGATGCTCCCTACCATCTCGATGAACGCCGAGTTGTTCAACGGGCGCGGTTCGAACGGAAACAGCAACCCCACGGCATCGATCTTGCCCATTTTCAGGCGGCGCGCCAGCGTGTTGGGGCGGTAACCCATGCGCTGGGCAGCGGCATCCACCCGCTGTTTGGTGGCGGGGGCCACATCGTCATAGCCGTTCAGCGCCCGGCTGACGGTGGTGACGGAGAGGCCCAGCTCACGGGCCAGCGCTTTCAGTGACATAGGAGATTCCACGCGGCAGGGAAGACGCAGCGAGAGTAGCACAGAGTGGGGGCAGAGCGGAGAGGCCCGGCGCACGGCACCGGGCTTTGTTCGTCACGGAAAAGCGTTTATTGCAGCGGGCTGAGGGTGATCTCAACGCGGCGGTTCTGCGCTTTGCCTTCTGCGGTGCTGTTGGAGGCGATCGGGTTGTCCGGGCCGGCACCGCTGGTGCGGATGCGCGCGGCTGAAACGCCCTGGGTGATCAGCGCACTGGCGACGCTGTCTGCACGCTGCTGGGAGAGCGTCATGTTGTGTGCACGCGCGCCGCTGCTGTCGGTATAGCCGATCACATTGACGGCGGTTTTCTCATACTCTTTCAGTACCATCGCCACGCCGGACAGGGTATTGGCCCCGGCCGGTTTCAGGTTGCTGGCGTCGGTATCAAAGGTGACGTTATTCGGCATATTCAGCACGATGTTGTCGCCTTCGCGGGTCACGCTGACGCCGGTGCCCTGCATTTTCTGGCGCAGTTTGGTTTCCTGCACGTCCATGTAGTAGCCTGCGCCGCCGCCCAGGGCTGCCCCGGCTGCCGCGCCGATCAGGGCGCCCTTGCCGCGGTCTTTTTTGGAGGAGGAGAGCACCCCGACGCCTGCGCCCAGTGCGGCCCCCAGCCCGGCACCGATGCCGGCTTTCCCGGCTTCACGCTCACCGGTGTAAGGGTTGGTGGTACAGCCCGCCAGGGCCAGTGACAGGCTAAGCGCGCCGGCCACAATCAGCGTACGTTTTTTCATTGTCGATCCTTTGTAACAAGTCAGCATGGTGAAGAGTGCCCTCACCTAATTAATCAAGCACAGGTCATTATCTTTTGAGTTGCCGGGCCAACCGCGCGGCAGAGGGGCATTATGACCGGGAAAACTAAGAAAAGTGCTAGAGATAATTCTCAAAATGTTACGGGTCAGGGCTGCGCTTTCCACGCCATGATCAGCGTCATCGCGTGGGTGTCGCGGTGGCGCAGTTTCCGCTGCGGCACAAACCCCCATTTGCGGTAAAAGGCCACCGCCCGGTGGTTGCGCATATAGACTTCCAGGCTGAGCAGGGGAAAGCGCTGCTGCACCCAGGCCATCAGGCCATCCGCCACACCGGTGCCGAAGCGTGCAGGTGCCACAAACAGCGCGCCGACAAAACGGCCGTCCATCACGCTGATAAACCCGGCCAGCCCGCCGTCGCGCTCATCCACCCAGGTATCGGCACGCGGCAGATAGGCTTCGCGCACCAGCGGCGCACTTTCATGCCAATAGCGCGCCTCAATAAACGGGTGCCCGGCGATGGTGCTCGCCAGCCACAGCGCCATCAGCGGCTCCATATCCGCCGGCCGGAACGCCCGGATCATACCGTGGCCTGCTCCGGGCAACAGAAACAGTCCGCCTGATGATCGTTCACCAGGCCGCACGCCTGCATAAAGGCGTAACAGATGGTCGGGCCGACAAAGGTAAAGCCACGTTTCTTCAACGCCTTAGAGAGCGCCTCCGACGCGGCAGTTTTGGCCGGGATCGCCGCGCCCTGCGGGCGGTTCAGCTGCGGCTGGTGGTCAACAAACCCCCAGATAAAGCGGGTGAAATCTTCGCCCGCTTCCGCCATGGCCAGCCAGGCGCGCGCATTGATAATGATCGCCTCCAGCTTGCGGCGGTGGCGGATAAGCCCGGCGTCCTGCATCAGCCTGTCGACATCCGCAGGCTTCATCGCCGCCACGTTGTGCGGGTCAAAATCATGAAAACATTCGCGGTAATGGGCACGTTTTCTCAGCACCGTGATCCAGGAAAGCCCGGCCTGCTGCCCTTCCAGGCAGAGCATCTCAAACAGCACGCGGCTGTCGTGCTGCGGCACGCCCCACTCATGATCGTGATAGTCGATATACAGCGGGTCAGCGCTGACCCAGCGACAACGCAACATAACGGTTTCCCTCTCTCCCGGACGGGCAATAACGGCGTATACCGAATCATAGCGCGGCGGCCGGGGTGCGTCCTGGATGAATGCAAAGGAAAATCAGCCGGTAAGGTGGCGATTCCTTGTCTATGCTTTAGTTTTCACGTTTTCAGAAAGACCTTTATTCCCTTTACAACGAGGTGGTTATATGAAAAAGCTGTCAACGCTCCTGCTGGTGGTCACCGCATTAACGTCACTGGCGGGCTGTTCACACCAGAGCAGCGCCGTCAAAGAGGATGGCCGCCCGCACGCGCCGAGTGGCCAGGCATCGCCGGGCGGCACGCTGGGCGCCGGGCCGGTAGGCCAGCCGCAATCGTAATCTTGCCCGCCCCGGCCGCCGTGCCGGGGTTTTTTATGCCCTCTTTTCCCCAACCTGTGCGACCTCCTGCATTTTTTCAATCAGATACCTTGACGCCCGTCAGAAGCGAACAATAGTTATACTTGCATTGTGCAAAATTAAAGCAAAAGTAAACCAATCCTGATTGTGCTGGCGTAACCTATTCTGTTCCTTGATATAGCCTGATGGCTCTTTGGAGTCCCCATGCCGGAGATAAAAAAATCTGACGGCCGTAAAAAAGCGGCTGCACTGGCAGTGGCAATGATGTTGTGGGGAAGTAATTCAGCGCAGGCCTATGACGCGGTATATGTCTTTGGCGACAGCCTGAGTGATTCCGGGAATATTGGCCGCTTTACCTACAGCGGTGCCGATGCCGCGCTCTATGATGAGATCCTGGCGGAACGCGCCGGGCAGACGCTGGCGCCCTCGCAATCCGGCGGAACCAACTATGCCACCGGCGGCGCTACCGCCGTGCCGGAAACCGACCCCCTTTACAATACTACCGGCGATCAGGTCAGTGAATATCTGAGCCTGACCGGCGGGCAGGCTGACCGTGATGGCCTCTACATTCACTGGGTCGGCGGGAATGATCTGGCGGCGGCCGCGTTGAATATCGACACCGCTGCCGCGGTAGCGGCCGCCAGTGCCGGTGCTGCCGCCGGGCAGGTGCAGGCGCTGGTCAATGCCGGGGCCGGCACGGTGATTGTGCCGACGGTGCCGAACATCGGCCTGACGCCGGCGATCATGGAGCTGGTGATCACGGCGGCGCTGCCGGCCAATGCCGACGCGGCGTTGCAGGCGGCTTATAGCGTGCTCAACAGCCAGCGGACCATTGACGCCGCGGCCCGCCTTACTGCTATCCATCAGGCCCTGACCGCCGCGGTGCAATCCACCGGCGCGCCCGATGCCGTGGCGCAGACATTGTCGCAGACCTTAATCGCTGCCTATGACCAGCTCGCCACGGCGGCGGGCACACTGACAGCGGTGTATAACCAGACGGAAGACGCCGCGCTGGCCGCGACCGGTGGCAATATCGTGCGTGTGGACGTGGACGGCCTGCTGAATGAAGTGCTTATCGATCCGGCGATTTATGGCCTGACCAACACCGCCGGTATGGCCTGCCCGCCGGGGCTCTCTGCGGCGCTGTGTAATGCCGCCACGCCCGGCTTCAGCAGCAGCCAGGCGTTCCTGTTTGCCGATCACCTGCACCCCAGCCCACAGACCCATGCGCTGATCGCCGACTATATCCAGTCCGTGCTGGACGGCCCGGCGCAGGCAGTGGCTTTGAACCAGGCCACGCTGGCATTGGGGCGCAACGCGCAAGGGATCCTCGACAGCCGCTTCCAGCAATTGCGCACCACCCCTAACCCACAGGGCAGCCTCGGTATGTTCGGCGGTTATATGGGGCAGCATATGGAGTACAGCGCCAATACGGCAGCAGGGGACGGCAACGCCACCTCGCATAACGTCAGTATCGGCATGGATTACCAGCTGACCGACACCTGGCTGGTGGGCGCACTGCTGGCCGGTGCCGACGACCGCCAGCGCCCCTCCAGCCGCTATAACTACAAGGCGCGCGGCTGGTTGCTGTCGGCTTACAGCACGGTGAACGTCGCTGAAAATGGCTGGTTTAATGCCGATGTGCACTGGGCGACGGTGAATTTCGATGACATCAACCGCAGTATGCGGCTGGGCGAGGCCACCCGCCGGGAAGAGGGCGACACTGACGGCAAACAGGTGGGCGCCCGGTTAACGGCAGGCTGGGATTTCCCGGTCGCAAGCTGGCTGACCACCGGCCCGATGGCGCAGTTTGCCTGGGATTACAGCAGCGTGGACGGTTACAGTGAGAAAAGCAGCCGCAGCACCGCCATGCGGTTTGACGACCAGACCTACCATTCGCAGATTGGCGCACTGGGCTGGCGGATGGATGCACGCTTTACCCGCATTAATCCCTATGCGGAGCTGAGTTATCAGCACCAGTTCGGCGACGATATCTACCGCGCCGGCGGTGGGATTAAATCGACCCAGACCCGTTTTTCCCGTACCAGCGCCACGCAGGACACCAACTGGGTAGACGTCACGGTTGGGGCTAACCTGCCGCTGACTGACAACGTCGCGGCCTTTGCGGCGGTCTCCCAGACCGGCGGCCTCAGCAGCGGCGAGCAGTTTATGTATAACCTCGGCGTCAGCGCCCGGTTTTGACAGCGTTACCGGAAATAAGCAGGCCGCCTCAGGGCGGCCTTATTTATGCGCGCTCTAACCAGCTATTACTGTGGATAAGATGGCCGTCGAGATAGTGCCAGATGATTTTTTCATAGCGGAATTCGACCAGTTCAAGATGGTTGAATTTCTCTTTGGTAGCATCTTTTATGTCATGCATGAGGGGGAGAACGTTGACGACTTTCGCCTGTTCCAGCAGAACGGTGTAATACTCCTCTTCCTGCCCGGCATCATTAATCCGGTAGTGTTTTAATTCTACGGAATTCAGGGTTTGCCCGGATGTCAGTGCCTTATATAAATAGGGTGTGGCGCAGTCGATCTCTTTTTCAATCAGAAAAGGCAGGTGCTGGCATTTTCCGCTGATTCTCCCGGTATGGTCATCGGTGGGCATATCCACGCTATGATGAAAACCCAGCACTTCCACGCTGTTTTCCCGGCCATAAACATCGACACCGCCTTTGATAAGGTTATTCGCATCATCTTTCAGGTACATATAAACGGGTATTGCCATGTTAATCCCCCTCCCACGACGGGTCAGATTGGCCTACGGTTTTGATTAATTGCTGCAAACATTTCTGCGCCTGCACGCTGTTGCTTTTATAGAGCACCTGGATGGCGTTGACGACATACTCATTTCGTTCAGGCCGGGTCTTGTTATTGAACGGCATGGAACAGACATCACGTGTACTGATGGGGATGAAATGGTCATTAATAATAGACAATACACCTTCAGTGTTATTTACCAGTGCCAGCGCTACTGCACGGCTGATATCAATGCTCATGCCTTCAGGGCCCGTGTCGGCAAGTAAAGGTACAACGTTAAGCCACTCACTCTTTCCGGAGGAAATCTTATCCATCACATACTTCCACTCCCCACCATCACCATCAGTGCCGGAAAGCGTTGAAATCGCATTGTCAGCTCCCTGTTGGCGGACGAGTTCAGCTAATTGAGACGCAGTGATGATGGGTGACCGCTTCTCCTTTTTCTCGTCAGAAGCCATAACATTTAAGGATAATATGACTGCAAGAAGTATTATCTTTTTCATCTGACCACCAATATTGTATCGCCTGAGTTATAAATACGTCTCCGCAGCCCGGCACCGTTAATAATCATATGGCCTTCAGATGAATTGCCAATAGTGTCAGAGTTATCTCCATGGATTAAAAAATAGCCCTGGCCAATCGCGTCGCCTTTCAGGAAGATATAGACTGAAATTACCATATCAATCCACCACCCAGGAGGGGTCAGATTGGCCTACGGTTGTGATTAATTCCTGCAAACATTTCTGTGCCTGCACGCTGTTGCTTTTATAGAGCGCCTGAATGGCTTTAACGACATACTCGTTTTCTTCAGGGATGGTCATGTTATAAAGCGGCAGGGAGCAAACCTCGTTCGTACTGATGGGGATAATACGGTCATCAAGAATGGCTAATACCCCATCGGTGTTCTTCACCAGCGCTAAGGCTAATGCCTGACTGATATCAATATTCATACCTTCAGCGCCCGCGTCGGCAAGCAAAGGTATAACGTTGAGCCAGTCACTGTTCCCATTAGTAAGGTGATTTAAAATGTAATTCCACTCCCCGCTATCGGCATTGACATCGTAGTAAAACATATCGTGAAGTACCTTATGTGCCCCCTGTTGACGGACACGCTCAGCTAATTGGGAGGCAGCGATAATTGGCGATGTATTTTCTTTTCCCTTCTCAGAAGAAAACACATTAAAGGATAATATAAGTGCAAGAGGTAGTATCTTTTTCATCTGACCACCAATACGGTATCGCCTGAATTAAAGATACTGCTGCGTAATTCGGCACCATTAATAATGATGCAGCCTTTAGATGAGTCCCCCACGGTTCTCCGGTTATCGCCATGAATTAAAAAAGAGTCACGTCCGAATGTATTGGTTCCCGCTAAAGGCTCTAATACGAGCGTCCAGGGGCTCTTATTATTGTTATGACCGGCAATTCGCCAATAGCCTTTAGGGATGGGGCCGTTATCCCTAATATGCTGCTTTGATGGATCATTTTTAGCTACGCCTTTCCCACTATACCCCTGAGCAATAAACTCGCCGTTATGCCTTAATTCGCCCGTTTGCTGATTATATTCCCATGTCATCATTATCTCCTGTTATCACCTTGCGTGGCCGGGAATAATTAGCTGCCTATAGGGTAATAAATTCAACTGAATTGATATGTTAGAAATAATTAACTAATTGGTGAAGGTTATAAAATGCAGTGGATTATTCAGAAGAGGAATTGACAGCAGAAAAAGGCCGCTTAAGGCGGCCGGGGCGGATCAGCGGGCGGTTTCGGGGTCAGGCTGGATCAGGGGCTTGCCTTTGACCACCATAAAATAGGTCAGTAAAAAAGCCAGTCCTAATGAGAGCGTGACGCCCATCAGAATATACATAAAGTAGGGGCCGATATAGGCGGGCAGGCTGAAGATACTCGACAGAATATAGCCGTAGAGCCGTACGCCAAAGAAGGCAATAAAGGCAGAGGCCAGGGCGCTGCTGATGGTGGTGGCAATAAACGCTTTTTTATATTTCGTCAGCACGCCAAACAGTGCCGGTTCAGTTATGCCTAACAGGGCAGAAATTGCCGCTGACAGCACGACCGATCGCTCTGCACGGGTTTTGCTGTGAAAACAGAGCGCGAAGGTGGAGCCGGCAATGGCCATATTGGCCATAAACATCATCGGCATCAGCATATCATAGCCTTTGGTGGCAAAATTTTGCAGCGCGACCGGCGTCATGGCGTGGTGCATTCCGGTCAGTACTGCCACCGGGCGGATTGCGCCGACAATGACCCCGGCAAATACCGCAGAAATATCAAACAGCCCCTGAATAAACAGCGCCAGCGCTTTCCCTACGTAGATCCCCAACGGGCCGATAAGCGTTAATGAAACCAGTGCGGTGATAAACAGCGTCAGCGTTGGGGTAAAGACGGTTTTGAACACCTCCGGCATCAGGGCATTGACCCCGCGGTGAATATAACTCAGCGCCCAGACAGACATAATCACCGGAATGACGCTGGCCGAATAGTTAAAAACAGATACCGGGATCACGTCGATAAAATAGAAAGCACCGGCCGCACCCGGCGTATGCGCGGCCAACGCTTTGGCGGCGTCCATTAATGTGGGGTACATCAGGCAGGCAGCGACGGCGGCGGCCAGGTATTCATTGGTGTTAAATATCCGCGCGGCAGAGACGGCGAGGAAAAACGGCAGAAAATAGAACACCCCGCTGGCGATAAGATCAATCACCATCACTGTGTCGCTTTTGGCGGAAATAATATTCAGCGCAATCAGCCCGGCAAGTAACCCTTTTATCATTCCCGCCCCGGCGATGGCCGGAACAATCGGGCCAAACACGCCGGAGACCGTATCCATAAACCGCGAGATCAGCCCCTTATGCGTTTTTACGGTGGCCTCCCCGGCGGCAGGATCGCGTTTCGCCATAATGGCCTGATACCAGAGTGTGACCTGTGGGCCAATAATAACCTGTACCTGATCGCGCTGATATTGTGCACCCAATACGCCGGGCAGCTTTTTAATGGCGTCCCACTCCACGCGGCTTTCATCCACCACGTCAAAACGCAGGCGCGTCATACAATGCCAGATCTTATTAATATTATTATTACCGCCCATCAGCGGAATAATGGCCTGGGCTGCCTGGGTATTTTCCATAAGGCCTCACTGTCAGACGAGAAGGGACTCCTGATAGAAAAGGATGGTAGGGTGGCCCTCTGCGCAAAACAAGCCAATAAACCATGCGGTGCGTCACATCCTCAGGCAGCACACGGGGTGAAAAACGAATTGGTCTGGTTTTTAACGGCATTATTTCCCTTTTCCAGACCAAAATAAAAGTTCGGATTATCCGTTTACAAATAGCGCCGGAATAGGATGAAATGAGAAAAATCATTATTTTTTCTATTCCCCTCGTTGGCCGGGAAATACCCTTTCCGTGAAGGAGAAAGCAATGCAGCCCACCCTGATTACCGATATTGAATGCCGGATCACCCGCCCTGACCGCCATAATCTGGTGGTGGTAAAGATCACCACAGATAAAGGGATCACCGGGTTGGGCTGCGCGACCTTTCAGCAGCGGCCGCTGGCGGTAAAAGTCATGGTCGACGAATACCTCCGGCCTTTGCTGGTCGGGCGGGATGCGAACCACATCGAAGATCTCTGGCAGATGATGATGGTCAACGCCTACTGGCGGAACGGCCCGGTGATCAACAATGCGATCGCCGGTATTGATATGGCCTTATGGGACATCAAAGGCAAACTGGCGGACATGCCGCTTTATCAGCTGTTTGGCGGGAAATCAAAGGATGCGATCGCTGCTTACAGCCACGCCGCCGGTGACACGCTGGAGGCGCTCTGCCTGGAGGTGGACCGGCTGCTGGCGCAGGGCTATCGCCATATCCGCTGCCAGCTGGGGTTTTATGGCGGCCACGCGCCGGATTTACATGCCACCCGTGCGCCGACGCCGGGGGCCTATTACGATCAGGAGCGTTATATGGAAACCACGCTCGCCATGTTCCAGGCGCTGCGTGAGAAATATGGCCACCAGTTCCATATCCTGCATGATGTGCACGAACGGCTGTTCCCACAGCAGGCGGTGCAGTTTGCCAGGCAACTTGAGCGCTACCAGCCCTATTTTATTGAGGACATCCTGCCGCCGGAGCAGAACGAGTGGCTGGCGCAACTCCGCCAGCAGACGGCAGTGCCGCTGGCGACCGGGGAGCTGTTCAATAACCCGGCCGAGTGGAAAGAGCTGGTGATTAACCGGCGCCTCGATTTCCTGCGCTGCCATGTGTCGCAGATTGGCGGCATTACCCCGGCACTGAAGCTGGGCCATTTCTGCCAGAGTTTCGGCGTGCGGCTGGCATGGCATTGCCCGCCGGACATGACGCCAATCGGCGCAGCCGTGAACACCCATCTCAACATTCACCTGCACAACGCGGCAATCCAGGAGTTTGTGGCCTATCCGGACGCTACCCTGCGGGTCTTTCCGGGCGCGGTGGCCCCGGAAGCGGGCTACCTCTACCCCCTGGAGCAGCCGGGCATCGGCGTCGGGTTTGACGAGGCGGCCGCCGGTGCATTCCCGGTGGTCTACCGGCCGCATGAGTGGACGCAAAGCCGCCTGCCGAACGGGGCAATGCATACGCCCTGAGCGTCAGGTCTGGCGGAATGCCAGATTATCGCGGTTAAACGGGATCACATAAGAACAGGCGTAGTCGATATCAATGATGTCGCTGAAAATCGCCACCCGCCCATCGGGCAGAATGCCGCGGTTAAGGATGTGCATGGCCGCGATGCCTTTCTTGCAGGCTAACAGTTCCGCCTGGGCCTTGCTGACGGTGGTGGCGCGGTAGTGGGTCAGGGAATGGGAAAGGGCGCACCCTTTGCTGAGCAGGTATTGCTGGATTGAGTGCTCAATAGTGTCCGGCGTCAGGTCAGCAAACCCGGCAGCGGGCATCCGGGCGTATTCAAGCTGCACATTAGCCGCATCCACTTTGCGCAGCCGGGTAAACGCCCAGATAAAATCGTCGTCCGTCAGGCCGAAAATCTGCCGCTCCTCGCTGTCCGGGCGGCGTTTATGCAGTTCCAGCAGGCGGTAACTGATCTGGTTGAATTTCTTTTCGGTAATCGAGTTATAAATCAGCGGGTTGTTGCCGACGCCGGGATTAATGAAGATGCCGGCGCCCTGCACAATGCGTACCGCCCCGATGGCCACCAGTTTCTCCAGCGCTTTGCGCAGGGTAAAGCGTGAAACGCCATACTCTTCAGCGAGCCGGCGCTCCGGCGGCAGTTTTTCCAGCGGGCTGTCGCGGTGCTGGTAGATTTTGCTGAGCAGATCCTGCGCGATGAACTCTCTTTTTTTCATGGTCGGTTAGCCGTCACCCCTCGGTGGCACCACTATAGCGCCGAACGGCGATAAAAAATGCCGCCTGGTGAGGCGGCATCTCAGTTACTTCTGTTTGTTTTTACCGAAGACCTTCATCAGTACGCCGATGATCAGGCCGATGGCGATCCCCGTCATAATCCAGCCGACAAATCCCATCTTTTCCTCCTGTTCCTGCTGTCACTTGCGCGGAGTATAAGGGATCCGGCCGGGATGCGCTTCAGGAGGCCACGCCCTTTTTCCAGGCAGGCGCACCGGCCGGGGCGTGCAGTTTCTTCTCCGGCTGCAACAGCGTCATGCAGAACATGCTGCAAAATGACACCGCCGCCGTGGCGAAAAACATCGCGTTATAGCCGTGGTGTTGCGCCAGCCAGCCGCTCAGGGTCGGGGCAAGGATAGACGCCAGGTTGGCGATGGCCAGCGTCATGCCGCTGTAAGCCCCCACCGACGGCGTGGGCGAGACATCAATCACCACCGACCAGTACACGTTATTGACCAGCGCATTCAGGGCGTTACCCAACGTCATCAACGCGATGATGGCTGCCGGGGAGTGCATAAACGGGATCAGCACAAAGCAGCCGGCAGTCAGCAGCAGGGTCACGGCGGCGAACAGGTTGCGCGCCAGCCGCAGGTTCCGGGTGCGTTTCAGCAGCGTGTCCGCAATTTTCCCGCCCAGCAGCACCGTGAAACAGGCACCGCTCCACGGGATCATCGCCACATACCAGAGTGAGTGCAGGTCATAGTTAAAGGTGTCCTGAAGGTATTTCGGGCTCCAGGTGACCAGCACAAAGGTGACATATAAAAAGGAGAAGTAACCCAGCGCATTGAGCACCAGCGTGCGGCTGCTGAAGAAACGCCACCACGGCAGGCGCGGCTGGGCGCGTTGGGTGGCCTGATCGCCGGTGATGATCGCCAGCTCCGCCGGGTTGACCTTCGGGTGCTGGTGCGGCAAGTCGGTAAACACGCGGGCAAACAGCCCGATGGCCAGCAGCGAGAACAGGCCGAGCAGGATGAACATGCTGCGCCAGTCATCGGTCAGCAACAGCAGCCCCACCGCCAGCGGCGCGGTCAGCAACGAGCCGACCTGCGTGCTGAGCAACCCGATGCCGAGCGAAAAGCCGCGCTCTTTTTGCGGTGCCCAGTGGGCAATGGTTTTGTTCATCAGCGCATACGCCGGGCCTTCGGAGAAGCCGAACAGGATGCGCAGTGCGGCAAAGCCCATGATTGCCGAGCCACCAAACAGCGCCATGCCGACTTCCCCGGCCCAGGCGGTGGCAATCTCCAGCAGTGACCAGAGCACCCCGGCCAGCAGCCACACTTTTTTGGTGCCGATGCGGTCGGCCAGGAACCCGCCGCACAGCGAACCGAACAGGTAGCCGAAGCCAAAATAGCCCAGCACCGCGCCCAGTTGCGCTTTGTTGAAGTGGAATTCATTGGCGATGTCGTTGGCCGCAAAGGACAACGCGCCGCGATCGACGTAGTTAATCAGCGCGATGAAAAACACCATCGCAAAAATACGGTAACGGTAACGGCTGTCGTGGACGGTGGGCATAACCTGCTCCTTGTGCGCAATAGGCTCAGGGATAGCTAGCAAAGTTGATGCCACCCGTTTTCGCGGCAAAAAAGGGGCAGGTTGCGCCGTGGCGGTGCGTTGGCCCGGCCATAACGCCGGATCAGTGCGCGTTTTCGGGCAAAAAAGAGGGCAGCGCCGCAACAACCGACACAACGTAATAACAGCCGCGGCCCGCGGGTGCCGCCTCTGCGGGATTGAGGCTGTATATCTGCCGGTCAACGGGTATACTGGCCCATTCCATCTAAATCCACTTGTATCGCTGCGAATCCAACATGCAAAAGTTTGATACCAAGACCTTTCAGGGCCTGATCCTGACCCTTCAGGATTACTGGGCACGCCAGGGCTGCACCATCGTCCAACCTTTGGACATGGAAGTCGGTGCCGGCACCTCCCACCCGATGACCAGTATGCGCGCCCTCGGCCCGGAGCCGATTGCCGCTGCCTATGTTCAGCCTTCCCGCCGCCCGACCGACGGCCGTTACGGCGAGAACCCGAACCGCCTCCAGCACTACTACCAGTTCCAGGTGATCATCAAGCCATCGCCGGACAACATTCAGGAGCTGTACCTCGGCTCACTGAAAGAACTGGGGCTGGACCCGCTGGTACATGACATCCGCTTCGTGGAAGACAACTGGGAAAACCCGACGCTGGGTGCCTGGGGTCTCGGCTGGGAAGTGTGGCTCAACGGCATGGAAGTGACGCAGTTCACCTACTTCCAGCAGGTGGGCGGCCTGGAGTGCAAGCCGGTCACCGGCGAGATCACCTACGGCCTGGAGCGCCTGGCGATGTACATCCAGGGCGTGGACAGCGTCTACGATCTGGTCTGGTGTGACGGCCCGCTGGGCAAAACCACCTACGGCGATATCTTCCACCAGAACGAAGTGGAACAGTCCACCTATAACTTCGAACACGCTGACGTCGATTTCCTGTTCACCTGTTTCGAACAGTATGAGAAAGAGGCCCAGAAGCTGCTGGCGCTGGAAAAACCGCTGCCGCTGCCGGCCTATGAGCGCATCCTGAAAGCTGCCCACTGCTTCAACCTGCTGGATGCCCGCAAGGCGATCTCCGTGACTGAGCGCCAGCGCTATATTCTGCGCATCCGCACCCTGACCAAATCCGTGGCCGAAGCCTATTACGCCTCGCGCGAGGCGCTGGGCTTCCCGATGTGCAAAAAGAACGAGAAGTGAGAGACAGCCATGACTGACAAGACTTTCCTGGTGGAAATCGGCACGGAAGAGCTGCCGCCGAAGGCGCTGCGCTCACTGGCTGAATCCTTTGCCGCCAATGTCACGGCGGAACTTGACGCAGCCGGCCTGCAACACGGCGATGTGCAGTGGTTCGCCGCGCCGCGCCGCCTGGCGCTGAAAGTACCGGCGCTGAGCGCTGCCCAGGCTGACCGCGAAATCGAAAAACGCGGCCCGGCAATTGCCCAGGCGTTCGACGCCGACGGCAACCCGACCAAAGCGGCCGAAGGCTGGGCGCGCGGCTGCGGGATCACCGTGGATCAGGCGGATCGCCTGAGCACTGACAAAGGCGAGTGGCTGGTTCACCGCGCCCACGTGAAAGGCGAAAGCGCGCAGAGCCTGCTGCCGGGCATGGTCGCCACCGCCCTCAGCAAATTGCCGATCCCGAAACTGATGCGCTGGGGTGATTCCGACGTGCAGTTCGTGCGCCCGGTGCACACCGTGACGCTGCTGCTGGGTGATGAGCTGATCCCGGCCACCATTCTGGGCATCGCTTCCGATCGCGTGATCCGCGGCCACCGCTTTATGGGCGAGCCGGAATTCCGTATCGACCACGCTGACCAGTACCCGGCGATCCTGCTGGAGCGCGGCAAGGTGCTGGCCGATTACGAACAGCGCAAAGCCAAAATCAAAGCCGACGCCGAAGAGGCTGCCCGCCAGATTGGCGGCCGGGCTGACCTGAGCGACAGCCTGCTGGAAGAGGTCACCTCGCTGGTGGAGTGGCCGGTGGTGCTGACGGCGAAATTCGAAGAGAAATTCCTGGCGGTACCGGCGGAAGCGCTGGTCTACACCATGAAAGGTGACCAGAAATATTTCCCGGTGTATGACGCCGCAGGCAAACTGCTGCCGAACTTCATTTTCGTTGCCAACATTGAATCGAAAGATCCGCAGCAGATTATCTCCGGTAACGAAAAAGTGGTGCGCCCGCGTCTGGCGGATGCCGAATTCTTCTTCAATACCGACCGCAAACAGCGGCTGGAAGATAACCTGCCGCGCCTGGAAACGGTGCTGTTCCAGAAACAGCTCGGCACCCTGCGCGACAAAACCGACCGCATTCAGGCGCTGGCGGGCTGGATCGCCGGCCAGATTGGCGCGGATGTTGAGCACGCGCGCCGTGCCGGCCTGCTCTCCAAATGTGACCTGATGACCAACATGGTGTTTGAGTTCACCGACACCCAGGGCGTGATGGGGATGCACTACGCGCGCCACGACGGCGAAGCGGAAGATGTGGCCGTGGCACTGAACGAACAGTACCAGCCGCGCTTTGCCGGCGATGCCCTGCCGGCCTCGCCGGTGGCCTGCGCGCTGGCGATTGCCGACAAAATGGATACCCTGGCGGGCATCTTCGGCATCGGCCAGCACCCGAAAGGGGCCTCTGACCCGTTCGCCCTGCGCCGCGCTGCGCTCGGCGTGCTGCGCATCATCGTAGAGAAGAACCTGGACCTCGATCTGCAAACCCTGACGGAAGAAGCGGTGCGCCTGTACGGCGACAAGCTGACCAACGCCAAGGTGGTGGATGACGTGGTGGAATTCATGCTGGGCCGCTTCCGCGCCTGGTACCAGGAAGAGGGCCACGCGGTCGACACCATCCAGGCCGTGCTGGCGCGCCGCCCGACCCGCCCGGCAGATTTCGATGCCCGGATGAAAGCGGTGTCGCATTTCCGTGGCCTGGAAGCCGCCGCCGCGCTGGCTGCCGCCAACAAACGCGTCTCCAACATTCTGGCGAAATCCACCGAAACGCTGAACGACAGCGTGCAGGCGTCGCTGCTGAAAGAGAACGAAGAGATCCAGCTGGCTACCTTCGTGATGGCGCTCAGCAGCAAGCTGCAACCGTACTACGCGGAAGGCCGTTATCAGGAAGCGCTGGGTGAACTGGCCCAACTGCGTGAAGCGGTCGATAACTTCTTCGAAAAAGTCATGGTGAATGCAGATGACCAGGCCGTGCGTATCAACCGCCTGACCCTGCTGAGCAAATTGCGTGACCTGTTCCTGCAGGTCGCGGACATTTCGCTGTTGCAGTAACACACGCCTTATCAGGCAGATAAACGCCGGGCTAACTGGCCAGGCAGAAAAAAACCCGCTCCGGCGGGTTTTTTATTGGGCGGCCCCTTCAGCGAAGCGGGCAGGTGCGTCAGGCTGCCGGATTAGCTTTCCAGCAATTGACGGCTGAGATACGGGTTGGCATTCAGCAAACGCATCAGTTTCTGTGCGGTGGAAGAGGGGCGGCAACTGTTGGCTTCCCACTTTTTCACCTGCGCCACACTGACACCCATGCATTTGGCGAACTCATCGATTTGCATCCCTGCGCGTTCACGCAGCTTTTTCGGTTCCGGCAATTGGTCATTGCCTTGATTTGCCATCAAATTCCCGGCAGGTAATGCCCCATATTCAAAACTATCCAGTAATTCATTGAACAATTCACGATCCATAGTGGCTCCCGAAACTAGCTGTTACGACGACATTCAACAACCGTCATTCCTTTTTGCTTAAAACTATAAGCACTAAGACTATAAGCCAGAATTCGCCGGGGAGGGGGAAATTTTGTGCATATTTTGCTGTTATTTTGTCCCTGAATTGTCACTTTTCCGAACATATGCCGGGAAAACCCGGCGAATTTACCGCTGGATCGCGCTCGCAACCCTGCACAGGATGAGTACCTTCTCAACGGCAGATGATCTATTCTTAGGGCACAAAACATGCCCGCACAGTGGGCGGAAATCATGGACATCGAAGGGGAGTTGGGCACATGGCAGCAGGGATTAACAGCAGAACCGTTGCGCGCTGGATGGCGCCGTTACTGGCACTTATGGTGGTATTGCAGCTCACCGCCTGTGGCGACAAAGAGGGCGACGAGCGCAAGGCGTTCATCGACTACCTGCAAAACACCGTGATGCGCAGCGGGCAGAACCTGCCGACGCTGAGCGAAGACCAGAAACAAAAACTCGGCAACTATGCCAATGATTATCAGGTGCTGGTGACCTTCTCCCGCCAGATGAAACAGGGCATCAACAACAGCCTGGGGCCGGTGGTGAACACCCTCGGGCAGATCCGCGTGCCGCAGGATTATATGCAGCAGCATGATACCCTGGCGCAGGAGCTGGGCGCGCTGAACATGCTCGGCCAGCAGATCCAGACGGCCAAAGCGCAGGCCGACACTGCGCACGCGGCGATGAAACACCCGGACGATCTGAAAGGCATCTACAACCAGGCGTATGACAACATCGTGACCCGCCCGGCCAACGGCATTATGCCGGTGATCCCGGCGCTGGCAGGGTTCGCGCAATCCGTGGTGCAGGTGGGGGATTACCTGATCCAGCAGGGGAACCAGGTCACTTTCAGCAATAACCAGGTACAGCTTCAGACCCAGCAGCAGGTGACGCAGTACAACACCATGATGTCAGAGCTGACAACGAAACAATCGGCGCTGCTGGCGGCGCAAAAAGCGATGCTCGGCCAGTTCTGATCGCCTGCCGTACCCAAGCCACCTGCGGGTGGCTTTTTTACATCCTGCCTCTCAGTGAAGCGTGCGTGAGAAAATGTGGTCGTTTTTGACGACCGGCAAAGCAGCGGATACCGTAGGCTGCGAACTTCACCAGACAACGTGATGTCGCCGGAAAAGTGCCTGCCGGAAAACACCACGCCGCCGGGAAACGTGATAACCAGAAGGAAATGCTATGAAATACCCTGTAATGACGCTGGCCAGTGTGCTGATGCTGGCACCGGCTTTGTCCCACGCGGCGGATGCCCCCGCCTTTACGCCTGCCCAGCAGGAAGCGATCGGCAAAATTGCCGCTGACTATCTGGTGCAGCACCCGGAAGTGCTGGTGCAGGCCAGCCAGAAACTGGAAGCGCAACAGCAGGAGCAGCAGCAACAGGCGTCACTGAATGCGGTGCTGCAAAACAGCGAGGCGTTGCTGAATGACGCTGACACCCCGGCCATCGGCCCGAAAAATGCCAAAGTGGCGCTGGTGGAGTTCTTCGATTACCAGTGCGTTTATTGCAGCCACATGGCCCCGCTGGTGGAACAGACAGTGAAAGCCAACCCGCAGGTGCGGTTTGTGTTTAAAGAGTGGCCGATCTTTGGCCAGCGCTGGGAGCCGTCCATCACTGCGGCGGAAACCGGCATGGCGGTCTACAAAGAGAAGGGCGCAGACGCCTACTTCGCTTACCACAATGCGATTTACCATACCGGCCATGATGAGGGCAAACTGACGCAGGCTGACATCACGGCTGCCGTCAAAGCGGCGGGTGCTACCCAGCCGGATGAAGCCACCCGTAACAAGACCCACGCCGCGCTGGCGAAAACCGACGATCTGGCGCGGGTGCTGGGCTTCAGCGGCACCCCGGCGTTTGTGGTGATGCCGACCCAGGGCGCAACGGCGCAAAACAGCACCGTGTTGCCGGGCGCAGTGTCAGCGGAAGCGCTGCAAACCGCCATTAACAAAGCGCAGGGTAAATAACCCCGGCGGCCTGCCCTGTGCACAGGGCAGGCCCGCGTCCTCGTTCCCCCCGGTTTTCCCCTCTTTTCGCCCGCTGCCGCTGCGATAACGCATTCATCTGCCTGCCATCACATTCTTTCAGAATTCATCACATTGTTGGCTGGATTGGCTACAGTTGGGTGTAGGACAAATCTTAAGCAGTTCGTTGGCGTCTCAGTGATAAATAATTTGTGAGAAAAATCACAATTTCGAGAAAAATCGGCATTTAACAAATGTGATACATATCACGGTTTATTCTGTCAGTAACCGGTTTACCGGGCTATCTTGCGGTTCTTTAAGGCAATTTTGTGATGAGCGTCACGCTATGTACCGGGTTAACCGGGGCTATAGTGTGAGGTAGATCACAAAAAGGCGGGGCGCTACGCGTGCAAAAAAGAGCGTGGTAGAGTCCGCCCTGCATACGGCAAAAGCGACGGGTTCGCCGTCCCGTCTCAACGACTTCACGCGCTCTTATTGGCAGCGCGTATCAATAGGGGTGTGTTTTATGTTTTCACCAGACGTTAAGGTCAAAGTCCAGAATTTTGGCCGCTTTCTGAGCAACATGGTGATGCCCAACATCGGCGCATTTATCGCCTGGGGGATTATCACCGCACTGTTTATCCCAACCGGCTGGTTGCCGAACGAAACCTTAGGCAAGCTGGTCGGCCCGATGATCACCTACCTGTTGCCGCTGCTGATAGGCTACACCGGCGGTAAACTGGTGGGCGGTGAGCGCGGCGGCGTGGTGGGCGCGATTACCACAATGGGCGTGATCGTCGGCGCAGACATGCCGATGTTCCTCGGCGCGATGATTGCCGGCCCGCTCGGCGGCTGGGCGATCAAACGCTTCGACCGCTGGGTAGACGGCAAAATCAAAAGCGGCTTCGAGATGCTGGTCAACAACTTCTCGGCCGGCATCATCGGGATGCTGCTGGCGATCCTGGCGTTCCTCGCCATCGGCCCGCTGGTGGAAACCCTCTCCAAGGTGCTGGCGGCCGGTGTGCACGTCATGGTGGTCAATAACCTGCTGCCGCTGACCTCCATCTTTGTCGAACCGGCGAAAATCCTGTTCCTCAATAACGCCATTAACCACGGGATCTTCTCGCCGCTGGGCATCCAGCAGGCTACGGAAGCCGGGAAATCGATCTTCTTCCTGATCGAAGCCAACCCCGGCCCAGGCATGGGCGTGCTGGTGGCCTACATGTTCTTTGGCCGCGGCAATGCCAAGCAGTCTGCGGGCGGTGCGGCGATTATCCACTTCCTCGGCGGCATCCATGAGATCTACTTCCCGTATGTGCTGATGAACCCGCGCCTGCTGCTGGCGGTGATCCTCGGCGGGATGAGCGGCGTCTTCACGCTGACCCTGCTGAACGGCGGCCTGGTCTCCCCGGCCTCTCCGGGTTCCATCCTGGCGATTCTGGCGATGACGCCGAAAGGCGCGTATTTCGCTAACCTGTGCGCCGTCGTTGTGGCCTTTGCTGTCTCCTTTATCGCGTCTGCCATCCTGCTGAAAAGCACCAAAGCGAAAGAAGAAGACGACCTGGAAGAAGCCACCCGCCGGATGCATGACATGAAAGCCCAGTCCAAAGGCGGCCAGCCTGCGGCGGCCACGGCAATGGCGAATGACGGTGACATGAGCACCGTGCGTAAAATCATTGTGGCCTGTGACGCCGGTATGGGCTCCAGCGCCATGGGTGCCGGTGTGCTGCGCAAAAAAGTGCAGGATGCGGGGCTGAAAAATGTGTCAGTAACCAACAGCGCCATCAACAACCTGCCGGATGACGTCGACCTGGTGATCACCCACCGTGACCTCACCGAACGCGCGATGCGCCATGCGCCGCAGGCCCAGCATATTTCGCTGACCAACTTCCTGGACAGCAAGCTCTACAGCGACCTGACCAACCGCCTGGTGGCGGCCAATAACAGCAGCCTGCACCAGCAAAAAGTGATCACCACGCTGGATGACAGCTTTGACGCCACCGAGCAGAACCTGTTCCGCCTGACGGCGGCCAACGTATTCCTCGGCCAGCAGGCCAGCGACAAAGAACAGGCGATCCGCTTCGCCGGTGAGCAACTGGTGAAAGGCGGCTACGTGCAGCCGGAATATGTAGAGGCCATGCTGGCGCGTGAAAAGCTCACCTCTACTTACCTGGGTGAGTCGATCGCGGTGCCGCACGGCACCATTGAGGCGAAAGACCGGGTGCTGAAAACCGGCGTGGTGTTCTGCCAGTACCCGCAGGGCGTGCGCTTCGGCGACGAAGAGGATGAGGTGGCGAAACTGGTGATCGGCATCGCTGCCCGCAACAATGAGCACATCCATGTGATCACCAGCCTGACCAACGCGCTGGATGATGACACCGTGATCGCACGGCTCTCCACCACCCGTGACGTGCAGGAAGTGCTTAACCTGCTGACCGGAAAACAGGTCGCCTGACCCTGAACAGACCGGGCCGTAATGGCCCGGTTGCTATTTATAGGTCAGTGCGGTTATAGGGCAGTGCGGGTTATAGGGCACGGCACGTTATCGCGATAGCGTGCCGCAAGATTCAGGGGAAGGGCGGGCACTGCGCGCTTCCCGCTTTTCAGGTTTGTGACGTGCAGTATCGTCACTCGTTTTAAGGATGACATGATGAAAGCATTACATTTTGGCGCCGGGAATATTGGCCGCGGCTTTATCGGGAAATTGCTGGCAGACGCCGGGATTGAGCTGGTGTTTGCAGACGTGAACCAGACCGTGCTGGACGCGCTCAACAGCCGCGGCAGCTATGATGTGCACGTGGTGGGCGAGCAGGCGCGTGTGGAGCCGGTGAGCAACGTCTCCGCCGTCAACAGCAGCAGCCAGGAGGCGATTGACCTGATCGCATCGGTTGACCTGGTCACCACCGCCGTCGGCCCGAACATTCTGGAACGCATCGCCCCGGCCGTCGCCAAAGGGCTGGTGAAACGCCACCAGCTCGGCAACCAGCAGCCGCTGAACATCATCGCCTGTGAAAATATGGTGCGCGGCACCAGCCAGTTTAAACAGCACGTCTATGACGCCCTGCCGGAAGAAGAGAAAGCCTGGGTGGATGAGCACGTCGGCTTCGCGGATTCCGCCGTCGACCGCATCGTGCCGCCTGCCGCTGCCGGCAGCACCGACCCGCTGGAAGTCACGGTGGAAACCTTCAGCGAATGGATTGTCGACAAAACCCAGTTCGTCGGCCAGCCGCCGCAGATCGCCGGCATGGAACTCACCGACAACCTGATGGCCTTTGTGGAGCGCAAACTGTTCACCCTCAACACCGGCCACGCCATCACCGCGTACCTCGGCAAACAGGCCGGGCACGCCACCATCCGTGATGCCATCCTGGACCCGGCCATCCGCAAGGTGGTGAAGGGCGCGATGGAAGAGAGCGGCGCAGTGCTGATTAAACGCTACGGTTTCGATGCAGAAAAACATGCCGCCTACATCAACAAGATCCTGGGCCGGTTCGAAAACCCCTATCTGCAGGATGATGTGGAACGCGTCGGCCGCCAGCCGCTGCGTAAACTCAGCGCCGGTGACCGCCTGATCAAGCCGCTGCTCGGCACACTGGAGTACAACCTGCCGCACGCCAACCTGATCACCGGTATCGCGGCAGCGCTGCACTACCGCAGCGAAAGTGACCCGCAGGCCGCGGAGCTGGTGGACTTGCTGGCGAACCTCGGGCCGCAGGGCGCGTTGTCCCAGATCTCCGGCCTGCCGGCAGACAGCGCGGCGGTGGCCGAAGCGGTTGAGGCATATAACGCCCACTAACCGCGAAATGTGGTAAAAAGAGCGGCTGGCGGCAGGGTGCCGTCAGCCGCCCGCACTGTTTTTCACAACACGGGGGCGTTGCCTCCGCCCGTATGGAGGCCAGGTATGGCCGGGTTTCCGGACGTTGTGACTCCCCTAACGCAAAATGTCGCCATGATTGAAGCTGCACAGGCCTTTGAAAACCGGGTACTGGAAAAACTGAACGCCGGGAAAAGCGTTCGCGGGTTTATTATCGCCGCCGTTGAGCTGCTCACTGAAGCCGTCAACATTCTGGTATTGCAGGTTTTCCGCAAAGATGATTACGCGGTGAAATACGCCGTCGGGCCACTGCTGAGCGGCTCCGGCCCGCTGGGCGATTTGTCGGTGCGGCTGAAACTGATGTACGGGCTGGGGGTGATCAGCCGTAATGAGTATGAAGATGCTGAACTGCTGATGGCGATGCGCGAGGAGCTGAACCATGACGGCAACGAATACCGCTTTACCGATGATGAAATCCTCGGGCCATTTGGCGAATTGCACTGTGTGCCCGCCCTGCCGCCTGCCCCGGTGCTGACGCCGGGCGTGGTGCCGCTGGATGAGGCGTTGCAGGCGATGCAGCGCCAGCGCTATCAGCAGATGGTGCACTCCACGATGGTGCTATCGGTCACGGGGCTTATCGCCGGGATCAGCCTGAAAAAGGCATTCTGAAGGCGGATACCGGCCCGCTGGTGCTGTCACCGGGCTGATGAAGCGCCCACTTCCTGCTACACTGTGCGCCAATCCCCCTCTTGATAACGTGCCTGACAGCGGCATAAACGGGCCATGACTATGAAAGAAAAAGAAAAAGCAGAGATCAAACTCCTCAGCGACAAGCTGGATGCCCTGAACCACAAAGACGCGGCCATCCTCGCGCAGGGTAACGGTGAGTTGATCGCCAAGCACGAAGAAGAGAAAGAGAAGCTGGTTAAAGAGATCGCCCGCCTGAAAGAGGTGCAGATCAGCAAACTGAGCAAACAGGCGCAGGAACTCTCCCGCCTGCCGTTCAGCCGTGAAATCTCCAAAAAAGAGCAGGCTGATATGGGCACCCTGAAAAAGAGCGTGCGCGGGCTGATCGTGGTTCACCCGATGACGGCCCTGGGCCGCGAAATGGGCCTGAAAGTCGTGACCGGCTACGCGAAAAAACCGTTCTGAACCTGCCGGGCCGGTGGCTTACCGGCCCGCCTCTCTGTTTCAGCCGCCCTGCGGTTTGCCGTCCATCCGGGCGCTGAAACTCTCAATCTTCCGGCTCTCCAGCCTGACCTGCATCTTCTTGCTCCAGCTCGCGGCCAGCCCGGCTGCCCCTAACAGCCGCCGGTACTGCTCTTCGTCATAAGGCTGGTTAAAGGCGATCGAAATGGCCTCCGCGACGCTGACCTCGCTGTTGCGCGTCAGTAGCTCCAGCGGCTGCCCGTCACTGATGTAACCCGGCGACAGCACGCGGTAGAGCCAGCCACAGCGGCCGCTCTGCTGGATAATGTGTGAAAGCTGCGCCACGCCCAGGTGAATCCCGATCTTGTAGCAGGGGGAGCGCGGCTGCGTTATCTGGATCAGCGCCTCGCCCCAGCGGAAAATATCCCCGATAAAGACGTTCTGCTCAGTGAGGCCGAGCGTCGAGATATTTTCGCCAAAGCCGGGCGGCTGGAAGTGCTCTGCCTGCTGCGGGAACTGCTGGCTCAGGTGAGCGTAATGCTCACGCGGGAAGTGGCACAGGGCGCGATCCGGCCCGCCATGCACATGCGTTTCTGCCTGCTGGTCACCCTCCAGGCCGAGCGGCGTCAGCAAAATCCGGCCTTCTGCGGCCCGTTTGCTGATGGCGCTCGGGCGCATGGTTTCATGCTCAGTGACCGGGCCGATAAACACCTGAGGATAGTGCATAGTCTCTCCTTTGCGTGGCAGGCGACGCCTGCGGATGCTTCCAGCTTATGGCAGCGCATAAAAAATGCCAGCGCAGGCGCCGGCATTCTTGTGGTCAACCGCGGCCGGGGCCGCGTGTGTAACGGGAATTATTTTTTCGCAGCGAAACGTGCAGCCGCTTCATCCCAGTTCACCACGTTCCAGAACGCCTTGATGTAGTCCGGGCGTTTGTTCTGGTATTTCAGATAGTAAGCGTGTTCCCACACATCCAGACCCAGCAGCGGGTAACCGGAAGCACCGGCAACGGCTTCGCCCATCAGCGGGTTGTCCTGGTTTGCGGTGGAAACCACAGCCAGTTTGCCGTCATCTTTCAGCACCAGCCAGGCCCAGCCGGAACCGAAACGGGTCGCAGCCGCTTTCTCAAAGGTTTCTTTGAAGCTGTCGATGCTGCCGAAATCACGTTCGATGGCGTCTTTCAGCTCACCCTGCAGGGTGGTGCCGATTTTCAGGCCTTTCCAGAACAGGCTGTGGTTGGCGTGGCCGCCGGCGTTGTTACGCAGCACGGTTTTCTTGTCAGCCGGTACCTGGTCCAGTTTGGTGATCAGTTCATCAACCGGCAGGGCAGCCAGTTCCGGCAGGCTTTCCAGCGCGGCATTGGCGTTATTGACGTAAGTCTGGTGATGTTTGGTGTGATGGATCTCCATCGTCTGCTTGTCGAAATGCGGCTCAAGTGCGTCGTATGCGTAAGGCAGGGATGGCAGTGAGTAACTCATATTCTTCATCTCCATTGGTGTTTTGCGGCGCAGGGCAGGTGCAAGCACCGCGTAAGCAGTGGGATCATTATAGTTAATTAAATGATATTGAAAATGATTATCTCAGACCGCCCCGGCGGTGGCGCGGGGCGGTATCCGTGACTTATAGCGCACTGAAATATCGGCAGGAAAATCGATCTAAGCGCGTCAGTACAGCCGTTGCGGATGGGTATAGACAGTGGCGCGCCCCGGTTTGCTGAAGCCGACCAGCGTCAGGTTGCAGCGTTCGGCCACTTCCACCGCAAGCGTAGTGGCCGCGGAGACGGCGAACAGAATTTCCGCGCCGCACATCGCGGCTTTTTGCACCATTTCATAACTGGCACGGCTGGACACCAGCACCGCGCCCGCCTGCCACCCCGGTTTCCCGCTGCGCACGCCCAGCAGTTTGTCGAGCGCCACGTGGCGGCCGACATCCTCACACCCGCCGAGCAATGTGCCCTCCGGGGCGACCCAGGCGGCAGCATGGGTGCAACCGGTAAGCTGGCCGACCGGCTGATATTCCTTAAGCGACGCCAGCGCGCCATCGAGCCGGGCCAGCTCAAACTGCTGGGTAAACGGCAGCGGTGCCAGCGGGCGGAAAAGATCGCCGAGCTGCTCCACCCCACACACCCCGCAGCCGGTGCGGCCCGCCATCGCGCGGCGGCGCTCCTTCAGCCCGGCAAAACGGCGGCTGGACAACTCCACCTGCACTTCAATGCCGTTGCAGGAGGGGAGAATGTCGATGCCGTAAATCTCCTGCGGTGTCTCGATAATGCCTTCAGACAGCGAAAAACCGAGCGCAAACGCCTCCAGGTCTTTGGGCGTTGCCATCATCACCACATGGGAGATGCCGTTATACACCAGTGCCACCGGCACCTCTTCCGCCAGCCAGTCCGCTTCGGCGGTGGCCAGCCGGGTGCGCTGGAAAACCTGACGCTGTTGCGCGCCGTCACGCGGTGCGTCGCCGGCGGTGACTGCGCCGTTACTCTGTTTTGTACGTTCGTTCACGAGCCTGTACCTGATTTTTAACACCCACAGGGTTACTGTGGTACTGTGCCGGAAAGGGCAGAAGTGCCCACCTTAGCGCTGTTGAGACGGGAACAGAACCGATTTGTTCTATTGGCACTGTCACGACGACGGCCATTCATCAGGAGAGCGATCGCCATGAGCATCCGTATTGTGCCTAACCACGGTGCCCACGCACCCCAAACCAGGATGTCCGCGGCGCATAGCATACCGCCGCTGCTGTTTGCCAACCTCAAAAGTCTCTATGCGCGGCGCGCAGAGCGGCTGCGTCACCTGGCTGAAGAGAGCCCGCTCCAGGATTTGCTGGCCTTTGCCGCGCTGATTGCCGATGCGCAGCAGCACGCCCTGCACGACCACCCGCTGACAATGGATATGGCTGCCCTGCTGGCGCGCACGGCGGAAACCACCCTGCCGCCGCTGGATATCCACACCTTCGTGCGTGACCCGCACTGGCGCACGCTGTTGCAGGCGATCATCGCCGAACTGCGCCCGCAGGTTGATCCGCACCTGCGGGCAGTGCTGGAGAACCTGGAAAAGTGCTCGGAAAACCAGTTGGAAAATTTCGCCGACGCGCTGCTTACCCGTGAATTCACGGACGTAGGCAGCGAAACTGCCCCGCTTATCTGGGCGGCCCTCTCCCTGTACTGGGCGCAGATGGCGGCGCTGATCCCCGGCAAAGCGCAGGTGGAGCACGGCGAGCACCGCCAGTTCTGCCCGACCTGCGGCAGCATCCCGGTGTCCAGCCTGGTGCATCTCGGCTCGGTGAGCGGGATGCGTTACCTGCACTGCAACCTGTGTGAATGCGAGTGGCATGTGATGCAGGCCAAATGCAGCAACTGCGAACATACCCACGGGCTGAATTACTGGTCGCTGGATGATGTCTCCTCGCCGGTGAAGGCCGAAAGCTGTGACGACTGCGGCACCTACCTGAAAATCCTGTTCCAGGAGCATGACCCGAACGTGGAGCCGGTCGCGGATGACCTCGCCACGCTGGTGCTGGATGCCAAAATGGAAGATGAGGGGTTTGCCCGCAGCAGTATTAACCCGTTCCTGTTCCCCGACGGCTGAGCAACGCGGTCGGCGGCTGCTACGCTTAAGGGTGCGCCGGTGTTTCAGAGCATTCTGTGGCGGTGGCGGCCCCGGCGTGGGTTACCCTTGCGGTACGCAACACGTTAACTGATAACAAGAGGAACAAGGATGATGTTAAAAAGCGCAATGAAATTTACCGCCGTGGCACTGTTGGCGGCCGGGCTGATGGCCTGTGATGACAAACCGGATACTACCCCGACGCCGCCGCCGCCCGCCTCCAAACCTACCGTGGCCGCGAACCCGTCATCCGTGGCACCGGAAACCCAGGTGGTGCAGGGCAGCCAGCCGGCCCCGGTCGCCCCAGCCAACGGCGTGGATGTGTCACTGCTGACCGGCAAAATCGGCTTCCACCTGCCGGCCGGCTTCTCCGACCAGACCCAGCAGGCGGGCATCGCCAATACCGAGCAGTCCCATACCCAGCTGTTTATCGACAGCCACAGCCGCCAGCTCGCTGTGACCTCTGAAGTGGTGCCGCCGGCCGGGCAGGTGATTGATACCAGTGACGCGGCGTTTGCCGGGCTGTCAAAAGGGTTGCTGAACGGTCTGAGTAACCAGTATCAGGACATCAAGAAAACCGACGAGAAAACCCTGACCCTGGGCGGCCAGCGTTTCCGCCGTATGGACACAGAACAGCGCGTGAAGGGCCAGCCGGTGCTGGCAACGACCCTGTTCACCGTGCTCGACAAAAAGGTGATCACCCTGCAGGTGGTGACGCCGGTCAACAACGGCGAGGCGCATAACACCCTGATGAAATCCATCACAGACAGCATCAAGGTAAAAAGCTAAGGCCTGCGGTGCCCTTACGCATTCCTGAAGGAGGACGGTAAAGTTGAAACTCATCGGCAGTTATACCAGCCCTTACGTGCGCAAGATTTCAGTCATGTTGCTGGAAAAGGGCATCCCTTTTGATTTTGTGAACGATTCCCCCTGGGCTGACGGCACGCAGGTGCCGCACGTTAACCCGCTGGGCAAAGTGCCGGCGCTGGTCGCGGATGATGGCGAAATCTGGTTCGATTCCCCGGTGATCGCCGCGTATGTCGACACCTTGCCAGGTGGTTCGCCCCTGTTGCCTGCCGACCCGGCGGCGGCGCTGCGCGTGCGGCGGCTGGAAGCGCTGGCTGACGGCGTGACGGACGCCGCCGTGGCGCTGGTGCTGGAAAAACGCCGCGAGGCGGATAAACAGGACGCAGCGTGGGTGGTGCGCCAGCGTGAAGCCCTTAACCGCGGGCTGGATGCGCTGGAGCAGCACGCGGCCGCAAGGCGCTACCTTAACGGTGAAACGCTCAACCTGGCGGACATCGCCGTCGCCTGTGCGCTGGGCTACATCAATTTCCGCCGCGTGGCACCGAACTGGTGTGTTGAGCGGCCAACGCTGATCGCGCTGGTGGAGCGGCTGTTCCAGCGGGAAAGTTTCGCCCGCACGACACCCCCTTAACCCCTTGCCCTCTCTTCTCCGGCCGGTGTGTGATGCACCGGCCTTTCTGTCTTAACCCCGCCGCCGGCAAAAATAGTGTGAGATAACTCGAAGAGTTAGGGTGCGCGCCCGGCGTGCGGTGCGCCTGCGTCTACATTTTAAGCAACCCTGTCAACCCGGCCCCGGTTGTTCAGCGCTTGCTGTGTGGGAAAGAGGTGCCGGGTACTACACACTCCCTACTACCCATGCGTGCGGGTGCGCCCCGTCACGCCAAGGAGCACACCATGCCTTATGATCAACCCTCAAGTGCCGTGATCCCCGGTGAATATGGTTTCCCGCTAAAACTTAAAGCGCGTTATGACAACTTCATCGGCGGCGAATGGGTGCCGCCCGCCAATAACCAGTACTTCCCGAACGTTACGCCGGTCACCGGCCAGGTGATGTGCGAAATCGCCAGCTCCGGCACGCAAGACGTGGATCGCGCACTGGATGCCGCGCACCAGGCCAAAGGCGAATGGGGGCGCATGTCGGTGCAGCAGCGCGCCACCATCCTTAACCGTATCGCCGATCGTATGGAGCAGAATATCGAGCTGCTGGCCGCCGCGGAAACCTGGGACAACGGCAAACCGATCCGCGAAACCACCGCCGCTGATGTGCCGCTGGCGATTGACCACTTCCGCTATTTCGCCGCCTGCATCCGTGCGCAGGAAGGGGGCATCAGCGAAATTGATCAAGACACCGTGGCTTACCATTTCCACGAGCCGCTGGGCGTGGTCGGGCAGATTATCCCGTGGAACTTCCCGCTGCTGATGGCCTGCTGGAAAATGGCCCCGGCGCTGGCCGCCGGTAACTGCATTGTGCTGAAACCGGCCAAACTCACGCCGATGTCGATCCTGCTGATGATGGAGCTGATCCAGGATCTGCTGCCGCCGGGCGTGATCAACGTGGTCAACGGCTCCGGCAGTGAAATTGGTGAATATCTGGCGACCTCAAAACGCATCGCCAAAGTGGCCTTTACCGGCTCTACCGAAGTCGGCCAGCAGATCATGAGCTATGCGGCGCAAAACGTGATTCCGGTAACGCTGGAACTGGGCGGCAAATCGCCGAATATCTTCTTTGCCGATGTGATGGATAAAGAAGACGCTTTCTTTGACAAGGCGCTGGAGGGTTTCGCGCTGTTCGCGTTCAATCAGGGCGAAGTCTGTACCTGCCCAAGCCGCGCGCTGGTGCAGGAGTCGATTTACGAGCGCTTTATGGAGCGCGCCATTAAGCGTGTGGAGAGCATCCGCAGCGGCAACCCGCTCGATTCCGCCACTCAGATGGGCGCACAGGTGTCGCAGGGGCAGATGGAAACCATCCTCAACTATATCGAGATTGGCAAAAAAGAGGGTGCGGACGTGCTGACCGGCGGCCGCCGTAAAACCCTGGGCGGCGATCTGGCGCAGGGCTACTACCTGGAGCCGACCATCCTGTTCGGTAAAAACAGTATGCGGGTCTTCCAGGAGGAGATCTTCGGGCCGGTGCTGGCCGTGACGACCTTTAAAGACATGGAGGAGGCGCTGGCGATCGCCAACGACACTGATTACGGGCTGGGGGCGGGCGTCTGGAGCCGCAACGGCAACGTCGCGTACCAGATGGGGCGGCAAATCCAGGCCGGGCGCGTCTGGACGAACTGCTACCATGCTTATCCGGCCCATGCGGCGTTTGGCGGCTACAAGCAGTCGGGCATCGGGCGCGAAACCCATAAAATGATGCTGGAACACTACCAGCAGACCAAATGTTTGCTGGTCAGCTATTCAGAAAAACCACTCGGCCTGTTCTGATCCTGCCTTTACACAGGCGAAAAAAAACGGCAACGCAGAGCGTTGCCGTTTTCTTACCGGCGGGATTAATGCAGGCCCATTGCCCGCTGTTCGCGCTTATGCCCACGCATAAACAGCACCACCAGCGTCAGCCAGCACAGGCCGCTTAAGAAGTTGAACAGGTTAAACACCCCACTGCCGCCCCAGCCATAGGCCACTTTGGCAATCTCAATGCCCAGGGTAAACACCAGCATACTCAGCACGCCCATCGCGGCTGACACCGTGCCTTTGCTCATCTCACTGGAAAACAGCGTCAGGCGGTAAAGCCCGGCGTTGGCGATACCAATGCCGAAGGCGTAGAAGCTCAGCCCGGCCACCATCCACAGATAGGCATGGGACGCATAGAGCGTGGCCGCAGCCGCCAGCAACAGCCCGGCGACCATCGGCACGGCACCCAGCCAGATCAGCGTTTCCACGGACTTTTTGCCGGTCAGGCGCGCCAGCGTGATATTGCCGATAATCAGCGCGCCAAACACCGGCACCTGCATCAGACCATAGTCCAGCGTGCTCAGCCCTTCACCGCGGATTAACAGTACCGGCGACTGGGCAATCCAGGCCAGCAGCGGCAAACTGGCAAAGCCAATCGCCAGCGCGCCGCACACAAAGCGACCATTGCCCAGCACCACCCGGTAATCACGCCCCAGCCCGCTGATAGACAGCGGTTCGCCCCGGCGGGTGGCGGTTTCCGGCATCGCCCGCCACAGGCCGTAAAAGGCAAAGGCAGAGAGCAGGGCAAACAGCACAAACATGCTCTGCCACGGCAGCCAGGCGATCAGCGCCGCGCCCGCCAGCGGGCCAAGCAGCGGGGCAATCAGCGCCACGTTCGCCATCAGCGCGGTGATTTTGATACACACCGACTCTTCAAACGATTCCTGAATGGTGGCGTACCCCACCGCGCCGATAAAGCACAGCCCGATGCCCTGCAAAAAGCGCACCGCGATGAATTGCTCAATGGTCTGGGTAAACAGGATCGCCAGGCAGCTCAGGGTAAAAAAGGCGACGCCGGAAAGCATCACCGGGCGGCGGCCGCGCCGGTCAGAGAGCGGCCCCAGCAGCCATTGCAGGAACATGCCGCCGGCCAGATAGGCGGTCATGGAGGTCGGCACCCACTCCTCACCAGCATGAAACGCGGCCACCACTGCCAGCATACCGGGCTGGATCATATCGTTGCCGATATAGGTCGCAAATTCGAACAGCACCAGCGAGAGCGGAAACCACAGCGCCCGGCGGCCCAGTCGGGCAACAGGAGGTATTGTGTTTGTCATAAATTAACTTAATGAATGTAAAAAAGAAAAACCGAAAAAGCCGCGAAGGCTATCGTCGGGAAAACGGTAAGGGCGGCTATTTTGCTGCCAATTGGCGGCCTTGGCAATCACACCCGGTAAATATCGCACAATCTGAGTTTAGCGGATTTCAGGTTGTTGAATTGGGCGGCTATATATAACCTCTTTTTAACAATAAATAATGACAAGGATGCGGCAGCGGCATGACTCACCGACTTATCTGGGTTGATAACCTGCGGGCACTGGCCTGCCTGATGGTTATCCTGATCCACACCACCACCTATTATGTGACCACCGGCGTGTCTGTCGGCAACCTGAACTGGGATATCGCCAACCTGCTGAATTCCCTGTCGCGGGTCAGCGTGCCGCTGTTTTTTATGATCTCCGGCTATCTGTTTTTCGGGGAAAAGAGTGCCGGAAAGAAGCACCTGCTGCGTATCGGCTGCTGTTTGCTGTTCTACAGCGCGGTATCGCTGCTTTATATCGCCCTGTTTACCCGCATCGGGTTCTGGCCTTCGCTGCGTAACCTGCTGTTCAAACCGGTGTTTTATCACCTCTGGTTTTTCTACGCGATCGCGGTGATTTACCTGCTCTCCCCGCTGATCCAGGTGAAGCCCGTGGCGGCACGCACGGCGCTGGTTATCGGTGTGGTGCTGGGGATTCTGGTGAACCCGCAAATGGCGCAGATTTCGTGGCATCAGTTTCACCTTATCCCGGTGAACCTGTTTGTGGCCGGTGACACCTTCTATTACGTGCTGTACGCGCTGCTGGGCCGCGCCATCGGCATGATGGACACCCAGCGGCGTGGCGTTACGATGCTGGCCGGGCTGCTGTTTGCCGCTGCCGTAGGGCTGATTGCCGTCTCCACCAAAAAACAGATGTTTATCAACGGCGCGTTTGCCGATACCTATTACGTTTACTGTGGCCCGCTGGTGTTTATCGCAGCCATTGCGCTGTTTGTCTGGGGCAAAAACAGCCTCGCCACAGCGATGCTGCCGGGTATGCGCCGGGTTGCCGATCACTCGCTGGCGATTTACGGGTTCCATGCGTTGATCATTAACCTTATCCGCAGCCAGAAATGGGATGTGATCCGCTGGCCGCTGCTGGATATGGTGTATGTGTTCGCGGTGGCGCTGGGCGTCAGCCTGCTGCTGGGCTATGCGGTGCGCCGCCTGGACCCACGGCGGCTGGTCAGCTGAGGCTCCAGCGTGCCTGGGCGCGCCGCAACTGGCGCGCAGAGGTAAACCCGGCGGCCAGGGCGGCCTGCTCAACGCCGCACCCCTCCTGCAAACGCTGGCGCGCCACCGCCAGCCGCAGCTGCTCGTGGTAATCCCGCACGCTGATGCCGAGATGCTCGCGGAACAGCCGGGTCAGGTGGCGCTCACTGACATGGGCGCGCGCCGCGACCTCCTCTACCTGCCAGCGAGCCTCGGGCGCAGCGATCAACGCATTCTGCGCCCGGTGCAGCGCCGGGTGCAGATGGTTGCGGTAACGCAGCCAGGGCGAAAGCTGTGGGTCATCACCGGAGCGGCGGAAATAGACCACCATGTCGCGCGCGACTTCCGTGGCCGCCTGCGGCCCCTGCACCCGGGCGATAAGATGCAGTGCGACGTCGATGCCCGCCGTGATGCCTGCGCTGGTCAGCACCTGCCGGTCTTCAATAAAGATGCGGTTTTCCCGCACCTGGGCAGCCGGGGCCTGCGCCCGCAACCGGGCAATCACATCATGGTGAGTGGTGCACTGGTAACCATCCAGCAGCCCTGCACGGGCCGCCAGCAGGGTGCCGGAACAGACACCGACCAGCAGCAAATCGCCCTGTTCCAGCGCCGGGCGCTGTGCCCGCAGCCACGCCTCCACCCTCTGCGCCTCGGGAGTGTCAAACCCGGTACGCGAATCTTTCACCCCCGGTACGATCAGGATTGCGCCGGGCGGCAGCACATCCGGCAACGGGCAAATCCCACCTAATACCAGCCCGGTAGAACTGGTGACCTGCGGGGCCGGGCCGATATAGCGCAGGGCGAACTGCCCGGCAAGCTGTAACGCCTCTGCCGGGCCGGTGACATCCAGCGCCATAACGCCCGGCAGCACGATAAAGTACGCGTCGCGCTGCGCAGGTATGCTGTGCTGAACGGTGCGTTCAGCCTGATTCAGGGTCATCGCTTTTCTATACCGCCTGCTGTCAGTAGCCTGGTGTGATGGCCAATTGTTGCGCCAGATAACCCGCCCGATCCGGCTGCTCCTGTAGCAACATCCTGACGAACGCGTCACGCTCAAACGCCATTACCTGCATGTCCCAGACGCAGAATGACTCTTCACGCGCACGACGCCAGACACCGTTATCAGTGACCCAGACGCTCATGCGCAGTTCGTTTTCATTGTCCCACCAGCCGGCCACCAGATAGTTCATGGTCTTGCCCTGATGCTCAATCAAAAAACCGACGCCGGGCCGCTGGGGCGTTTGCGCCTGCGGCGGCAACCACTGGGTGACCAAAGGATGCGCCGCCGCAAAATCCGCTTCCCCGGCCGCCAGCGGATAACGGATGGCGTAACGCTTCAGCGCCCAGTTGCCAAACGTCATCACGCCAAGCGGCGTGACCGGCCGCGGCAGATAAGGCTGGGGCTGCCAGACGGCCTCCGCCGCGGGCGCGGCTGCCGGCATCTCATCCAACTCCCGTAAGGCACCCTCCACATTGCAGACATGGGCGAAACGCTCCGCCAGCACCAGCTCAGTCCGGTGCTTGATCGCCGCCGACGTGCTGGTTTCCCCGTTGGCATGGGTCATCGGGAAGGTCAGCGTCGCCTCGGTGACGTATGTCACACGGTAACCGAGATCGGAGGCTACCCGTGCCGTGGTCTCGCAGCATTGTTCAGTGCGCATCCCACTGATAATCAAATGGTTAATGCCGCGGTCACGCAACCATTGGTCCAGCCCGGAGTCGGTAAGGGCGTTATGCACCTGCTTATGCACCACCAGATCCGGCTGATGTGTCAGGAACGGCAGCCGGGTCACCAGCCCGGAAGCCAGCGCAAACGGCCCCTGCGACACATGGAACACATCCACGACCGCCACCCCGCGTGCCTGGCAGCCTTCAACCAGTTGCTGCAAACGCTGTCGGAACAGCGGCAGATCCTCTTCCTGCCAGAATGGCTTATGGAGAAAGGAGTGTTGAACATCGATAACCAACAGCGCGCTCTGTGACATATCCGGCCTCCGCCTGAGTAAAGTAACCCCATAGTGGCGTAAGTAAAAAAGAAGCGGAATGCCAAAAACAGCCATTCACCTGCCAGGGCAGGACGTATCACCTGTCAGGGCAGGCTTGCCCTGCGTTGAAACGCCTGACTTATTGCATCAACGGCGCAAGCTGCCGGTAAAGTTGCCGGAACGTCTCCCGCTGCGCCGCATAGACCTGATGTTTTTCTGCATCCGGCTCGTGCGTTTGTTCCAGCGGCAACGGCGGTAACAGTTCGGCCAAAGGGATGCCGGGGCTGAGGGCGATTTGCGCCAGCCGCGCCGCGCCGAGTGCCGGGCCGACATCCCCCCCGGTGCGGTACTCCAGCGTCTGGCCACTGACATCCGCCAGCATCTGCCGCCAATAGGCACTGCGCGCACCGCCGCCGATAAGCGTGATGCGTTGTGGCCGCAGGCCGGTTGCGTGCAAGACGTCCATCCCGTCTGCCAGGGCAAAACTCACCCCTTCCAGCACCGCCCGCCCGAGGTCGGCCGGGCCATGCTGGTGGGTCAGCCCAAAAAAGGTACCGGTGGCATTTGGGTTATTATGTGGCGTCCGTTCGCCGGAGAGATAGGGCAGGAACCAGACCGGAGACGCAGCCGGCGGTGCCTGTTCAACCTGTTGCAGCAGCGCCGGCACGCTGTCACACCCGGTCAGGCGGCAGACCCAGTCCAGGCACGAGGCGGCGCTCAGCATCACGGACATCAGGTGCCAGGTCTGCGGCAATGCGTGGCAGAAGCTGTGCACCGCCTGTTCCGGGTTACTGAGGAAGCCGTCACTCACCGCAAAATAGACGCCGGAGGTGCCCAGGGAGAGCATCGCCTGCCCGGCCTGGTATAGCCCGACGCCGACCGCCCCGGCGGCATTGTCGCCGCCCCCGGCAATCACCGGCACGTCGGGCATCGCCCAGCGGCGCGCGACCTCCGGTTTCAACCGGCCGGTGATGTCACTGCCTTCATAGAGCGTTGGCATCTGCGCACGCGTCAGGCCACAGGCGGCCAGCAGCGTGTCACTCCAGTCACGTTTGCCGACATCCAGCCACAGAGTGCCTGCCGCATCCGACATATCGGTCGCGAAGTCGCCGGTCATGCGCAGGCGCAGGTAATCTTTCGGCAACAGCACCTTATCAACACGGCGGAAAATCTCGGGCTCATGTTGGGCTACCCAGAGCAGTTTCGGGGCGGTAAACCCCGGCATCATCAGGTTACCGGTGATGCGGCGCGCATCCGGCACGGCCTGCTCCAGCGCGCGGCACTGGGCAAAACTGCGGCCATCATTCCATAAAATGGCCGGGCGCAGCACCTGTTGGTCGGCATCCAGCAGCGTGGCACCGTGCATCTGCCCGGTCAGCCCCAGGGCTTTCACACGGCTGAGATCCTGCTGCCCGCCCAGCCCCTGCATTGCGCGGTCAACTGCCTCCCACCATGCGTGCGGGTCTTGCTCAGACCACAGCGGGTGGGGGCGCGACACCGCCAGCGCCTCACTCTGCTGGGCGACGACGTCTCCCGCCTCGTTGATCAGAATCGCTTTGACGCCCGATGTGCCCAGATCAATACCGATGTACATGATTTCTCCCCGAAACAGGCAAACAAATTACATGAGCAACACAGGCCGGCATCTGCGCCGGCCTGTTTTCGGGCTTGCGCCCGGATGTCAGCAAAATAACCGGTCAGCCAAACAAATAGCGGTTGACCAGGTTCTCCAGCTGTTCCTGGCGGCCACTCTGGTGGTGCGGGGCCAGGTTATGTTGTTCAGCGTAGGCGGCCAATGCTTCCAGCGACAGCTTCCCTTGCAGGATCTGCTGGCCGAGCTCCTCACTCCAGCCGGCATAACGTTTGGCGACCAATGTGTCCAGCCCGCCCTCTTCGACCATTTTCGCCGCCACTTTCAACGACAGCGCCATCGTATCCATCGCGCCGATATGCCCATAGAACAGATCATATTTATCCGTGCTCTGGCGGCGGACTTTGGCGTCAAAGTTCAGGCCGCCGGTCGTGAAACCACCGGCTTTTAAAATCTCATACATCACCAGCGCATTCTCTTCCACGCTGACCGGGAACTGGTCAGTGTCCCAGCCCAGTTGCGGATCGCCGCGGTTGGCATCTACCGAACCAAAGATGCCGAGCGCAATGGCCGTGGCAATCTCGTGATGGAATGAGTGCCCGGCCAGGGTGGCGTGGTTAGCCTCAATGTTGACCTTGATCTCTTTCTCCAGGCCGAACTGTTTCAGGAAGCCATACACGGTGGCGACATCGTAATCATACTGGTGTTTGGTCGGCTCCTGCGGTTTCGGCTCAATCAGCAGGGTGCCCTGGAATCCGATCTTATGTTTGTGCTCCACCACCATTTGCATAAAGCGGCCAATCTGTTCCCGCTCCTGACGCAAATCGGTATTCAGCAGTGTTTCATAGCCTTCACGGCCGCCCCACAGCACATAGTTCTCACCGCCCAGCTTTTGGGTGGCATTCATGGCGGTGAAGACCTGGGTCGCAGCCCAGCTGAAGACTTCCGGGTCCGGGTTGGTGGCGGCTCCGGCGGCATAACGCGGATGGGTAAAGCAGTTGGCGGTGCCCCACAACAGTTTCACGCCGCTCTCCTGCTGCTTCTGCGCCAGGATGTCAGTCATCTCGGCAAAGTTGCTCAGGTACTCTTTCAGGGAGTTGCCCTCGGGCGAGACGTCCACATCATGGAAGCAGTAGAACGGGACATTCAGCTTCTGGAAAAACTCAAATGCGACATCCGCCTTGCGTTTTGCCAGCGCCAGCGCATCACCGGACTGCTGCCACGGGCGCTCAAACGCACCGACGCCGAACATATCTGCGCCGTTCCAGCAGAAGGTGTGCCAGTAGCAGGCGGCAAAGCGCAAATGATCAGCCATGCGTTTGCCCAGGATAAGCTCATCCGGGTTGTAATGGCGGAATGCTAACGGGTTGGTACTGGTGGTGCCTTCGAACCGGACTTTATCAAGCTGATCAAAATAGGATGGCATTATGGGCTCCTCGGGATCTGGCCCAGCACTGGCTGAGCATGCGGAGCGGTTATCTTGGGATCCTTCGGCAGCCCTCACAATTACGTTATTTCACACTCAACTTCAGAGAATACACAATTGTGCAGCAGATCTCATAAATAGCCCTGTCAGGCGAAAAAAAGCCGGTATTTGCGTGATGCTTTCCAGCCTGAGGCTGATTGGAAATAAGTTTCAGCAGGGAACTATGATCTCCATCATAAAACGGAAAATAAACTAAAAAACGTAATAGGCCAGTTAAAATCTGCAATTGCTGATAATTTATGCAGCGTTAACAATTCACCAGCCATTAAAAGTGGGCCATTTCTCTTACCCTGTACGGTTCATTAAAAAAGGTTTACACAATGAAAATGAAAAAAGTATTGCTCGGTGTATGTGCGGCGTTGGCGCTGATCAGCCAGCCGGGGATGGCAAAAGAGATTAAAATCGGCATGGCGATTGATGACTTGCGGCTGGAGCGCTGGCAAAAAGACCGGGATATTTTTGTCAACCAGGCTAAAACCCTGGGGGCGGATGTATTTGTGCAATCCGCTAATGGTAATGAAGAAACTCAGATGTCGCAGATTGAGAATATGATTAACCGCGGCGTGGATGTGCTGGTGATTATTCCCTATAACGGCGAAGTATTAAGTAATGTGATTGCCGAAGCCAAGCGGGAAGGCATTAAAGTGCTGGCTTATGACCGGATGATTAATAATGCCGATATCGATTTTTATATCTCTTTTGATAATGAAAAAGTCGGGGAATTGCAGGCCAAAAGCCTTATCGAAAAAGTGCCGCAGGGGAATTATTTCCTGATGGGTGGCTCGCCGGTGGATAACAACGCCAAACTGTTCCGAAAAGGGCAGATGAACGTACTTAAGCCACTGATAGACAGCGGAAAAATAAAAGTGGTGGGTGATCAGTGGGCGGATGCCTGGTTGCCGGAAAATGCGCTGAAAATTATGGAAAATGCGCTGACGGCCAACAACAACAAAATTGATGCCGTCGTCGCCTCCAATGATGCCACCGCAGGCGGTGCGATTCAGGCGCTGTCCGCACAGGGGCTGGCGGGTAAGGTGGCTATTTCCGGCCAGGACGCGGATCTGGCGGCAGTAAAACGTATTGTGGCGGGCAGCCAGACCATGACGGTGTATAAACCGATTACCCAATTAGCCACAGAGGCGGCAAAAATCGCCGTTGAACTGGGTAACGGAAACATGCCGAAATCGAATGCCACATTAAATAACGGCAAAAAAGAGGTGCCCTCTTATTTACTGACGCCGATTCAGGTTGATAAGAACAACATTGACAGCACCATTGTCGCGGATGGTTTCCATAAGAAATCAGATATCTATTAATGCCGGCCTGCCGGCATTTACCGCCGGTGCCGGCCTGTTCACCTTACGGCACCGGCCGGGATTATCGCTGAATCACGCGGCATCTGGAGGGAATTATGCCCTGCCTGCTGGAAATGCATAATATCACTAAACAATTTGGCGTGGTTAAAGCCGTCGATAATGTCAGCCTGCAACTGGACGCCGGACAGGTACTCTCTCTGTGCGGTGAAAATGGATCGGGTAAATCTACATTAATGAAAGTGTTATGTGGTATTTACCCACACGGCAGTTACCAGGGGGAAATCTATTTCGCCGGTGAGCTGCTGGCCGCAAAAAATATCCGTGAGACAGAGCAGCGCGGCATCGCGATTATTCATCAGGAGCTGGCGCTGGTAAAGCAGATGTCAGTGCTGGAAAACATGTTCCTCGGCAGCGAGTGGGGCCGTTATGGCGTGCTGGATTATGACGGCATGTATTTGCGCTGTCAGCGGATGCTGGCGCAAGTGCGGCTGGAGATAGACCCCGATACGCCGGTGGGCGAGCTGGGGCTGGGGCAACAGCAACTGGTGGAGATTGCCAAGGCGCTGAATAAGCAGGTGCGGCTGCTGGTCCTGGATGAGCCGACGGCGTCCCTGACCGAGCGGGAAACGGACATCCTGCTGGACATTATCCGCGACCTGCGCAATCACGGCATCGCCTGCATCTATATTTCCCACAAGCTGAATGAGGTCAGCGCCATCTCTGACCTTATCTGCGTGATCCGCGATGGGAAGCACATTGCCACCCGTGAGGCGGCTACCATGAGCGAGGAGAGCATTATCGCCATGATGGTGGGGCGCGAACTGACCGAACTTTACCCGCCACACCAGCATCAGCCGGGGGAGGAGATCCTGCGGGTGGAGCACCTGACGGCGTGGCATCCGGTTAACCGCCATATCAAACGGGTGGATGATGTCAGCTTCAGCCTGCGGCGCGGTGAAATACTGGGTGTCGCCGGGCTGGTCGGTTCCGGCCGGACGGAGACCGTGCAGTGCCTGTTCGGGGCCTATCCGGGACGCTGGCAGGGCAGCATTTTCATCGACGGGCAGCCGGTCACCCTTCGTACCTGCCAGGACGCCATGCGCAGCGGCATTGCCATGGTGCCGGAAGACCGGAAGCGGGACGGCATCGTGCCGGTGATGGGGGTCGGGGCCAATATCACCCTGGCCGCGCTGGCTGATTTTACCGGACGGCTCAGTGTGCTGGATGACGCTCAGGAGCAGTCAGTTATTCAGCGCTCCATCAGCGCCTTGCGGGTCAAGACGTCCTCCCCGGAGCTGGCGATCGGCCGCCTGAGCGGCGGTAACCAGCAGAAAGCGATTCTGGCCAAGTGCTTGTTGCTCAACCCGCGCATCCTGATCCTGGATGAGCCAACGCGTGGAATTGATATCGGGGCGAAATCTGAGATCTACAAACTGATTAACCAACTGGCCCAGCAAGGGATCGCGGTGATAGTTATCTCATCGGAATTGCCGGAAGTTCTGGGCCTGAGCGACCGGGTGCTGGTCATGCATCTGGGTAAATGCAAAGCCTCCCTTATTAACCGCAACCTGACGCAAGAGCAGGTGATGGAAGCGGCTCTCAGGAGTGAACCCTATGTCGAAAATTACACAGTCTGACGCTGCGCCGGTGGCCGAACCACGCGGCGTTTTGCAGCGCCTGAAGCACATTAACCTTCAGGTGTATGTGATGCTGGCCGCGATCGTCATCATCATGCTGTTTTTCACCTTTACCACGGACGGGGCCTATATCAGCCCGCGCAATATCTCTAACCTGCTGCGCCAGACAGCCATCACCGGCATTCTGGCGGTCGGCATGGTCTTCGTGATTATTTCCGCTGAAATCGATCTTTCGGTGGGGTCGATGATGGGCCTGCTTGGCGGTGCCGCCGCGATTTTTGATGTCTGGCTGGGCTGGCCATTACCGCTGACCGTGATCGTTACACTGGCGCTTGGGTTGCTGTTGGGTGCCTGGAACGGCTGGTGGGTCGCGTACCGAAAGGTGCCCTCATTTATCGTGACCCTGGCGGGGATGCTGGCATTCCGTGGGGTATTGATCGGGATTACTCACGGCACAACCGTTGCCCCCACCAGTGAAGGCATGTCCCTGATTGGGCAAAGCTACCTGCCGGGCGGTGTAGGCTTCGGCATTGGTGCCGTCACGCTGCTGCTGTTTATCGGCTGGCAGTGGCGGCGGCGTCAACAACGGCAGGCGCTGAACCTGCCGCTGCCTGCGGCCGGGAAAGCGGCGTCCGGCCATGCACTGACCGCCATTATTGTGCTGGGTGCCATCTATTTGCTGAACGATTACCGCGGCGTACCGACACCGGTGCTGGTGCTGGCTGCCCTGATGCTGGGTGGTCTTTTTATGGCCACCCGTACCGCCTTCGGCCGCCGTATTTATGCGATTGGCGGCAATATTGATGCGGCACGTCTCTCCGGCGTGAACGTTGAGCGTACCAAACTGGCGGTATTTGCCATTAACGGGCTGATGGTCGCGATTGCTGGGTTGATCCTCAGCTCCCGGCTGGGTGCGGGCTCACCTTCTGCCGGGAATATTGCCGAGTTGGATGCCATTGCCGCCTGTGTGATCGGCGGCACCAGCCTGGCGGGCGGGGTTGGCAGTGTCGTCGGCGCGGTGATGGGCGCGTTTATTATGGCGTCGCTGGACAACGGCATGAGCATGCTGGACGTCCCCACGTTCTGGCAATACATCGTCAAAGGGGCCATTTTGCTGCTGGCGGTATGGATGGATTCTGCCACCAAGCGCCGTGCCTGAGCCTCTTCATTGATAACCGGCGGCGTGTGAAGCGGATTAAATGCTTCACCAGACAAATAGCTCGAGAAGGATCACACTTGGTTCATCTTTTATGCCATGAAGGCAGGTGGCTGTGCTATCCAGAAGGCAGTGAATCAACGGGATAACTCACCATGTTCGAAAAGCGCTACCGCATTACGCTGTTGTTTAATGCCAATAAGGTTTATGACCGGCAGGTAGTTGAGGGAGTAGGCGAGTACTTACAGGCGTCACAGTGCGACTGGGATATTTTCATCGAAGAGGATTTCCGTTGCCGGATTGACAACATCAAAGACTGGCTGGGCGACGGCGTGATCGCTGACTTTGACGACCGGAATATTCAGTCCCTGTTACAGGGGGTGAATGTGCCGATTGTCGGGGTCGGTGGTTCGTATCACCGGCCGGAGGATTACCCGGCCGTGCACTATATCGCCACGGATAACCAGGCGCTGGTGGAAGCGGCGTTTCTGCACCTGAAAGAGAAGGGCATCAACCGGTTTGCGTTCTATGGGTTGCCCCGTGCCAGCGGCAAACGTTGGGCGCAGGAGCGGGAACATGCCTTCCGGACGCAGGTTGCGGCTGAACAATATCAGGGTGTGGTTTATCAGGGTATGGAGACCGCGCCTGAGAACTGGCAACACGCGCAAAACCGGCTGGCCGACTGGGTGCAAACCCTGCCGCAGCAGACCGGCATTATTGCCGTTACTGATGCGCGCGCCCGCCACCTGTTACAGGTTTGCGAGCATCTGGATATTCCGGTACCGGAAAAATTGAGTGTTATCGGCATTGATAATGAGGAGCTGACCCGATACCTCTCGCGCGTGGCGCTTTCTTCCGTGGTGCAGGGCACGCGCCAGATGGGCTACCGGGCCGCCAAATTATTGCATCAGTTACTGAGTGATAACTCCCTGCCACTGCAACGTATTTTAGTGCCGCCGGTAAAAGTGGTTGCCCGCCGTTCAACGGATTTCCGTTCATTGCGCGATCCGGCCGTCATTCAGGCGATGCACTTCATCCGCTATCACGCCTGTAAGGGCATCAAAGTCGAACAGGTGCTGGATGCGGTGGGAATTTCCCGTTCTAATCTGGAGAAACGCTTCAAAGATGAAATTGGGCAAACCATTCACGGCGTCATCCACGAAGAAAAGCTGGAGCGGGCGCGTAACCTGTTAAAAGCAACATCGCTTTCCATCAACGAAATTTCGCAGATGTGCGGCTACCCCTCGTTACAGTATTTCTATTCCGTGTTTAAAAAAGACGATGATATGACCCCAAAAGAGTATCGTGAGCGCTACGGCGAGAGTGTGTATTAGATCGCGGTCAGATCGGAAAAAATGGTATTGAAAAAGCGTCATCGGCTTTCTTTCTCTCTTTCATTTTCTTTGTGAATATAAATAAATTCCTAAAAAATCAAAGCGTTGAGTAATGAAATGAAAGGCGTATGATAACGGCGGGTGCCTGGACATGTCTGTTCCGGGCAGTCCGGCACAGACAAAGAAAAGGCCCCACTTAACGTTAATCAAGTGAGGCCGATCTGTATGACTCGCAACATCAGGTTAGCCTCTTACCCGCCGCAAGGCAAGGAATTGGAGGCCAGTATGCTGCAAAAAAGTGGGGTTATTTGTGTGATCGTTATTTGCATCACGTTGTTGATTTTTATGTGGATAACGCGCAGTTCGCTCTGCGAAGTGCGGATCAGGAATAACAATATCGACGTTGCAGTCATCCTGGACTACGAATCCTGAGGGTAGGGCAACCGGGGCGGGCGTGTGTCCGCCCCTTCGTTGCGACGCATTGCTGCCCTGCACCCTTTCAACAAGCCCGCTTCGGCGGGCTTTTTTATGTATGCCGGAAAAGATCGCACACATCAGGCTTATGAATACTTGCAGCAAATAGACGATATAAATTCTATATAATCAAAGGATTACATAAAAATACGAAAGGCGTATGATAACGGCGGGTGCCTGGACATGTCTGTTCCGGGCAGTCCGGCACAGACAAAGAAAAGGCCCCACTCAATGTAAATCAAGTGAGGCCAATCTCAATGCATCAACAACATCAGGTTAGCCTCTTACCCGCCGCAAGGCAAGGAATTGGAGGCCAGTATGCTGCAAAAAAGTGGGGTTATTTGTGTGATCGTTATTTGCATCACTTTGTTGATTTTTATGTGGATAACGCGCAGTTCGCTCTGTGAAGTGCGGATCAGGAATAACAATATCGACGTTGCAGTCATCCTGGACTACGAATCCTGAGGGTAAGGCAACCGGGGCGGGCGCTTGCCCGCCCCTTCGTTGCGATGCATCGCTGCCCTGCACCCTTTCAACAAGCCCGCTTCGGCGGGCTTTTTTATGTATACCGGAAAAGATCGCACACATCAGGCTTATGAATACTTGCAGTAAATAGGTGATATAAATTCTATATAATCAAAGGATTACATAAAAATACGAAAGGCGTATGATAGCGGCGGGTGCCTGGACATGTCTGTTCCGGGCAGTCCGGCACAGACAAAGAAAAGGCCCCACTCAATGTAAATCAAGTGAGGCCAATCTCGATGCATCAACAACATCAGGTTAGCCTCTTACCCGCCGCAAGGCAAGGAATTGGAGGCCAGTATGCTGCAAAAAAGTGGGGTTATTTGTGTGATCGTTATTTGCATCACGTTGTTGATTTTTATGTGGATAACGCGCAGTTCGCTCTGTGAAGTGCGGATCAGGAATAACAATATCGACGTTGCAGTCATCCTGGACTACGAATCCTGAGGGTAAGGCAACCGGGGCGGGCGCTTGCCCGCCCCTTCGTTGCGATGCATCGCTGCCCTGCACCCTTTTAACAAGCCCGCTTCGGCGGGCTTTTTTATTCAGGATTGCAGGGGGTCAGGGCAGGGTAATAGTGATGCTTTCGGCGGCTGTTTCCGGCGTAATCATTGTACCTCTTTCATCCTGCTGATAACCCGCGTGGCGGACGTCAGTCAGTGTCATCACATTACGCAGGCAGAGCCGCCAGCCTGGGGCATTGCCTGTTGTCTGCAATGTAATCTGTTGGCCGTGTCGTTCAGCCCGCAGGGTAAATTGCGTCATCCCTGCCTGATCCACCAACCGGCTTTCGGCATGGTGTCCATCTTCCAGCTCAAACAGCTGGAAGAGCGGGCGTTCGCAATAATCATAATCAGGGCGTTGATCCTGGCTGCCCAACGCCAGCAGGGTATTCGGGCGGACATAGAGCGGCAGGCTGGTAAAATCATGCTGCTCTTTATGCCAGCGCCCGCCGTCAAGACGGGTATTGCTGAACAGGTGCGTCCAGCGTCCTTCCGGCAGATAGAAACTGACATCGCCCCGTTCACTGAACACCGGAGCCACCAGCAGGCTGTCACCCAGCATATATTGCCGGTCAAGATAATCGCAGGCGGGATCGTCCGGGAATTCCAGCATCATGGCGCGCATCATGGGGGTGCCGTGTTCGGCGGCATCGGCGGCCTGTGTATAGAGGTAAGGCATCATCCGGCATTTCCATTCAGTAAAGTGGCGAACCACATCACAGGCCTCATCATCATAGGCCCAGGGCACCCGATAGGATTTGCTGCCGTGCAGGCGGCTGTGGCTCGACAGCAGGCCAAAAGCGCACCAGCGTTTGTAGATATGCGCCGGAGCGGTATTTTCAAACCCGCCGATGTCATGGCTCCAGAAGCCAAAGCCGGAAAGGCCCAGTGAGAGTCCGCCACGCAGGCTCTCTGCCATAGATTCATAAGTCGCATAGCAGTCACCGCCCCAGTGCACCGGGAATTGCTGCGCGCCTACTGAGGCTGAACGGGCAAACAGCACCGCCTGATCACGCCCCAGTTTCTCCTGAAGCGTGCGATACACCAGTTCGTTGTAGATAAAAGCATAATGGTTATGCATTTTTTGCGGACAGGCACCGTTTGCCCACACCACATCCGTTGGGATCCGCTCGCCAAAATCGGTTTTAAAGCAATCAACACCCATGTCAATCAGGCGCTTAAGATGCCCCGCATACCATTCACAGGCGCCGGGATGGGTGAAATCCACAATGGCCTGTCCGGGCTGCCACTTATCCCATTGCCAGACATCGCCGCCAGGGCGCTTCAGCAGGAAGCCTTTTTCCATCCCTTCCTTAAACAGCGGGGATTTCTGGCCGATGTAGGGGTTAATCCACAGGCAAATTTTTAAACCGCGCGCTTTCAGCCGTGCCAGCATACCTTGTGGATCAGGGAAGGTGGCCGGGTCCCATTCAAAATCGCACCACTGGAATGCTTTCATCCAGAAGCAATCGAAATGGAACACATGCAGCGGCAACCGGCGCTCTGCCATGCCGTCAATAAAGCGGTTAACGGTTTCTTCATCATAGTTAGTGGTGAACGACGTGGTCAGCCACAAACCGAAAGACCAGGCGGGCGGCAGTGCCGGGCGACCGGTGAAGCGGGTGTAGCGATCGAGTACCTGCTTAGGCGTCGGGCCGTCAATCACAAAATAGTCCAGATGCTCGCTTTCCACGCTGAACTGCACTTTAGAGACTTTTTCCGAGCCCACTTCAAAGGAGACACATTCCGGGTGGTTTACCAGCACGCCGTAGCCTTTGTTGGTCAGGTAAAACGGAATATTTTTGTAGGCTTGTTCAGTGCTGGTGCCGCCATCACGGTTCCAGGTCTCGACTGTCTGGCCGTTTTTCACAAAAGCGGTAAAGCGTTCACCCAGGCCATACACTGTTTCCCCCACTGCCAGGTCGAGCCGCTCATAGAGGTAGTTTTTCCCGGTCTGGCCATCCTGCACATAACCGGCTGATTTTGCGCCGCTGCCGGTAATGCGTTCACCCTGCCGCAAGAAGTCGAGCGCCCAGTTCTCCCCTTTGGTAATGCGTACGGTCAGGTCGCCGCTGTGCAGGGCGGCGAATTCGCTGTTCTCTTCACTGTGGATTGGGGTATCCGCCAGGCAGTTCAACGGGTAGTGTGGGCCGCGCGGTAATACCCCCTCAAAGTGAGCAATACGGACGCCGATGATGCCGGGTTGCGGTGCGGTGAAGCGCAGGGTAAAGAGCGGTGAGTCAACCTGCCCGGCCCGTTCGCGTGCATCCCGTGGCGCGGCATAGACCACCATTTCCTGTGCAAGATGCTGCACCTCGAATACCTGTAAAGGGTGGATAAGCGTAAGGCCCGGCTGGATTAACCAGTTGCCGTCACTGATTTTCATCTCACTTCTCCTGTTACTTCAAAAATTGTTGCTGGTTACGGCGAACGCCTGCGGCCAGCTCATCAAGAATGGTTCGCAGCATCGGGGTGCGCAGGGTATAGAAGCGCTTGCAAATTAACGCGCTCAGCAGGTAGCAGATCCCCGGTACCAGGGTGAACAGGGCGATAATGCTGGTGAGGGTGGCTGCATTTTGCGTTGCCGCGCCGGACTGGTAGCCCGCCCCGGCCAGTAACCAGCCAATCAGTGCGCCGCCGAGGGCCAGCCCGAGCTTCAGCACAAACAGGGTGCCGGCAAAGCTGATGCCGGTCAGGCGCTTGCCGTTTTTCCATTCGCCGTAATCCACGGTATCGGACATCATCACCCACTGGATCGGCGTCACCAGCTGGTGCAGCACACCGATAATAAAGATGAAGATAAACATGGTGATATTGGCACTGACCGGTACCCAGAACATGGCAAGGCTGAGCACGGCCAGCGCTGCGTTAGTCCACCAGAAGACGCTGACTTTGCATTTCCAGTCTGTGAGCGGTTTTGCCAGGGCACTGCCGAACAGATTCCCTACTGAGTAGGTGGCGAGGAACATCGCGAACACGGCCGGGTTGCCGAGAATATAGGTGACGTAATACATCATTGCCCCGCCACGCACCGACACCGCCAGGATATTCAGCAACGTCAGCCAGCCCACCACGCGCCACTGGTCGTTTTGCCAGATGTCGCGCAAGTCCTCACGCATGGTGCCTTTGAGTGTGCCTTCGTCACTGACACGCTCTTTGGTGGTGGCGAAACAGATAGCCAGCATCACCACCGCGACCAGCGCCAGCACGGCAATCCCGCCCTGGTAACCGAGCGCTTTATTCTCCCCGCCAATCAGTGACACCAGCGGCATCATCAGCACGGTGCTCAGCATGCCGCCTGCGGTGGCCAGCACAAACCGGTAGGATTGCAGAGAGATACGCTGGGCCGGATCGGCAGTGACCACGCCGCCCAGGGCGCAATAAGGGATATTGACCACCGTATACATCAGCGTCAGCAGGGTATAGGTCACGGCGGCATAGATCATTTTGCCGCTCATGCTGAGATCCGGGGTGCTGTAGGTAAAGACGCAGACAATGCCGAAAGGAATGGCACCGAACAGGATATAAGGACGGAATTTGCCGAAGCGGGTGCGCGTGCGGTCAGCGAGGAGCCCCATGCAGGGGTCGGAAATGGCATCCAGCGCGCGGGCCAGTAAAAATAGGGTGCCGACATACCCGGCCGGGATGCCGAAAATATCCGTATAGAAAAACATCATATACAGCATGACGTTATCAAACACGATGTGGCTGGCTGCATCCCCGAGACCGTAACCGATTTTTTCTTTAACCGAGAGAACTTCACTCATTTCAACCATCCCTAATCAGGCGTGCTGCGCGTAAAGGTAGCCACGTTTTTAAACCAGCCGGATGAGGGCGGCCATTCTGATATTTGTTTATGAAATTACGTTTCTTTATTTATGTGATCGCGGTAACCGGTTTTTGTGAAAGGATTTTTTCCTTTACGGCAGCACAGGCCGGTAAAAGAGGATCTGTGGAGATGAAAATAAAACGTGATGATGGAAGCATCACGTTTTATCAATAACAGGAATGGATTGGCGTATTACTGCGGGACGCGCCAGCTGTCGTAATAAATATGTTCCGCCTGAAAATTGATTGCTTCTTTTTCGCCGGTCAGCCGCCAGGCCAGATAAAAAGCGAAGTCGAACGCCACGCCCAGGCCCCGGCCGCTGATCAGGTTGCCATCCTCCACGACATGCGCATCCACGTAGACGCCATCATCCACGGTGTGGTGGAGATCGCCTGAGCAGACGTAGCGCCGCCCCCGTAACAGCCGGTTGCCGCCGAGTACCCGTGCTGCGGCCGAGCAGAGCGGGCAGATCCATTTTTCTGCCTGATCGTGTTCACGGATAAACTCCGTCACCTGCGGGCTGGCCGCCAGGTTTACCGTGCCTTGCGGGCCACCGGGCAGCACGACCGCATCAAACAGCGTGGTGCGCACGTCTGATAACAGGCAGTCGGCCGTGACATTCAGCCCGTGATAACTCACCACCTGGCGCGTGGCCTGGCAGGCCACGGTGACGACGTCCACCCCCAGCCGCTGCAACACGTCGAGTACGATAACTGCTTCCGCTTCTTCAAATCCTTCTGCCAACAGTATGGCGACACGCTTGCTCATCCTGACTCCTGCTCGTTAATGAATGGGCGACCAGGGGGCAGCATAACAAAGGGATTTTTATAATTGGAACGCTGTTTTAAAAATTTACGAGGCGGATCGCAGAAAAGGTAAGCGTGACAGGAAGGGGCCGGCAGCGGCCCCTGAACGGGCGGTTAATCGCTGAGGGACAAAATCGCCCGCCCATTTATTTTTATTTCTCCTGTTAATAAAAGATACCGTGGTATCTTTATTATGCACGTGCTCGCCGTGTGCCTCATTAAATAATAAAGTGTGGGGTAGATGGATTTTTTTTGGTCAGGGTGTTGAGCATCGGGTAGCGCGGTAAATTTCACCTGCCTTTTATGCTCTTTAATGTAACGGGGAAATGTGATTAATGGATAACCATAAAGTCTTCGATAGCAACAATATGGTAATTTCTCTGGCCTGCAACAGGGAGTGTTTCATGGATAACACATTTCACCAGTGTAGACGGGAAACCCGGCACAAAAGGCGTTCTCTTACAAATCAGCATATAATTAGTGCCATGAACACGCTGGTGCCCACAATACAGCACCGGCATATAGCCTATACCGACCAGCGGCTCCACCAGTGCGGGAAAGGCACCGGCCAGATTCTGGGGTAAAGAGCACGCCTCAAGATATTCATTAATAATCCAGTGTGCAGTCATTATATTTCCTTTGTGGTTAACAGAATGAAAACGTAGCGGGTAAGAGGCGTTAAGCCTGTTTCCGCAGTCTATGCAGGCTATTTAACTTTTTGGTGAATATAAATAAATGAGGGCCGTAATGACAAATTATGTAATTAAAGGGCTGAGTTCTGTGATTTTGGTCGCATAGTTAATAACAGGTAAGCATATCCTAAGAAATAATGCATTGAGTCCAATATATAATGAGGGTAGTAGTTTTAACCCAAAACTATTTCCGCATTTGTGTTCTCCCTGACGCAAACCTGAATTGCGTCAGAGCGCTCGTGTTATTTGCTTTTTTTCTGCTTATCCATGCGGCTGAGCAGAAATTTCAGCAGCAGTACCAGTGCCACTGCCCCGATAATCAGCAACGCGCCGGACGTCTTTTTGTCCAGTGACCCCAGCAGGGTTTCAATGAAATGGCCGCAGAAATAGCCCAGCAGCACCCAGACCAGCGCCCAGATGCAGGCACCCAGAATGTTCAGGCTGACAAAACGAGCCACCGGCATTTTACTGGCACCAATAATCAGCGGGCCAATAATGCGGAAGCCATACATAAACCGGACACCCAGGACAAACAACGCCGGATGGTGGTTAATGAGCTGGTTGGCGCGGTCAATCTGCGGTTTCCGGCGTGTCAGTTTGCCCAGCAACATGGGGCCAAACCGGCGTCCGGCAAAGTAGAGGATCTGATCGCCCAGGCAGCCGCCAAAGGCCACGACTGCCAGCACCCAGGGTAATTTCAGCAAGCCATGATGTGCGGCAATACCGCCGAGCAGGGTAATGGTTTCCCCCTCCAGCAGGCAGCCGGCCAACAGCGCCCAATAACCATAGTCAGTAATAAGCTGTGCAATATCCGGCATAAGGATCCTTACAGACTGAGCCTGATGCGAATAAAAAATAAACACATTGACTCAGGTAATACAAAACAGAGATAACAATAGCTTAGTCAATAAATGGCCGGGAACCTACGCTCGCCGTGCCGTCTTTTTCAGCTGCCAAGGAGCACACCATGTTTACCCTGTATGTGGATGATCACTATTTCAGCCCTTATGCCCTGTCTGCATTTGTGGCGCTGACAGAAAAAGGCGTTGCGTTCACGCTGGAGACCGTGGCGTTGGGGGCGGGTGAACAGCAGCAACCGGCATACAGTGCCCTTTCACTGACGCAGCGGGTGCCGACGCTGGTGGAGGGCGATTTCCGGTTATCAGAGTCCTCCGCGATTGATGAGTATCTGGAAGAGTGTTTTCCGGCCCCCGATTATGTGGCCCTTTACCCGGCGTCGCGCCGGCTGCGGGCAAAAGCGCGGGAAGTGCAGGCATGGTTGCGCAGTGATTTGGGCGCAATCCGTACTGAGCGGCCAACAGACGTGGTTTTCGGCGGGTTGCGAATGGCACCATTGACCCCTGCCGGGCAGCAGAGCGCAGAGAAACTGATCGCCGCCGCCGGGAAACTGTTGCCGGAGGGGCAGCACACGCTGTTTGAGACGTGGAGCATCGCGGATACCGAGCTGGCGCTGATGCTCAACCGGCTGATCATGAACGGGGATGCCGTACCGGCCCGGCTGGCCGCGTATGCACACGCGCAGTGGCAGCGCCCGTCCGTGCAGCGCTGGCTGATGTTGTCGCAGCAAAAGCAGTAACATCAACAAGAAAGGCGCAGCAGATGCCGCGCCCTCTGAAACAGACCCAGACCGTCGCAGGATCAGGCCGTGCCGGTGCCGCCGTCCGATCCCCAGACCTGCCCGGAGGTGAAACTGGCTTCCTGGGAGGCCAGCAGCACATACAGCGGGGCGATTTCGACCGGCTGGCCGGGGCGGCCAAACGGCGCATCGCTGCCGAATTGCATCACTTTTTCCTGTGGCTGACCGCCGCTGGACTGCAAAGGTGTCCAGTAAGGGCCGGGCGCCACGGCGTTAACCCGGATGCCTTTCTGTGCGATCTGCTTGGCCAGCGCTTTGGTAAACGCCACAATCGCGGCCTTGGTTGACGCGTAATCCAGCAGGGCTTCACCCGGTTTGAATGCCTGCACCGAGGCAGTATTAATAATCGCTGCGCCCGGTTGCAGATGCGGGATGGCGGCTTTGGTCAGCCAGAACATCGCATAGACGTTGGTTTTGAAGGTGGTATCAAATTGTTCGCTGGTGAGATCCAGAATCGAATCCACGGATTGCTGGTGACCGGCGTTATTCACCACAATGTCCAGCCCGCCGAGCTTCTCCACGGCTTCACTCACCAGTTTTTTGCAGAATGCCTCGTCACGCAGATCGCCGGGGATCGCCACGGCATTGCGCCCTTCGGCGCGGATCAGGTCGATCACTTCGCGCGCATCCGGTTCTTCTACTGGCAGGTAGTTGATGGCGACATCGGCCCCTTCACGGGCGTAAGCAATGGCCGCGGCACGGCCGATGCCCGAATCACCGCCGGTGATCAGCGCCTTGCGGCCAACCAGTTTGCCGGCACCCCGGTAGCTGTTTTCCCCATGATCGGGGCGCGGCTGCATTTTGCCTGCCAGCCCCGGCGGGTCTTGCGGCTGGCGGGCGAAAGGCGGTTTCGGATACTGATCAATCGGGTTCTGTTTAACCGCCAGCGGCACGGCCTGCCCGGCGGTGCTGGTGTCCCCGGTGGCGGCTTGTGCCACGCCCGGCAGCGCCATGCCTGCCGCCACGCCGCCTAACATGCCGCCGACCACCTGTCGCCGCGAAATACCTTTTTTGCCTGTGGGTTCCACTTCCTGCCTCCTTAAGGTCTGCATTGTCTTTGTCCGGGCTGGCCGGAAAAGCGGGAGTTAACCCTTAAAGGATAGTGGGCATGTGACGGCCGTCCACAAATTGAGCAAAATTGGTGTAATAGCGTCTCGCTTTCCGGCCGGCAATGGCTGGGTTTACCACGGCCGGCCGGGGCGGCGTTCTAAAATGCTTAGCGGCGTGTGGTTGCCAGGCGGGCAGCAAACGCCAGGAAAACGCAGCCGGTCAGCCGATCCAGCGTTTTGACCACTGCCGGGCGGCGCAGCCAGCGTGCCAGCGGGCGGGTAGCGGCAATCAGCGTGCAGGACCACAGCGTGCCGATCAGCACATGGATCACCGCCAGGCCAAATACCGAGGCAGCCATCGGGTAACCGGACGGCACAAACTGCGGCAGGAAGGAGACATAAAACACGCCCATTTTAGGGTTGAGGAGATTGCCGAACAGCCCTTTGACGAACCAGTTACTGCCGGGGGACGCCGCGGTTGCCGTTTCCGGTGCCATAGCGGTGCGCGGCCGCAGGATCATGTTCAGGCCAAGCCAGCAGAGGTAGCCCGCGCCGATCCATTTCAGGGTGGTAAACGCCAGCTCGGAGGCGGCCAGCAGCGCCCCCAGCCCAAGCGCCACCAGTGCGCCCCACACCAGGCACCCGGCGTTAATGCCCATCGCGGCCTGTAAGGCTTTACGGCTGTTTTCTGTGGCGGCAGTGCGCAGGATTAAGGCGGTGTCCAGCCCCGGCGTCAGGGTCAGTACCCCGGCAGCAAAGGAGAAGGAAATCAGGGATTCAGTGAGGGTCATGGCGGCTCCGGCTAAAGAAAGAGGCCAGCATATAAGCCGCTCAACAGGCAGGCAACTGCTTGTTAGTGAAAGGTTGTCATTATGGAAGATGTGCCGAAAAACACGCTGTAATTAAGGGAAGGGGGTGACATTAGGCATCCAGTGAACCGGCATCGCGTTGCGCCTGCCGGCATCACCTGGAATACGCCGGGCTTATTTATAGAGTTCAGCTGTACCGTGCAGCTTGTTGTTGCCGGTCACGGAAATGATGCGGTAGGAAGAGGCACCCGCCTGCTGGGCTTTCTCTGCCAGTTGCGCTTCTACGGTGGAGAGGTCGGTTGCACCGCTGGCAGTGACCACGCCCAATTTCTCACCGGCGTCTTGTTGGGTCAGGGTTGCTGCCGCAGCAGTACCGGCGAAGGCAGCCAGGGAGAGGGTAGCAGCTACTGCAAAATATTTGATGTTTTTCATGATGCATTTCCTGTCAGTAAGAGTTGAATTTATCCGGTTTGAAAGGGCGTTTCCTTTCGATGAGATAATCATAGGCGGCAGAGGTTCAAAAGAAAAACGGGATGTTTTGAGGAACTCATTCAAAAAAACTGGTGTATATTTTACGCAACCTTACCCTGAACAAACCTTGATTGACATGCTTTATGTCAGCGCTGGAAAAAGGCCCGTAAGCGGTACAAAAAAACGCCGAAGATGAAGAAATAAGCGCCTACATGCTGATTTTGTGCAGTTTTCTTAACCCCTGCTAGACTTACTTTTGTTTACACCGCGGCGGGAGATGCCGGTGCGGCACAGGAACGTAAACATGTCGCTGTGGCGACGCCCGCATGGCGTAACAGCCCGGCTAAAGACACTGTTGGAGGAGTCTATGGGAATTTTATCTTGGATTATTTTTGGTCTGATCGCAGGTATCCTGGCTAAGTGGATCATGCCGGGCAAAGATGGCGGTGGCTTCTTCATTACCATCATCCTGGGGATCATCGGTGCCGTGGTCGGTGGCTGGATCAGTACGTTCTTCGGCTTTGGCCGGGTGGATGGCTTCAACTTCGGCAGCTTTGTTGTCGCGGTTATCGGTGCGCTGGTGGTGCTGTTTATCTACCGTAAAGTCCGTAGCTGACACAGACCGTTGTTCAGGGCCGGCGGCGTGATAAGCCAGGCCCGATACGGCTGAAAAGCCTGAACCTGCTTTCCAGAGGTTCAGGCTTTTTTATTGCCGCCTGCCTGGCTTCAGCCTTTTACTGGGGCTGATACCGGCCAGGTTTTTAACGTCACGGCGACGTCCATCAGCGGCTCATGCTGCTGGAAACACTGGATCCCCATCCTGAGCACAACGCCGCCGGCGCTGTCGCCCAGAACCAGTGTCGGCGTAATGCAATAGTGCAACGAAGCAGGCTGTTGCACCCGGCCGGTATAGAGCAGCGACGCCGAAAACCGGGTTTCATGGTGGGTTTGCACCAGCGGCACCTGCGTAAAAACATCAACCAGGTTGGTGGCGTGCAACCCAGGCAACACGTCATGCACGGTTATCAGGGTTTCAGGCGCATGCACGATCCGGCTGAACAGCATGGCATCCAGGGCTATCCAGGGGTATGCGCCGGTCACAGCAGAGATCTTATCCAACAGGGCAAACATCGGGCCGTAGCAGAGTTCATACGGGGTATAGGCTTCTGCAAAGGTGAGGGCTGACGTTTCATGCAGCGCGGCGGAATAGGTGACGTCACCAGTGTGCCGCGCCACACATTTCGCCTGCCACTTTTTTGCCTCCGGCGATGCGGCGATCGGCAATTCATACGGGGTGCGGCATAGCGTCGGCTGCCGTAAGCGTGCATGAAACCGCAGCACGGCGTCTTCCGGGAAGGTGGCCCGGCCTGCCGCCCGGCTCAGTGCGGCTTTGCCGTCCAGCAGGGCGCGCATCCCATGAATGGCTACCTCGGGTAAGCCCATGCTTGCCGCCCGTTTCAGGTCAAAATGCAGCGGATTGCGGTCACCTGAAAATTCGGCCCACTGCTCAGCATGCTGTGCGGTATAGATGAGGCTCATTGCGCACTCCGGAAAATATCCTGCGCGGCTCCTTCCAGGCACTGATTCAATGTCGTTATCTCCTGTTCTGTTTATGATGTTTTTCAATACCGCCGCGGCCTGGTGCCATCGCCTTAATAGGGGCACAGGGCGGAAATAGCCTGATCAGAAAGGTATGGAAAAACAGAATAATAAGGTGCTTCGTAAGATGCTATTAACGTATTTATAACGACGTGGCGGCCATTAAAAAAACCGGCATGTAAAAGGCCGGTTCGAGTCGTGTCATCAGCACCAGTTTTTCGGATGATATTCGATAAATGACTTATTTTTATCGACGTTACCATGTTTGTTATAGCATCTGTAATCGACAACACATGCGTTTTTGTTGTCGCTTATATAGGTAAATGCCTTACATGTATTCGGTTTGCCGCCGCCGACGATCTCATTTGCTTTCAATGGGCTGATAATTTGCATAAAAACATCCTTTTATAAAATGAATCATGATGGGGAAATAATCGTTATTAAGGTGGTTACATTTCCTCAAAAGCCTATTGATAACTTTTTCAGAAATTAAACAACCGGTGACGCTTTATTTAAGCTGTTTTTCTGGTAACGCAGGCTGTGCATATTAATAAAATAGGGAAGCACAGTATTTATTCAATGGGCTTGTGAGCAATTAAAGGGGAAAGATAAAAATGAGTCAAGAGATTTATCTTTAATTAATTATCTATAAGGGGAATGAGTTATTGCGCAGGTTAATAAAATACGACGTTATTTTTATTTTATATTTTCATTTTGGAATATATTCAGCCCGGATATTAATTTAAGCCGCCGTCACGTTGACTTTTTACAGCAGGGCCGCAAACGCGCGGCCACCCTCAAATTGCCACCAGCCCCCGTACCCCGTCTGCGTCCATCTCCGGGCCACGCCCGCGCTGGATAATCGTGCCGCGTGACATCACCAGATAACTGTCCGCCAGCTCTGCGGCGAAATCATAAAATTGCTCCACCAGCAGAATCGCCATATCACCGCGTGCTGCCAGCGTGCGGATAACCAGCCCGATCTCCTTGATCACCGAGGGCTGAATACCTTCGGTGGGTTCGTCCAGAATCAGCAGTTGCGGCTTACCGGCCAGCGCCCGGCCAATCGCCAGTTGCTGCTGCTGGCCGCCGGAGAGATCGCCGCCGCGCCGCTGTTTCATTACCTTCAGCACCGGAAACAGGCTGTAAATTTCCTCCGGCACCTGCCGCGCCTGCGCGCCGTTAAAACGCGACAGCCCCATCAGCAGGTTCTCCTCCACGGTCAGCCGGGGGAAGATTTCCCGTCCCTGCGGCACATACGCGATGCCTGCCTGCACCCGCTGGTGCGGTTTGCGGCGGGTGATCGCCTCATTCTGCCAGTGAATGGTGCCGGATTTAGCCGGCAACAGCCCCATCAGGCACTTCAGCAGGGTGGTTTTCCCCACACCGTTACGCCCCAGCAAACAGGTGACCTCGCCCACACGTGCCTCAAACGACAGGCCGCGCAAAATGTGGCTGCCGCCGTAATACTGGTTCAGATCATTGACCTGTAACATCTTTTCTCCTCAGCGCCCAAGATAAACCTCAATCACCTGCTCATTGGCCTGTACCTGTTGCAGCGAGCCTTCCGCCAGCACCTGCCCCTGGTGCAGCACCGTGACATAGTCAGCGATGGTTTCCACAAAGCCCATGTCATGCTCTACCACCATCAGCGAATGTTTACCGGCCAGCGAGCGGAACAGCTCGGCGGTGTACTCGGTTTCTGCGTCAGTCATGCCGGCGGCCGGTTCGTCGAGCAGCAGCAGGTGCGGCTCCTGCACCAGCAGCATGCCAATCTCCAGAAACTGCTTCTGCCCGTGCGAAAGCAGCCCGGCCGGGCGGTGGCGCTCGGCGGCCAGCCGCAGGGTGGTGAGCATCTCATCGATGCGGTCACGCTGTTCGCCGCTCAGCCGGGCGCGCAGCGATGCCCAGACGGACTTATCCGCCTTCTGCGCAATCTCCAGGTTTTCAGAGACCGTCAGCGCCTCAAACACCGTGGGTTTCTGGAATTTGCGGCCAATACCGGCCTGGGCAATCGCCATCGGCGCCAGGCGGGTGAGGTCGGTGCGCTGGTCAAAGGTGACGCTGCCGCTCTGCGGCCGGGTTTTGCCGGTGATCACATCCATCAGGGTGGTTTTGCCTGCGCCGTTGGGGCCGATAATGCAGCGCAACTCCCCGACACCGATCTGCAATGAGAGATCGGTCAGCGCGCGGAAGCCGTCAAAACTGACGTTAATCTTCTCCAGCGACAAAATCGGGTCACGCTGGTGGCGGTATTTGTCGGCCGGTTGCGGCTGGGTAAACAGCGGTTCAGTGATCATGGCGTTGCCCCTGTTTTTTCCGGCGTAACAGCCCGATCACACCCTGCGGCAGGCAGAGCGTCACCAGAATGAACATCCCGCCGAGGAAGAATTGCCAGTATTCCGGCATCGCCACGGTGAACCAGCTCTTGGCCCCGTTAACAATCCCGGCACCCAGCAGCGGCCCGACCAGCGTGCCGCGCCCGCCAAGCGCCACCCAGATCGCCGCCTCAATCGAGTTGGTCGGGGACATCTCGCCGGGGTTGATGATGCCGACCTGCGGCACATAGAGCGCCCCGGCCAGCCCGCACAGCACGGCCGAGAGCGTCCAGACAAACAGCTTAAAGCCGCGTGGGTCATAGCCGCAGAAGGTCAGGCGGTTTTCGGCGTCACGCACGGCGGTCAGCACCCGGCCGAATTTGCTTTTCGCCAGCGCAAAGCCCAGCGCCAGGCTGGCGGCCAGCAGCAGCACCGTCGCGACAAACAACCCGACACGGGTGCCGGTGGCGGTGACCGGGAAGCCGAGCAGGGTGGTGAAACCGGTAAAGCCGTTATTGCCGCCGAAGCCGGTTTCATTGCGGAAGAACAGCAGCATCCCGGCGTAAGTCAGCGCCTGCGTCATGATCGAGAAATAAACCCCTTTGATTTTCGAGCGGAACGCGAAGAAGCCAAACAGATAGGCCAGCCCTCCCGGCACCAGCACGATCAAACAGAGCGCCCAGGCAAAATATTGCGTCCCGGCCCAGAACCACGGCAGTTCCGTCCACGACAGGAATGACATAAACGCCGGCAGGCCGTCACCTGCGGCCTGGCGCATCAGGTACATGCCCATCGCATAGCCACCGAGGGCAAAAAACAGCCCGTGCCCCAGCGACAGCAGCCCGGCATAGCCCCAGACCAGATCCAGCGCGATCGCGACGATCGCATAACAGAGGATCTTGCCGAGAAGTGTCAGGGTATAGGTGGAGATCGCCAGCGGGTGCGCCGCCGGCAACAGCGCCAGAAAAGGCAGCGCCAGTAACCCCAGCAGCGCCAGCGTGCCGAGGCTCAGGGTCAGGCGAGGCGCTTTCTGCACGCCGGTTAAGGTCAGTGGTTGTGTCATCAGTCAGTCACCCGGCCCTTGAAGGCGAACAGCCCCTGCGGACGTTTTTGGATAAACAGGATAATCAGCGCCAGAATCAGGATCTTGCCCAGCACTGCGCCCATCTGCGGCTCAAGGATTTTATTGACGATCCCCAGCCCAAACGCCGCCACCACGCTGCCCGCCAATTGGCCGACGCCGCCCAGCACCACCACCAGGAATGAATCGATGATGTAGCCCTGGCCCAGTTCCGGGCCGACGTTGCCGAGCTGCGACAGCGCCACGCCACCCAGCCCGGCGATGCCGGAGCCGAGGCCGAAGGCCAGCATGTCGATACGGCCGGTCGGCACGCCGCAGCAGGCGGCCATCGCCCGGTTCTGGGTCACGGCGCGCACGTTCAGCCCGAGGCGGGTTTTATTCAGCAGCAGCCAGGTCAGCGCCAGTACCAGCAGCACAAACCCAATCACCGCGATGCGGTTCCACGGCAGCACCAGGTTCGGTAACAGCTGGATGCCGCCGGAGAGCCACGCCGGGTTGGCGACTTCCACGTTCTGCGCGCCGAACAGCATCCGCACGCCCTGGATCAGCATCAGGCTGATGCCCCAGGTCGCCAGCAATGTCTCCAGCGGGCGGCCGTAGAGATGGCGGATCACCGTGCGCTCCAGCGCCATGCCGATCCCGGCGGTGATAAAGAACGCCACCGGCAGGGCCGCCAGCGGGTAGAGCGCCAGCCAGCCGGGCGCGTAGTGCTGGAACAACGACTGCACCAGCCAGGTGGCATACGCGCCGAGCATCAGCATTTCGCCGTGCGCCATGTTGATCACGCCCAGCAACCCATACGTAATCGCCAGCCCGAGTGCCGCCAGCAGCAGAATCGAGCCGAGCGACAGCCCGGTAAATGCCTGGCCGAGCAGGTCACCGATCAGCAGCCGGTGCTGGATCTGCGCCAGGCTCTCCGCGGCGGCCCGGCGCACGGCGGCGTCAGGTTCGGTGCGGGCATCGGTCAGCGGTTGCAGCCGCGCCTGGGTGTCGGGGTCAGCCGCGTCACCAAGCTGCCGGACCGCGTTCAGCCGCACCTGCGGGTCGGCGTCGGCCAGGTGCAGGTTAGCGATCGCCAGTACCAGCGCCGCATGGACATCCTGGTCTTTTTCCTGCGCCAGCCGCGCCGTGAGCAGCGGCAACTGGTCAGGTTGCGCCTCCCGTTGCAGCGACGTCGCCGCCTGCAACCGGGTGGCGGTATCGGTGCTGACCAGCCGGTGTGCGGCCAGCGCATTGGCGATCAAAATCCGCAACCGGTTGTTCAGCCAGACTTTTTTGGTGCTGCCCACCGGTGCGGCGCTGCCTTCCAGCGGCGTCAGGGTATCGCCCTGGCGGGTGAAGGCGTGTTTTGCCTGGTCAACCACCACATTTTCCTGCTTCAGCGCCTGCAGCAGCGGCAACCGCGCCGGCTGCGGGTCGGCTGCCCATGCCTGTAACAGCGTCGCCTGCCGGCTGCGGTTGGCGGCGGCGAACTCATCCGCCGGGCCGGCCTGTACCAGCCACGGCAGGCAGCCGAGCGTTGCTATCAGCAGGCGCATCATGAAAGGGAGTCGCATCAGAGATCTCCTGTGCGGGCCGGGCGAACCCGGCCCCGGTCGGTTACTGGCCGCTGGTTTTCACCGGCGTATCCGGTTTTTTGTCATTGCCGGGAATGTACGGGCTCCACGGCTGGGCGCGAACCGGCGCATCGGTCTGCCACACCACGTTGAACTGGCCGCCCGGCTCAATCTCGCCAATCATCACCGGTTTGTGCAGGTGGTGGTTGGTCTTGTCCATCGTCAGGGTGAAGCCTGACGGCGCGGCGAAGGTCTGCCCGGCCATCGCATCACGCACTTTGTTGACGTCGGTCGTGCCCGCTTTTTCCACCGCCTGCGCCCACATATGGATGCCGACATAGGTCGCTTCCATCGGGTCGTTGGTTACCGCGGAGGCGGCATTCGGCAGGTTGTGTGCTTTGGCGTAAGCTTTCCATTCGGTGACAAACGCCTGGTTGGTCGGGTTATCGACTGACTGGAAGTAGTTCCAGGCCGCCAGGTTGCCCACCAGCGGTTTGGTGTCGATGCCGCGCAACTCCTCTTCGCCCACGGAGAAGGCCACCACCGGCACGTCGGTGGCTTTTACGCCCTGATTTGCCAGCTCTTTATAGAACGGCACGTTGGAGTCACCGTTGATGGTGGACACCACCGCGGTTTTGCCGCCGGCGGCGAATTTTTTGATGTTGGTGACGATGGTCTGGTAGTCGCTGTAACCGAACGGCGTGTACACCTCTTCGATGTCTTTGTCCTGCACGCCTTTGCTGTGCAGGAACGCCCGCAGGATTTTGTTGGTGGTGCGCGGGTAGACGTAGTCCGTGCCGAGCAGGAAGAAGCGTTTGGCTTCGCCGCCGTCTTCACTCATCAGGTACTCCACCGCCGGGATCGCCTGCTGGTTCGGCGCGGCACCGGTATAGAAGACGTTCGGCGACATCTCCTCGCCCTCATACTGCACCGGGTAGAACAGCAGGCCGTTCAGCTCCTCAAACACCGGCAGCACCGATTTGCGCGACACCGACGTCCAGCAGCCGAACACCACGGCCGCCTTGTCCTGCGTCAGCAACTGGCGCGCTTTCTCGGCGAACAGCGGCCAGTTGGAGGCCGGGTCGACCACCACCGGCTCAAGCTTTTTGCCGAGCACGCCGCCTTTGGCGTTGATGTCATCGATGGTCATCAACGCCACATCCTTGAGCGGCGTTTCAGAGATCGCCATCGTGCCGGACAGCGAATGCATGATGCCGACTTTGATGGTGTCAGCGGCCTGAACGCCGAACGCCAGGCCAACACTGACCATAGTGGCGGAGAGGGCGAAAGCCTGGATAACGCGACGAGGTTGCATAAAACGCACTCCTGATGAAGGTGAAAGTAAAGGCGCGCGGAAACCCGCTCACGCCCTGCCTGCCGCAGCAGGCGGTGATGTTCCCGCGCAAAGGGCGCGGTGTTATGGTGCCGCGCCGGTGGCGCGGGGTCGTGTTGCGCTAACTGCGCCGGGCGGGGCGCGCCCCAGGCTCCTCCTCTGCACCGGGTGGTGCCGTGCGTGCCTCATGCAGCCGGTGCAGGGTGATTTTGCGCACCTCCGCCTTGCTGACGGCGATGTGGTCATGCAGCAGGCGCTGCGCCTCGTCGGTGCGGCGCTGCATAATGGCGTGCAACACCGCGGCGTGCTCCCGGTAGGTGGCGTCAACGCGCGCACCCTGGGTGAAATCGAGCCGCCGGATGATGCGGATCTTCTCGGTGAGATCGCGGTGAATGCGCGCCATTTCCCCGTTGCCCACCGCCTCCACCAACGCCATGTGGAACGTCTCATCAAAGCGCGACACCTCCGCGCCGTCCGGCAGCGGCGGCTGGTCTACCCAGAAATCCACCACCGGCAGCAACAGCGCGGGCAATGTCTCGCCGTGGCGGGCGCAGAGCCGTTTCACCGCTTCCAGCTCCAGCACAATCCGCAGGTCATACAGCTGTTCGAAATAGGCGAAATCAAACGGTTTCACCTGCCAGCCGCTGCGGAAATGCACCTCGACATAGCCTTCGCGCTCCAGCCAGAACAGTGCCTGCCGCACCGGCGTGCGGCTGGCCGCCATCCGCCCGGCGATTTCGCTCTCGCTGAAGCGGTCACCGGGCAGCAGGCGAAAGTCAAAAATCTCCTGTTTCAGTTGCTGGTAGATCCGTTCCGCCAGCCCTTCCGGGCGGGCTTTGGTGGGGTGTCCCGCAAGTTGCATACGCATCCTTAAGGGGCCGGTCTGCCCGGCCCGTCTCCGTTATGAGGCCGCCGTATCGAGCCACAAAAGGGCATCGCCGGGGCCAACCGGGCGGCCGGGGCGGCAGCGGATCTGCGTCACTGTCCCGGCGCAGGGCGCGTAGACTGACAGCTCCATTTTCATCGCCTCGACCACAATCAGCGGTTGTCCTTCGCGCACCACGTCGCCCGGCGCCACCAGGATTTTCCAGACGTTGCCGTTGAGATCGGCACTGACCAGCTGCCCTTCGCCTTCCTGCTCCTCCACCGGTTGCGGGCGGTTGGCGGCATCGGCCACGGCGGCGCTCTCCTGGGCCTGCCAGTGCGCCACTTCGGTGGTAAAGGCGGTGTGCTGCCGGGTACGGAATGCGTCGATATCGTCGGCGTTCTCCGCCAAAAAGCGGGTGTATTCAGCGAAATCAAACTCACCCGGCTCAATCTTCACCCCGGCGCGCCCTTCGCGGAACGCCTCGCGGAAGGTGTCCAGTTCTGCCTCGCTGACCGGGTAGAAGCGCACCTGATCAAAGAAGTGCAGCAGCCACGGCTCGCCGGGCGCGAATTGCGGATTTTTGAGGAATTTGTTCCAGATCGGCAGCGTGCGGCCCACCAGCTGATAACCGCCCGGCGAATCCATGCCGTAGATGCACATGTACATTCCGCCGATGCCCACGGTGCCTTCGGCGGTGTAGGTGCGCGCCGGGTTATATTTGGAGCTGAGCAGCCGGTGGCGCGGGTCGAGCGGCACGGCGCAGGGCGCGCCGAGGTAGACGTCACCCAGCCCGAGGATCAGGTAACTGGCGCTGAAAATGATGTCGCGCACGTCCTCGCGGCTCGCCAGCCCGTTGATGCGCTGGATGAAATCGACGTTGTTCGGCAGCCACGGTGCCTGTTCCCGCACGGTTTCGCGGTAGCGTTCCACCGCGCCCAGCGTGGCGGAATCTTCAAATGCCATCGGCAAATGCACGATGCGCGTCGGCACTTTCAGCGTGCTGACGTCGCCCAACTGGTTTTCCAGCGTCAGCAAGAGCTGGAGCAGCGCCGACTGGCTGAGGGTGCGGTTGTCATAACGGATTTGCAGCGAGCGCACGCCGGGGGCGAGTTCGGCAATGCCCGCCACCGCCGCTTCGCGGATCGCCTGCATCAGCAGGTAAAGGCGCAGCCGCAGCGCCAGATCGAGCACGTTGTCGCCATATTCCAGCAAAATGTAGCTGTCACCCGCCTGCCGGTAGACCACGGACGGGCGTTCCACCGTGGCGGGCAGCGTGGCCAGAATCGCCGCTGACGGCGTGGTGCCCGGCAACAGCGACGGCACCGGCAGCGCCAGTGCCTCAACCGGGCTGAGGGTGGCAAGGGTGCCCGCCTGCGCCTGTTCCAGCGCCTGTGCCTGCTCAATGCTTATCGGGTGGAAGCGCAGGCGGTCGCCCGGTTTCACCTGCCCGACTTTCCACAGCTCGGCGTTGGCAATGGTCACCGGGCAGACGAAGCCGCCGAGGCTTGGCCCGTCACGGGTGAGGATCACCGGGAAATCGCCGGTAAAGTTTATCGCGCCGATGGCGTATTCGCAGTCATGCACGTTGGAAGGGTGCAGCCCGGCCTCGCCGCCATCCTGCCGCGCCCACGTGGGTTTCGGCCCGGTCAGGCGCACGCCCAGCCGGTTGGAGTTGTAATGCACCTGCCACTCGGCCGCGAAAAAGTCCGCGATTGATTCCGGCGTGAAGAAATCCGGCGCGCCGTGCGGCCCGTACAGCACGCCGATGTGCCACAGGCTGCCGTAGTGCGGCAGCAGTGCGGTATCGGCGGCCTGCGGCGCGTCAGTGGGTGCCGGGGTGGTGCAGGCGGGCAGGTGTGGCTGGGAGATCGGCAGCAGATCCGCCACCCGCAGCGTGCGCCCGGCGTGGCCGCCAAACTCACCAAGGGCAAAGGTCGCGCGGCTGCCGAGATAGACCGGTACGTCCAGCCCGTTGCGCACCGCCAGATAGGTGCGGCAGCCGTGGCGCGCACGGCCGAGCGTCAGTGTCTGCCCGGCGCTGACCGCCACCGGTTCGGCATAGCGCACCGGTGTGCCGTCAAGGTCGGCCGGGCAGTCGGCCCCGGTCAGGGCGATCAGGGCATCCGCATGGAAGCGCAGCGTCGGCCCCTGGAGGGTAAACTCCAGCCCGGCGGCGTCCGGGTGGTTGCCGACAATCCGGTTCGCCAGCCGGAAGGCGAAATCATCCATCGGCCCGGACGGCGGCACGCCGATATCCCAGTAGCCCAGGCGGCCGGGGAAATCCTGCACGCTGCTGTAGGTGCCGGGTTGCAGCACCTCAATCGCCTGCGGGCGGTAGGTGAAGCTGTCGAGCATCCGCGTCCAGACGTCACCGTGGCGGAAGGCGTCGGTGGCGACGATCTGGCGCAAATAATCGAGATTGGTAGCGATGCCGTGCAGCCGGGTGGCGTTGAGTGCCGCCGTGAGTTTTTCCAGCGCCTGCGTGCGGTGCTCACCATACACAATCAGCTTGGCGATCATCGGGTCGTAGAATGCCGACACCTCGCTGCCGGTCGAGACCCAGCCATCCACCCGCACACCTTCCGGGAAGTGCACATCGGTCAGCACGCCGGGGCTGGGCTGGAAATTGCGCAGCGGATCTTCTGCGTATAAGCGCACCTCTATCGCCGCCCCGTGCGGCGCCCGCGCCAGATGCAGCCAGTCCGGGGCGTCACCTGCCGCCACCTGCAACATACAGTCGATCAGGTCGAGGCCGGTGACCAGCTCCGTGACCGGGTGCTCGACCTGGAGCCGGGTATTCACTTCCAGGAAATAGAATGCCTCCTGCGCGGCGTCGTAGATGAACTCCACCGTCCCGGCGCTGCGGTAGTTGACCGACTCGCCCAGCGCCACGGCAGCCCGGTGCAGCGCGGTGCGGGTCGCTTCCGGCAGGTGCGGCGCGGGCGTTTCCTCAATCACTTTCTGGTTGCGGCGTTGCAGTGAGCAGTCACGTTCGCCCAGTGCCACCACGCGGCCGCTGCCATCACCAAAAATCTGCACCTCAATGTGGCGCGCCCGGTCGATAAAGCGCTCCAGGAAGACGCCGTCATCGCGGAAAAACTGCCCGCCGAGCCGCCGCACACTCTCCCAGGCGTTCCGCAGCGCGTCTGCGTCATCACAGCGGGTTAAGCCAATGCCGCCGCCGCCCGCGGTGCTTTTCAGCATGACCGGGTAGCCAATCTGTTCCGCCGCCGCCAGTGCCGCACCGAGATCCGGCAACAAGCCGGTGCCGGGCGTCATCGGCACCCCGGCGGCGGCAGCCAGCTCCCGTGCGCGGTGCTTCAGGCCAAATTCGCGGATCTGCCGGGCGGTCGGGCCGATAAAGGCCAGCCCGGCGGCTTCGCAGGCGTCAGCAAACTCTGCGCTCTCGGATAAAAACCCGTAGCCGGGGAAAATGGCCTGCGCGCCGCTTTGTTTCGCCGCCGCGAGGATTTTGCCGATGTCGAGATAACTGTCGGCGGGTTTCTCACCGCCGAGTGCGACGGCGATCTCCGCCTCGCTGACGTGCGGTGCATTGCGATCCGGGTCGGCATACACCGCCACGCTGGTGATGCCGCGTTTTTTCAGGGTGCGGATGGCCCGGCAGGCGATTTCGCCGCGGTTAGCGATCAAAACAGTGGTGAACATGGCGCACTCCTCAGGACGCGGTGGAGGGAGAGAGGCTGCTGAGGTAATTGCGCCAGCCGCCAAAGGAGGTGATCTCCTGCGCGCCGTTCAGCGCCGCAGGCTCGCAGATAAACCCTTTCACCCGGCGGCCGTCCGCCAGTTCCAGCGTGCCGATGCCGAGCGGCGCAGGGATTTCCGCCACAAACTCGCCGAAGCGCGCCAGCGGCATCGCCCACAGCTCGACCGTGATGGCGCTGCCGCCCTCATCGCGGACCAGGCCGGGTTTGGGCGGCTGGGTGCCGGGCAGGGCGAACAGGCGGTAATGGGCGGCGGTGGTGGTCTGCGCCAGTAACACCGCGCGGCGGGTGGTTAGCTGGTGGTTGAGCGGCATCCCGGTAAGGTGTGCGCCCACCACCGCCACCTGCACCACGCCGTCGGTGGGCGGCAATGGCGGGGTGAGATAAGCGGGCGGCAGCGGCCGGCCGGTGGCCCCCAGCGGCAGGGTCAGGCTTTGTTGCCAGCGCCGGCCGAAGTGCGCCAGCGCGGCGTCATGCCAGGCAGGGGCGATCAGCGTGATCCCGGCGGGCAGGCCGTCTTCACGCAGGGAGGCGGGCAGGGCCAGCGCGCTGAGGTCAGCCAGGTTGGTGAAGTTGGTATAGGTGCCGAACTGGGAATTGAAGCGCACCGGCTCCTGTGCCATTTCGTCAAGCGTGCGGAGGGTGGGCGAGGTCGGCACCACCAGCGCATCAAAGGGGGCCAGCGCATCATTGATCTCACGGGCCAGCTCCGCCCGCAGGTATTCAGCGCGCCAGGCATCACAGGCGCTGTAATTTTTGCCGCCGGCAATAATGCCGCGCACCACCGGATCCATCGCCTCCGGCTGCTCATCCAGCAACGCGCCCACGGCCACGGTACGTTCGGCGACCCACGGCCCCTGATAAAGCTGCTCAGCCAACGCACGGAACGGGCTGAAATCGACGGTTTCCAGCGTCACGCCGCAGGCTTTCAGCTGCGCCAGCGCGGCGGCGAACGCCTGCTGGTTCTGCGTATCGCCGAAGAACGCCAGGCTGTCCGGCACCGCAAAGCGCGGGGCGGCGGGCATCATCGCCGGGGCAGTGTGTGGGTTGCGGCGTGAATAGGCATCGGCCGCGTCATAACCGCCTGCGGCCTCCGCGACCGTCAGCGCATCCGTGACTGTCAGGGCGAACACCGAGACGCAGTCATTCAGCCGGCAGGCGGGCACCACGCCCCGGTTGGAGAGCCAGCCTTTGGTAGGTTTCAGCCCGACAATATTGTTAAACCCGGCCGGGACGCGGCCGGAACCGGCGGTGTCCGTGCCGAGGGCAAAAGCCACCAGCCCGCGCGCCACCACGGAGGCCGAACCGGCGCTGGAGCCGCCGCTGACGTAGGCCGGGTTAAAGCTGTTACGGACTGCGCCGAACGGCGAGCGGGTGCCGACCAGGCCGGTGGCGAACTGGTCGAGGTTGGTTTTGCCGAGCACAATGGCCCCTTTGGCGCGCAGGTTCGCCACCACCGCGGCGTCACGCTCTGCCTGATAGGTGAACGCCGGGCAGGCGGCGCTGGTGGGCCAGCCGCCGACGTCGATGTTGTCTTTCACCGCGAACGGCACGCCGAACAGCGGGAAGGCCGCCAGATCGCCGCCCTGTGCTTCCAGGCGTTGCAATAAAGCTTCGGTCTGCGCGTTAAGCTGTTCCACCGTGGCGCGGTAAATCCAGGCGTTGTCCTGCGCGTCCAGCCCGGTGAGCACCTCATGTAATGTGGTGAAAAGCGTTTCCGGCGCGGCGCGGTAGTGCTCGCGATAGTGCTGTTGCCATTCATCAAGGGTAAAGCCGTTATAAGGAGTCGGTTGCATCTGCTGAATTCCACCCTGTACACAAGTTTGAATTCACCAGAGCAAAGCGCGTGCCACAATGTAACTGTTTGTTATAAAGCGGATATTTTTGAGAGTAGGCAAAAGGGCGGGACGCGGTGCACCAGCGCTGAACATTTTTTGCGCGCTGAAGGCGCACACCAACAAAGTGCCGGATTCACGCTGGGCGGGCTATGATGATCACCATCATTGACTCAGCAACGGTGGAAGGGCATGCGGTTTCGGGCATTCAGGAAGAGGGTAAAACGCCTGACAATTTTGGTGGCGGTCGCGGCGGTGACGCTGTTTACGGTGCGGGTATATGACACCCAGCGTGGCCCGGCACTGGAGCCGTGGCACACAGAAGCGCCGCCGGAGCTGGAGGCGGATGCGCTGGACCACACCGATTGGGCCGGCTACCTGAAAGCCGAGCAGCGGGCATTTGATGACGTCTACCGAAATGTGACGCAGAAACTCGACAGCAGTGAGCGCGTGCCGCTCAACCGCTATTTTGAGGGCAGCCCGATCTACCCGGAGCATTTCCGCCAGGACTGGAACCGCTCTTATGAGCTGGTGCCGCCGGGCCGGCCGCGCGGCGCGGTGGTGATGCTGCACGGGCTGACCGATTCCCCCTACAGTTTGCGCCACCTGGCGGCGCACTACCGGGAGCAGGGCTGGCTGGTGGTGGGGATCCGGTTGCCGGCGCACGGCACGGTGCCGGGCGCGCTGTCCCGCGTCAGCTGGGAAGACTGGCTGGCCGCCACCCGGCTGGCGGTGCGTGAGGCACGGGCAAAAGCGGGGCCGGATGCGCCGCTGCAACTGGTGGGTTTTTCCAACGGCGGAGCGCTGGCGATGAAATATACGCTGGATGCCTTGCAGGATCGGGCACTGGCGCGCCCGCAGAGGGTGATCCTGATTTCACCGATGATAGGTGTGACCGCCTTCGCCCGCTTTGCCGGGATCGCCGGTTGGCCCGCCGTGTTCCCGCCGTTTGCCAAGGCCGCCTGGCTCAGCATTCTGCCGGAGTTTAACCCGTTCAAATACAACTCGTTCCCGGTTAACGGCGCGCGCCAGTCCTGGCAACTGACCCAGGCGCTGCAACAGCAGATTGCGGCGGCGCAGCGCAGCGGGCAACTCGCACAGTTGCCGCCGGTGCTGACGTTCCAGTCGGTGCTGGATTCCACCGTCAGCACCCGCGCGGTGGTGGATGCCCTCTATAACCGGTTACCGGCCAACGGCAGTGAACTGGTGCTGTTTGACATCAACCGCCGGGCGGATTTCGGCCCGCTGCTGCGGCCGGATGCAGATACCGCGATCGATACGCTGTTGCCGCCGCCGCCGCGCCGTTACACCACCACCATTATCAGCAATGGCCCGCAGGAGACGGCCAACGCCGGGGAGTCCGCCGTCGCCGCCACGCTCAGTGCCGGGCAGCGGGTGCCGCAACAGCAGGTGCTGGGCATCCCTTACCCGCCGGAGATCTATTCGCTGTCCCATGTGGCGCTGCCGTTCCCGCCGGATGACTCGCTCTATGGCCGCACGCCCACGGCACCGCGCCAGTTCGGCATCAGTTTCGGGACGCTGGCATCGCGCGGCGAGCGCGGGGCACTGGTGGAGAGTATGGATGCGCTGATGCGCATCGCGTCAAACCCGTTTTACCCCTATCTGCTGGCGCGGATTGATCAGGGTATCGCTCAGGAGTGAGGGCGATCGGCGTTCAGGTAGGCGCGTTCAGTGTCCCGGAACCATTGGGCTGGGACGTTGTACGGCGGCTGGTGCAGGCTGTCGAGCGCCTGATCGATGATCTTCCGGGCGCGCTTCCACAGGGTTTTGTTGCCTTCTTTCAGCACCTCAAGCTGTAGCCGTTTCTCGATCAGGTAAGTTTTGGCAAACTCGGCATCACATTTCAGGATTTCATCGAGGTTGTCGATCAGATCGGCCAGTTTGATGGTTTTGGCCTGCGGGCTGGCCTGCGCAGTATGGCGGCGGTCGAGGTTTTTCCGCTGGATGCGGTCACCTTCGTCGGGCTGGCTGGCGTTGGTCAGCATCCCGACCAGTGTGGCCACCTCCTGCCCGAATTCACGCTCAATGTCCTGAAGGGTGGTCGGGGTGTCTTCCACCGTGTCATGCAGCCAGGCGGCGGCCAGCATGGCTTCGCTGTGCGGTACCCGGCTGACGATCTCCGCGACGGCGCGCGGATGCACAATGTAAGGATCGTCCGTATACTTGCGGCGTTGGTTAATCCCGGCGTGGGCTTTGCCGGCAAATAAACGGGCGCGTTCAACTAAAGTCGTCATGAATTTCTCCCTTTATCCCTGTGGCGCGGCCTGCATCAGCAGGCAAGAAACATGCACGCCTCTCTATCATTTACGTAAAAGAAGACAGGTTCACGCAGAAGAAGGCGGCTCATACGCTTTGTGACTTCTTTCAAGATAGCGTGGTTTACCGGATTACGCTGCCGGCAGCCCGCTTTTTCAGAGCAGGCTGAGTGGCGCGTACAAATCTGCGTCATGAATGCTTGCTATTATATCGCACACTATCTATATTGGCACTATGAACAAGAAAACAGATGATGCATTGCCCGATCTGCCGCTGATGCACCTCGACCAGCAGATGTGTTTCGCGCTCTATTCCGCCAACCTGGCATTGCACAAAGTGTATCGCACGTTGCTGGCGCAACTTGGCCTCACTTACCCGCAATATCTGGTGATGCTGGTGCTGTGGGAGCGCGATGGCGTCACGGTCTCTGAGATTGGCGAACGGCTGTTCCTGGACTCCGCCACCCTCACGCCGCTGTTGAAAAGGCTGGAGAGTGCCGGGCTGCTCTCGCGCCGCCGTGCCGCCGCGGATGAGCGCCAGGTGATGATTACCCTGACCGACGCCGGGCGTGGCTTGCGCGCGCAGGCACAGTCGGTGCCGGAAGCGGTGGCCTGCGCTGCCGCGTGCAGCACTGAGCAGTTGAACGGCATTAAGCAGCAACTGGAGTTGTTGCGCAGCAACCTGTTGAAAAAAGGCTGAACCGCCGCCCGTCCGGCAACGCGCTTTAGCGCCGGGCGGGATGTAAAAACCGCGACATCGCGGCGCGCTGTTCTATACTTAGCTTGTCAGTGCTATTTGAATCGCACACGATTTAATCGTGAATATTTGCACCATCGCCCGGCCCCGGCCGGTTCTGTTCCTACCTGAAGAAGGAAATGTGTATGTCTATCGAAAAAGTTGTCTACCAGGCCCATGCTAAAGCTACCGGCGGCCGTGACGGCCGTGCCACCTCGTCAGATGGCGTGCTGGATGTGAAACTGGGCGTGCCGAAAGAGATGGGCGGTGCAGGCGGTGAAGCCACCAACCCGGAGCAGCTGTTTGCCGCCGGTTACTCGGCCTGCTTCCTGGGTGCGCTGAAATATGTGGCGTCACAAGAAAAAGTGAAAATCCCGGCCGAGGCGCAGATTGAAGGCACGGTGGGTATCGGCCCGGTGCCGACCGGCTTTGCGATTGAAGTACAACTGGACATCAGCCTGCCGGGCGTTGAGCGCAGCGTAGCAGAAGATCTGGTGAAGAAAGCGCACGTGGTGTGCCCTTATTCCAATGCCACCCGCGGCAATATTGATGTGACGCTGAACATCAAATAAGGCTGATTTCGAAAATAAAAACAGCGAATCTCTGCATAAAAAAGAGGGGTTACCCCTCTTTTTTTATCAACCAACTGTTTTCAACTCCTTTTCCGGCATTTTCGCGGCTTTTCGCTCAGAATTTTCTTGTTTTGGTGAGACATTAAGCATTTATTCAGCAGCTAAATGAACCCGATTTGATCAATAATGTCTGATTGATTCAGATTGCGTTATCGGACCGGGGTTCAGACAGTACATGAATAGAGTTAAAACTCTATCGCAACAAAATCTTTCTCTCTTGTTAGCGATTTATATCGGCATTTTTCTTAATTTTTCCGTTTTTTACCGTCGTTTTGACACATTCACCCAGGGTGTGCATACCTTACAATTGATCTCCGCCGTGACGGAAGTCATCGCCATCGTACTGTTTACTTTCTTTGTGATGCGTATGGTGTCGCTCGGCGGCAAGCTGTTTTACCGCCTGATTGCCTCGTTGCTGGTGCTGGTGTCAGTGGCGGCCAGCTACTACATGACCTTTTTCAACGTGGTGATTGGCTACGGCATTATTGTGTCGGTAATGACCACGGATGTGGATCTGTCAAAAGAGGTGATTGGCTTCCACTTTGTGCTGTGGATGGCGACAGTCAGCGCCTTGCCGCTGCTGCTGATCTGGAAAAATAACCTCAGCTTTACCCTGATTGAGCAGATCAAAACACCGGGGCACCGCATCAAACCGCTGGCCGTGCTGCTGGGTGTCGGGTTGCTGGTGTGGCTGCCGTTGCGTCTGCTGGACCTCGAACAGTCCGCTAACGAGAAAGTCACCAATATCGACATGCCGAGCTATGGCGGCGTGGTGGCGCACTCCTACCTGCCGTCTAACTGGCTGGCCGCGCTTGGCCTGTTTGCCTACACCCAGTATGACGAAAGCCAGGATGCGGAAGACCTGGCTGACCCGGCCAAAAAGTTCACCTACATTCCCCCGGCTGGTATCGACGATACCTATGTGGTGTTTATCATTGGTGAAACCACCCGCTGGGACCACATGGGGATGCTCGGCTATAACCGCGATACCACGCCGCGCCTCTCCAAAGAGAAGAACCTGGTGGCCTTTAAAGGCACCTCGTGCGATACCGCCACCAAGCTCTCTCTGCGCTGCATGTTTGTGCGTGAGGGTGGGGTGGAAGATAACCCGCAACGCACGCTGAAAGAACAGAATGTGTTTGCCGTGCTGCGATCGCTCGGCTTCACCTCGGAGCTGTTCGCCATGCAGAGCGAGGTGTGGTTCTACAACAACACCAACCCGAATAACTTCTCATTCCGTGAGCTGATCGCGTCTGAAAAACGCAATGATGGTAAACCGGTCGACGACATGCTGCTGGTGAACGAGATGCATGAATCGCTGAAGCGCTACCCGACCGGCAAGCACCTGATAGTGCTGCACACCAAAGGCTCGCACTACCTCTACTCCCAGCGTTACCCGCGTGAGTATGCGCGTTACACCCCGGAGTGCATGGGCGTGGACCAGTCCTGCAGCAAGCAGCAGCTGATTAACGCGTTTGATAACAGCGTGCTCTATACCGACAGCTTTATTGATAACGTCATCGATCAGGTGCGTGACAAAAAAGCGCTGGTGTTCTATGCCGCTGACCACGGCGAGTCGATTGATGATAACTATCACTTCCACGGCACACCGCGTGAAATGGCCCCGCCGGAGCAGTTCCGCGTGCCGCTGATGGTCTGGGCGTCGGACAAATTCCTCTCCCAGCCGGAGCACCGCAGCGCCTTCGAGCAGTTGCAGGCACAGCAGCGGATAGGCGAAACCCATCGCCATACGGAGCTGTATGACTCGATTCTGGGTTGCCTGGGCTTCACCTCACCGGACGGCGGCATCAACCCGAAAAACAACTGGTGTCACTTGCCCGGTAAGGCGTAATGCCGGGCTGATGAATTAATAAACAGTTGATGAAAAGGACAGAAAAAAGGGATTGACGATAAAGGCGCAGCGGCAGTAAGATGCGCCCGCACTCTCGGTGAGTGGCGCAGCCTGGTAGCGCACTTCGTTCGGGACGAAGGGGTCGGAGGTTCGAATCCTCTCTCACCGACCAAATTCTGCATCACGGTTCCCGACCCGTGAAATAAAAAACCCGCAACCTCTGGTTAGCGGGTTTTTTATTGCCTGCGATTTACCGCGATACCCGCCGTGTGGCCACTGCGGGTAAAAACGGGTGCCGAAGGCCCGGCCTGACAATGCTCAATCAGCGGGGCAATCTGCCGCCCCGCCGTTGCTCTTAACGTTTAACTTCGTAGGCTAATACCGCTGCAAGCGTGGTGTTTCCCATGGTGACCTGTAATTCACAAAGCGAATCACGCACCAGCCAGGTAAAAACCAGGATGGTGAAGCACACCATGAAAACCCCTGTATTAAACTTATGCAGCATATCAGTTCCCTCCATTGCCTTGCGGCGGTTAAGAGGCTAACATCCACATTGTTCAGGTGTGGAGTGTTAGCCCCACGTTGGTGTAAACCTCGTGGGGCTTTTCTCTGCCTGACCGATGCTTAAGCCAGACAGCCTTAAGCACCCGCCGCGCAGTGTACGCCTTATTTCCTTATGCTATCTCCTTTTAATCATTGATATTTTTTTGTCGCATGAATAAAAGCAATTCGTTGCTGAAAAAATAGTTTGAAGGCAATTAAATAAATCACGTAAAACCCGTAACAGGATCGCGTCATTTATTTTGTGATGGGAAACAACGTTATTTTTTTATAATGGCGGGCGCGGGAAGGAAATAAAAAAGGCCGCCTGCAGGCGGCCTGGGAAACAGATGCCCATTACGCCTGGGCAGTTTCATGCACCACCCGCCGGGCATGGGCCATGCTCAGCTCATGCTTTTGCATTTCCATCATCAACCTGCCGGTGGTGCGTTCCCGGCCGGTTGCCACCACGGCAACCAGTTGCTCTTTCAGGCCATACAGCGCCACAAAGTCCTGCCCCTCCAGCGATCCGATCAGATCGATCTGATCCCAGCGTTGCGGGTGGCCAAGGTAGTCGAACCGGGTGCCGTAATGCTGTGTCCAGAAGAACGGGATGCGGTCGAAGACCTCGTCCCCGCCCAGCATGTTTATCGCCGCGACGCGCCCTTGCTGCTGCGCAACCCGCCAGTGTTCAATGCGGATCGGGTTACCCTCATAAGGGAAGGTGGCGATGTCCCCGACTGCATAGATGTTTTCCGCCGCCTGCATCGCCTGATTTACCCGCAGGCTGCCGTCTTCACACAGCGGCAAGTCATGGATAAAAGAGGTCACCGGCTCAATGCCGGTCGCCAGCAGCACCAAATCAGTAGGAATTTCCCGCCCATCTTTCAGTTGCACCGCCGTGACCCGGCGATCACCACGGAATCCGGCGGCTTCGCCATCCACAAACGTCACCCCGTGTGACTCATGCAGCTCACGGAAATAGTGCGCAATGCGCGGGCCGAACTGTGCTTCGAACGGCAGCGGATGCGGCGCAATCACCGTCACCTCAATGCCGCGTTTGCGCAGGGCAGCGGCCATTTCCATGCCGATGAAATTGCTGCCGACGATCACCAGCTTTTTCAGGGTGTCCACCGCGTGCAGCAAGGTTTTCTCATGCTGGAGATTACGCAGCACATGGATGCCGCTGAGGTGTACGCCCGGCAGATCCGGCACCTGGGGCCGCCCGCCGCTGGCAATCAGCAGGGAGTCAAAGGTGATGCGGCGCTGGTCTTCCAGCACCAGCGTGCGCGCCGGGCTGTCGAGCTGCGCCACCCGTGCGGTAATGCGCTCCACATTGGCCTCACCGGTGACGCCATCGTCCAGCAGCCCCGGTACCTCTTCCACCGCCATATTGCCCATCGGCACGAATTTGCTCAGTGCCGTGCGGTCATAACCTGCCTGTTTTTCGGCATCAATGGTGATGATCCGGCCGCGGTAGCCGCGTTCATGCAGCGCACTCAGCGCCGCGCTGCCGGCCGCCCCGGCACCGAGGATCACCAGCGTGCCTTTGTCATCCGGCGCGTCCGGGCTGGCCGGCGGCAGGGCGATGTCCGGGTCGACCCACACCGCACCGGCTTCTGTTTTCACTGCATAGCGGGTCAGCCCTTCCAGGGCCGGCGGCTCGAGCAGCATGCCGTCATCCAGCGAGTACACCGCTTTGTGCCACGGGCACACCAGCTTGCCGTCACACACGGCCCCTTCGGCCAGCGGCGCACCGGCATGGGGGCAGGTTGCCTGGAAGGCGTGCACGCGATCGCCGCGCCGGACCACCATGATCTTGTGCTCGCCCAGCGTAACCGGTTCGGGTTGGCTGTCGGTCAGGGCTGATAAAGCGATGACTTGTTGATAGGCCACGACATGCTCCTTTTATGTAGGGTGGTAAGAAGAGGGGCGTCTTACAGAGGCCCGGATCAGGCCTGTTTCGGCTGGCCGTTGGACGCCGTAATACCGCCGTCTACCGGCAGGTTGACCCCTGTGATGTAGCGCGCATCGTCACTCGCCAGGAAGGCGATGACAGCAGCCACCTCTTCCGGCTCGCCGGGGCGTCCAAGCGGGGTACGCTTGCGGAACTCGTCCAGCAGCGGTTCGTTCTTTTTGATGTCAGCGGCCATCGGCGTGATGATAAGGCCGGGGCAGACCGCGTTGACGCGCACGTTGTCGGCACCGTGATCCATCGCCAGTGAGCGGGTGAAGTTGGTCACGCCGCCTTTCGCCGCGTTATAGAAACTCATGCCCCAGTCGCCGCCCAGCCCGGACACCGACGAGACGTTAACAATGTTGCCCTGGCTTTTGATCAGCGCCGGCATGAAATAGCGGCAGCTATGGAATACGCCATACAGGTCAACCTTGATCGCCTTTTCCCAATTTTCGTAATCGCCTTCATGGACTCTGCCCTGGGCCGCGACCCCGGCATTATTCACGACCACATCGACCCGGCCATATTTCGCCAGCACGTCTGCCGCCAGTTGCTCAACGTCTTGTGCTTCTGCCATATCAGTAGGGCGCACCAGATGGTCACCACCCGCCAGGGACTGTAAGGTTTCCTGCAATTTGTCTTCAGTGCGGCCTACCAGCACCACAGACGCGCCTTCTTCGGCGAAGCGTTTGGCAGTGAATTCGCCGATACCGGAACCTGCACCGGTTACCACCACAACTTTTTTGCTGAATCGTTGCATGTTGCCTCCTTTCTGGTTACCGGGCCTGATGCCCGGCAACGTTGCTGATGTGATCACTACGTCTGTCATAAGCCTAGCAAACCGCGGGGAAATACCCCGGCCAAACCCCTCCCGTACCGGATAACCTGCTGTTTCCCGGCCTTTTTAAAGTTTTAAAAAGTGTTAACAGCACACCTGGGAGTGATCATTGAGCTTAGGGTTAATAGAGGCCAGGGAGCTGAACGTGGATGGGCAAACGCCGGAAGGGAAGGGAAGAAGATTGCCGCGGCTTCTGCCGTGGGCGGGGCCGCCAGGCAGCATATTGTCCGGTAAAAAATGACCAGTGCGGAATGAGACGTTTTTTCGTTACGCGGCAGATGTCATCGCCATAGGCACAGCTTATGGTAAAAAGGCTCCCCATTTTGGGTTAAGGGTCAGCATTTTACGCTGATTTTCCTGCACTTCCCGGCGATAACCGCTCAGATTATCGCCATTTGATGAAAAAGTTTTTTCGTTTTTTAGCGGTGGAAACCTCTGAAGACAAACTGTTACAGCGGGACGAATCGCCTGCTAATTCTCACTGTTCATTATTTAATCCTGAATATGTTAGAGAATGGTTTTTTTTATGTTTGTTTGCTGTTTCTCACACTCTGTGTAAATGCCCGTTGGTTATATTGACGTCACCTCAAACAGTTGCCAAATTGGTAGCCTCAGGGGTATGACCAGAGGATAGTTCGGGTGAATTCCACGCACCCGGACACGCCGGTAAACGCTTTCACCGGCACCCGCACCGTATTCCTTCAGACGCCTCCCGGCGTCAGCCGCAACCGGCCACCGACAAAAACATTACAGGCCGGATTGTACAAATAACACACAACACCACATCACTATCTATGGAGTAACGCAATGAGAATCTCCTTGGGAAAAACAGGGATACTGAAGTTTGGCATGGGCTTGCTGGCACTGTCTGTGGCAGCGGGCGTGCAGGCGAAAACGCTGGTCTACTGTTCAGAAGGGTCGCCGGAAGGCTTCAACCCGCAGTTGTTCACCTCAGGTACCACGTATGACGCCAGCTCCGTGCCGATCTACAACCGTCTGGTGGAATTCAAAATCGGTACCACGGAGATTCAGCCCGGCCTGGCTGAGAAGTGGGAAATCAGCCCGGACGGCAAAACCTACACCTTCCACCTGCGTAAAGGTGTGAAGTGGCAGACCAGCAAGGATTTCAAGCCGACGCGTGAGTTCAATGCCGACGACGTGCTGTTCTCCTTCAACCGTCAGAAAGACGAAGCCAACCCGTACCACAAAGTCTCCGGCGGCAGCTATGAGTACTTCCAGGGCATGGGGATGCCGGACCTGATCAGCAAGATTGAAAAAGTGGACGACCACACCGTGCGCTTCGTGCTGACCCGCCCGGAGTCGCCGTTCCTGGCGGACATGGCGATGGACTTCGCGTCCATCCTGTCTGCGGAGTATGCGGACAACATGCTGAAAGCCGGCACGCCGGAGAAAATCGACCTGAACCCGGTCGGTACCGGCCCGTTCCAGCTGCTCCAGTACCAGAAAGATTCACGCATCCTCTACAAAGCCTTTGATGGTTTCTGGGGCACCAAGCCGCAGATTGACCGCCTGGTCTTCTCCATCACGCCGGATGCTTCCGTGCGTTATGCGAAATTGCAGAAAAACGAATGCCAGGTGATGCCGTACCCGAACCCGGCTGATATCGCGTCAATGAAGAAAGACAAAGCGATCAACCTGATGCAGCAACCGGGGCTGAACGTCGGTTATCTGTCATACAACGTCGAGAAAAAACCGCTGGATAACGTGAAAGTGCGTCAGGCACTGAGCATGGCGGTAAACAAGAAAGCGATCATCGACGCGGTTTACCAGGGTGCCGGCCAGTCCGCCAAAAACCTGATCCCGCCGACGATGTGGAGCTACAACAACGACATCAAAGATTACGACTACAACCCGGAGCAGGCCAAGGCGCTGCTGAAAGAGGCCGGGATGGCGGACGGCTTCAGCATCGACCTTTGGGCAATGCCGGTGCAGCGCCCGTATAACCCGAACGCCCGCCGCATGGCGGAGCTGATCCAGTCTGACTGGGCGAAAATCGGCGTGAAAGCCAACATCGTGACCTATGAGTGGGGCGAATACCTCAAGCGCGCCAAAGCGGGCGAGCACCAGACGGTGATGATGGGCTGGACCGGCGACAACGGGGACCCGGACAACTTCTTCGCCACCCTGTTCAGCTGCGATGCGGCCAAACAAGGCTCGAACTACTCCAAATGGTGTTACAAGCCGTTTGAAGACCAGATCCAGCCGGCCCGTGCTGAATCCGACCACAACAAGCGTATTGAGTACTACAAACAGGCGCAGGTCGTGATGCATGACCAGGCCCCGGCGCTGATCATCGCCCACTCCACCGTCTATGAGCCGGTGCGCAAAGAGGTGAAAGGCTACGTTGTTGACCCGCTGGGCAAACACCACTTCGAAAACGTCTCTATGGAGTGATGCCGCCACGGCATCCGGCACAGGTTCCCGGCCTGTGCCGTCCCTGCTTTTATCGATGGATCGATATGTGACTACTGTGAGCTGTTGGGGCGCGGTTTTCCGCTGCGCCCGATTCAGATGTGAGCCTTAAATAAGCCCGGCGAGCTACGGTTCTCCGGGCATTTTATACAGAGAGTTCGGGTTATGTTTCAGTTCATACTCCGGCGTTTGGGGCTGGTTATCCCAACGTTTATCGGCATTACCCTGCTGACCTTCGCGTTTGTCCACCTGATCCCCGGTGACCCGGTGACCATTATGGCCGGTGAACGCGGCATCTCCGCCGAGCGCCACGCGCAATTGATGGCCGAGATGGGGCTGGACAAGCCCCTGTATCAGCAGTACTTCCATTACATCGGTGCCGTGCTCCAGGGCGATCTGGGCATCTCGCTGAAAAGCCGCATCCCGGTCTGGGATGAGTTCATCCCGCGTTTCCTCGCCACGCTGGAGCTGGGCATCTGCGCCATGCTGTTTGCGGTGGTGGTGGGCATCCCGGTCGGCGTGCTGGCTGCGGTGAAGCGCGGCTCTATTTTTGACCACACCGCCGTGGGCATCTCACTGACCGGCTATTCGATGCCGATTTTCTGGTGGGGCATCATGCTGGTGATGCTGGTCTCGGTGCAGCTGAACCTGACGCCGGTTTCCGGGCGCATCAGCGATACCGTGTTCCTCGACGACACCCTGCCGCTGACCGGCTTTATGCTGATCGACACCTTCTTCTGGGGCGAGCCGGGTGACTTCAAAGACGCGGTGATGCACATGATCCTGCCGGCGATTGTGCTCGGCACCATCCCGCTGGCGGTGATTGTGCGTATGACCCGCTCCTCGATGCTGGAAGTGCTGGGTGAGGATTACATCCGCACCGCGCGCGCCAAGGGCGTCAGCCGGATGCGGGTGATCATCATCCACGCCCTGCGCAACGCCATGCTGCCGGTGGTCACGGTGATCGGCCTGCAGGTCGGCACGCTGCTGGCAGGCGCCATCCTGACGGAGACGATTTTCTCCTGGCCGGGGCTGGGCCGCTGGCTGATCGATGCGCTGCAACGGCGTGACTACCCGGTGGTGCAGGGTGGGGTGCTGCTGATCGCGACCCTGATTATTCTGGTTAACCTGCTGGTAGATCTGCTCTACGGCGTGGTCAACCCACGTATCCGACACAAGAAATAGGGGGGCGCACATGTCTCAAATCAGTGAGCCGGTCGGCACAGAGTCACAACGCAGCACCGCGCCGGTGCCGATGACCCCGATGCAGGAGTTCTGGCACTACTTTAAACGTAACAAAGGGGCGGTGGTGGGGCTGGTCTACATCATCATCATGCTGGTGCTGGCGATTGGTGCCGGTTTCCTCGCCCCGCACGCCCCGGCGGAACAGTTCCGCGATGCGCTGCTGAAACCGCCGGTCTGGCAGGAGGGCGGCAGCTGGAAATTCCTGCTCGGCACCGATGACGTCGGTCGCGATATCCTGTCACGCCTGATGTACGGCGCGCGGCTGTCGCTGCTGGTGGGCTGCCTGGTGGTGGTGCTGTCATTGCTGATGGGCGTGGTGCTCGGCCTGCTGGCCGGCTACTTCGGCGGCATGACGGACATCATCATCATGCGCGTGGTGGACATCATGCTGGCGCTGCCGAGCCTGCTGCTGGCGCTGGTGCTGGTGGCGATTTTCGGCCCGTCGATCGTCAACGCCTCGCTGGCGCTGACCTTTGTGGCGTTGCCGCACTATGTGCGCCTGACGCGCGCGGCGGTGCTGGTGGAAGTCAACCGCGACTACGTCACCGCCTCCCGGGTGGCGGGTGCAGGCGCGATGCGCCAGATGTTCGTCAACATCCTGCCCAACTGCCTGGCACCGCTGATTGTGCAGGCGTCATTGGGCTTTTCCAACGCCATCCTGGATATGGCGGCACTCGGCTTCCTCGGTATGGGCGCGCAGCCCCCGACGCCTGAGTGGGGCACAATGCTCTCCGATGTGTTGCAGTTCGCCCAGAGCGCCTGGTGGGTCGTGACCTTCCCCGGCCTGGTGATCCTGCTGACGGTACTGGCATTTAACCTGATGGGGGATGGCCTGCGTGATGCCCTCGACCCCAAACTCAAGCAGTAGAGGACGCACGATGTCTGCAACAGAAACGTCTATTCAGGCGCAAGCATCTGCTTCCGCCACCAATAAAACCTTACTGACCGTGGATCAGCTGTCCGTGCATTTTGGCGAAAAAACCGCGCCGTTCCGCGCCGTTGACCGCATCAGCTATCAGGTGAAACAGGGCGAGGTGCTCGGCATTGTCGGCGAGTCCGGCTCCGGCAAATCGGTGAGTTCGCTGGCGATCATGGGGCTGATTGATTTCCCCGGCCGCGTGATGGCTGACCGGCTGGAGTTCAACGGCCGTGACCTGCAACAGATCAGTGAAAAAGAGCGCCGCCAGTTGGTAGGCTCGGATGTCGCGATGATCTTCCAGGACCCGATGACCAGCCTCAACCCGTGCTACACCGTGGGCTACCAGATCATGGAAGCGCTGAAGGTGCACCAGGGCGGCAATAAAAAAACCCGCCGCCAGCGCACCATCGACCTGCTGACGCAGGTGGGCATTCCTGACCCGGCCTCGCGGCTGGATGTGTACCCGCACCAGCTCTCCGGCGGGATGAGCCAGCGCGTGATGATCGCGATGGCGATCGCCTGCCGCCCGCAGTTGCTGATTGCCGATGAGCCGACCACCGCGCTCGACGTGACCATCCAGGCGCAGATCATTGAGCTGCTGCTGGAGCTGCAACAACGCGAGAACATGGCGCTGATCCTGATTACCCACGATCTGGCACTGGTGGCGGAAGCCGCACACCAGATTATCGTGATGTATGCCGGGCAGGTGGTGGAAGTGGGCAAGGCCGCGGAGATCTTCCGCGCGCCGCGCCACCCTTACACCCAGGCGCTGCTGCGCGCCCTGCCGGAGTTCTCCACGGACAAGGCGCGGCTGGCCTCCTTGCCGGGCGTGGTGCCGGGCAAATATGACCGCCCGACCGGCTGCCTGCTCAACCCGCGCTGCCCGTACGCCACGGAGCACTGCCGCGCCGTAGAACCGGCGTTACGCCAGATCCCCGGCCGCCAGTCCAAATGCCACTACCCGCTTGATGATGCCGGGAGACCGACTTATGACCACTAATGCGCCGCTGTTACAGGCGATTGATTTGAAAAAGCACTACCCGGTGAAAAAAGGGCTGTTCGCCCCGGAACGCATGGTAAAAGCGCTGGATGGCGTCTCGTTCACGCTGGAACGCGGCAAAACGCTGGCGGTGGTGGGCGAGTCCGGTTGCGGTAAATCCACGCTGGGGCGTTTGCTGACCATGATTGAAATCCCGACCGGCGGTGAGCTGTACTATCAGGGCCAGGATCTGCTGAAACCGGATGAGACAGCCGAAAAGCTGCGCCGCCAGAAGATTCAGATCGTGTTCCAGAACCCGTACGGCTCGCTGAACCCGCGTAAAAAAGTGGGGCAGATTCTGGAAGAGCCGCTGCTGATCAACACCGGGCTGAGCGGGGCGGAACGGCGGGAAAAAGCGCTGGCGATGATGGCGAAAGTCGGCCTGAAAACCGAGCACTACGACCGTTACCCGCACATGTTCTCCGGCGGCCAGCGCCAGCGTATCGCCATCGCGCGCGGGCTGATGCTCAACCCGGACGTGGTGATTGCCGATGAGCCGGTCTCCGCGCTCGACGTGTCAGTGCGTGCGCAGGTGCTTAACCTGATGATGGATCTGCAACAGGAGCTGGGGTTGTCTTACGTCTTTATCTCGCACGACCTGTCGGTGGTGGAGCACATTGCCGATGAGGTGATGGTGATGTACCTCGGCCGCTGTGTGGAGAAGGGCACCAAAGAGGCGATCTTCAACAACCCGCGCCACCCGTACACCCAGGCGCTGCTCTCTGCCACGCCGCGCCTGAACCCGGACCAGCGCCGCGAGCGCATCAAGCTTACCGGCGAGCTGCCCAGCCCGCTCAACCCACCGCCGGGCTGTGCCTTCAATGCCCGCTGCCGCCGGGCATTCCACATCTGCCCGCAGCAGCAGCCGCAACTTAAGCAGTACGGCGACCAGCTGGTGGCCTGCTTCGCGGTGGATCAGGACGAGCAGGAAAAAGCAAAACAGGCCGCACCGGCCCACGGCTGATCCCTCTAAAAACCACCCAGGGCGCGAGCAATCGCGCCCTTTTTTATGGGCGCTGTCCGCACTACCGAGCAAGTAACCGATCAAGTAGCGTACAAGTAAGCGATCAAGTAGCGGCTACGTCCTGGCCACCTTACCGGCATAAAAAAACCGGGTCTCCCCGGTTTTTTCCTTCAGCTTACGGCTATTTTTGCAGTGACCAGTAAGCGAGTTGCTGGAGGGCGGAAGAGTAGTAGCCGTCATCCGGCGTCAGGGTGTCATTCACATAGAAGTTATTGCCGAGCGTCACGTCGCGGATTGCCAGCATCCCCGGCGACAGCGGATAGTCGGCTTTTGCGCCGCTCTGCACATCAATAAAGGCCGGGGTATTTTCACGCGGGTAGCCCTGCCAGTAACGGATAAAAGGTTGCAGCGCCGGGGAATTCGGTTCCGCCCAGCTGATGTAGAGCGGGATGCGGATGGCGTCATAACTGAAGCGCGGCGGCCAGCCTTTGCCCGGTGTCAGGGTGCCGTCTGCCTGCATCGTCACCCAGTCAGTCGGCAGGTCAACCTTGCCGAAATCCATCTGCTTCAGCAGCGCCAGCCCATCATCATTCAGGGATTTCCACACCTTCAGGTGGCTGTGCTGGTAGAACGCTTTCCACGCCGGGAAGAGGAAGTAGGAAGGGTTGAGCGTGATGGTGCTGGTGTGGTTAAAACCGTAAATGCCCGGCAGCATCACCGTATGCCCGGCGAACTCAATGACATTGTGCTTCACAATCGCCGCCTGCAACTTCTCAGAGGCATCGGTATAGACGGAGTTATGCCATTTTTCCCCGGCCAGCAGCAGCGCCCACGCCATCAGCATGTCACCGTCTGAGGCGTTGTTTTTGTCCGCCACCTTATCTTTGGCATTCGGGTCATAACGCCAGGCATACAGCCCGACGTCTTTGCGGTAGAGGGTTTTGTCCGCCCATTTCAACAGCTGGTCAAACGTCGCGCGGTCGTCATTAAACACCGCCAGCAGCATACTGAAACCCTGTCCTTCGGTATGGCTGACATTGCGGTTGGCGGTGTCAACAATCCTGCCGTCCGGCATCAGGAAACGCGTTTTGTACTGATCCCAGCCAGTTTCCTGCGCACAGGCCAGCGAAGAGAACAGGCTGAGTGCCAGCCCGAAAATCAGCGCCATGCGGCGTACGGTACTCATCATCAGTGGGTATCCCTATAAACAGCGGCCGTACCGGGAAGGCGCGGCCGGGAAACCGCCTTAAAGGCCGGTCTGGTAACGGAAATGTAAGGTGTGCTGCGGGTTGGCGCCCTGCCAGCGTAACGGCACCCGGTCGTGGCCGCCCTGCGCCTGCAACCAGACGGCATACGCGCCCTCCAGCACCGCGGCGAAAGCCGCCTGCCAGTTCCCCTGATCGGCATCGGGGGCTTGCGGCCAGGCGATGTGCGTCAGCGCCAGGCTGCGCTCGCCCGGCATCAGCGTCACTTCACCCCAGTCAAACCCGGCCAGCAGCCGGTTGAGGTTGTCCTCCAGCTCACCGACCGTCCGGCAGGCGGGCAGCGGGTGGCGGCGCGCCAGGTCACCGCCCATCAGGCGCAGGAACTGGTGGCCGTCCTCGCCTTCGGCCGTGGACAGAATGCCGGAAAACAGCGTCTGAACCAGATCCTGCCAGCCCGGTTTGCACTGGCGGCGCTGGTGGTAGGCGAGTTGTTGCGCGTGGGCGTCTTGCATTAAATGGCTCATTCCGCATTAATTCCTGTCAAGCAGATAGCGGAAGTAGAGTTCCGCCCTGCTTTCATTGTAGTCACCAAAGGTGTCGTAACCCACTTTCCCACCGACGATCATATTGCGGTTCAGGTGGTAGTTGCCGGCGGCCCCCAGGTTCCAGCCGATGCCGTTCTCACTGCTGCCGGCGTAGTACGCCTCGCTGCCGAAACCGGCCGCGACCAGCGATTCAAGCTGCGACTGGAGCGCCGGGTCATCCGGGAAGTAGGCGCTTTTGTCTTTCGAGTAGGACTGGTAGCCCACGGACGCATTCAGCTTCAGGTCCCAGTCATCCATCTTCTGCGTGTACTCCACCGGGAAGGCGACGCTGACGTAGTTCTGCGGGCTGAAATAGCCGCCCTGGCCGTAGCTGAAGTAGCTGAGGTTTTTCGAGAAATCCATATAGCCGACGTTAACGCCGGTTTTCAGCTCGCGATCCTCGAGGCGGTAAGGGCGCACATACAGCCCGGCGTTGGTTTCAATGCTCTGGTTTGAGGCGACGTGGTGGCCGAGGTAACTGTAGTAGCCCACCCCGGCGTAGAACCCGGCGTCGCCGTTGTCATAGGAGAGGTTGAGGCTGCCGCCGTTTTTGGTGACCTGCCCCCACGTTTTGCCGCTGTAGGTGTCTTCGGTGCCGACGTAAGCGAGCAGGCTGTCCGTGACGGCGCGGCGTTCGGCGGTCACGGTCAGCGTGGTGTTGTCGCCAAGCTTCGGTGACCACTGCACGCCGCCCACCAGCGCGTTGAGATCCTGCCCCAGCGGGGTGGAGCCGATGTCCGCTTTATAGCGATCGCCGCTGACCGCCAGCGCCAGTTCCACGCCGGACGCGTTCTGGTTGCCCGATTCCGGCGCGCTGTAGGTGGTCGGGTCGGCGCTGGTAATCGCGGTGTAGGCGGCGCACTGCGCGGTGGTGGCGTTGGTGCCGCAGTTGGCAATGTAGCCGGCAGCGGCGGCCGTTTGCAGTTTCGCCAGCGTACTGTAACTGGCGATGTCCAGCCCGGCTGCGGTGGCCGCTGCGGCAACGGTCTCTTTCGCCGATTGCGCCTGTGCCAGCGCGCCCTGGCCGAAGCGGCTGTTGCCGGTATCACTGCTGCTGCCGGCGCTGAGCGACACCGGGGTGGCGGTGAAGCTGACGCGCGCGCTGTCAAACGGCTCGGCCGAGAAGGTCATCGGCGCTTTCGCCTCGGTCAGCTGGCTGAGGCCGCTTTCGCCGTCACGCCCGCGGATCGACAGGCCGCCCTGCGCCCAGGTGGCATGCTGTTCCTGCAACGCGTCCAGCATCGCATCGACCTGTTTCAGCGTCGCGGATTGGCGCGCCCGCAACGGTGACACCGGCGCACCGGGGATCTGCCCGCCGTTGAGGGTGGCGTCAGATTGCTGCCACGGCATCACACTGCCGTAAGAGGAGGCAGTGGTTGGGCGGGCGCTGCGCGTGGTGCGGTTGATAAACGGGTTATCCGCCAGCGCCAGCCCGGCGATGGACGGCGTGCCGCGGCCGTCTGCCCCCTGAAGGCCAATCATCTTGCCTTTGGCCGAGCGCAGCAGGGCGAGCGCCTCCTCGTGATCGCCCTGCGCCTCGGCGACGCGGGCCGCCTGCAACAAGCGCTGCGGCGTGCGCGGGCCGGTGAAGCCGCTCATCAGCTGGCGCGCGCGCGGAATGTCATTGTCGGCCAGCGCCACATCGACTGCGCCTGCGCGGGCATCCTGCGCCGGGGTGTCGCGGGCCAGCAGGTAGTCATAGACCTTACCGGCTTCTTTATTCATCTTGCCGGACTGGTAGAGCCGCGCCATCGCCAGCATGAGATCGCGGTTTTGCGGATCGTTTTGCAGCGCGACAATCAGCGTGTCGTAAGCGGCGGCGTTCTGCCCCTGCTCACGCAGCTGATCCGCCTCGTTGATCACAAAGCCGGTACGTAACGTGCTGATCTGCTGCGGGGAACTGTTGGCCTGAATTGCCGGGTTGCTGAGCCAGGCCTGCGCCTCACTGCTCAGCCCGGCGGCGTTCAGCACGGTAATCTGGTCGGCGTAATCCCCGGCGTTGCCTTTCACGCCCTGCTGCATACTTTGGCGTACCAGCGCCACCGCGCTGTCAGCCTCACCCGCTGCCAGTAACCCTTTCGCCAGCGCACCGCTGTCTGCCGGGCTGGTGGGCGGCGTTTGCGCCAGCGCATGGAATGTATTGGCGGCGGCGGTGAGGTTGCCGCTTTGCAGGTAAGCATTGGCGGCGGCCATCTGCCGGTTGAACCGGGCGCGCCCGGCCAGCTCGCGCATCGCCGCCGTGCGGTTGCGCGCCGGAATACGCGCCAGCAGGGTGTCCGTTTGCGGCCAGTTGCCGTTTTCCGATGCAAACAGCGCGGCGGCATAGGCGGCGCTGGCCGGGGCATTGGGTTCTGCGGCCGGGGCCATCAGCGCCTGCGCCTGGGCGCTGTCCCCCAGTTTGGCCAGGATGCGCGCCCTGTCGAGCGTCACCCAGATGTTGTCCGGCTGCTTCTCCTGTGCCTGTTGCAGCAGGAGCAGGGCGCGTTGCGGGTTATTGGCCTGTAGCGCCTCCGCTGCCTCACGGCGCAGCGGCTCAACGTTGACCCCGGCAGGTTGCACCCGCGGCCGCAGTGCGGCAGGCAGGGTTTGCAACACCGCATTGGCCTGGGCGTTGTCCCCTTGCTGGCGCAGCACATAATACAGCCCGCTTTTGGCGTCATTATTTTCACTGTTTTGCGTCAGCAGCGCGCGGTAGAGCTGCGCGGCCCCCGGCAGGTCGCCGGTGCGGCGCAGCACATCCGCGCGGAACAGCGCCGCCGCCGTGCCTTTTTCACCGCCCTCAGCGGTCAGCGGCGCAGAAAGGGTGAGCGCGCGGTCGGTGTCTCCGGCCGTGGCCGCTTTTTTGGCGTCGGCCAGCGCGGCATAGAAATGGGCATCCTGCGCCTGGGCGCGCCATTTTTCGCTCTCCGGCCCGCCCTGTTGGGCGGCGCGGGTCAGGTACTCTTCCGCTTTGGCGAAGTTGCCGCTGCGCTGGGCGATGTAGCCCATCCCGGCCAGGGCGTCAGCGTCGTTTGGGTTGGTGGCCAGCACCGAGGCAAATTTGGCCTCGGCATCGCCGGTATTGCCGCTGTTGAGGGCAGTGAAGCCCTCGCCTTTGGCTGCGCCGCCGACATTTTTCTGGAAATAGGCCATCACACCGCTGTCGTTCGGGTGCTGCTGCTGATACGCCTGATAGAGCGGCTGATCTTCCGGCTGCGGGGTGAGCCACAACAGCGCCTGGCGCAGCGCCGCCGCGGCATCGGTGCTTTTTTCCGACAGCCCCGCCAGCAGGCTGATGCCGTCGCGGCGGGTGGCGGCCTGGTAAGTCATCGCTTTGCCGAGCGCCAGGCGCGCTGCGCTGTCCGTGGGCCGTGCGTTAACCCGTGCCTTCAGGCCGTCGATCGCCTGCGGCAGCAGCGTCTGGTCTCCGGCCATCGTCAGATAGTATTCATCGGCCAGGCTCTCCGGCGGCGTACTGCCGCTGAACAGCATACGGTACGCCTCAAGCGCCTGGCCCACGGCACCGCGCGCGGCCAGCTGGCGTGCGGTAGCGAGCTGCGTCGGCGGGATCGCCTGCACCGCGCTGGCGTTGTCGAGTGCAGTTAAACGCGGGTCGCCCGGCGAGGCCGCGCTGAGTTTCTGCCGCCACTGCGCCGCTGCGGCCTTGTCACCGCCCTGCATCGCGTACAGTGACATCAGGTAGAGCGCCTCCGGGTTATCGGCCTCCACCATCAGCACCTTTTGCAGGGCGTCCCTTGCCAGCTCGTCATGCGCTTTCTCATGCCAGTAAGCGGCCTGATCAAACAGCGCTTTCAGCGCCGGGTTGCTCCCGGCGGCTGTGGCAGGCAGCACCGCCAGCCCGGCGGCCCACAGGGCGAGGCGCAGGCGGGACGGAATCAGGAAGGGCACCGCGCGCCCCGTCGGGTTACTCGTTTTCATCAGGAAAATCCTTGCCGGCGGAGCCGCGGTGCGGGGCCAGACGCTGTGCCGCATGGCGCGCCAGCAGCACATAAATGCTCAAACCGATCGCCGCAGCGAACAGCAGTGTCACCAGCGACAGCACCACAATGTGCTGGCTGGCGTACCAGACAATCATCAGGTACCACGGCAACTGGCCGACCGGGAATTGCGGGCCGACGCGGAAACTGCGCACGCCGTTCTCATCGGTAATCACCGCCAGGTCGCCGCGTACCCCGGCGTTGATCGCGGCGGTGTTCAGGTCCTGGTTAATCTTCAGCAGTTGGTCATCATCGGTGGCGGTGGCCAGCACCACCACGCGGTTTTTCGCCCAGGCGGAAGGGAAACTGACGAAACCGCGCCACGCCTCGGTGGAGGAGAGGTAACGGTCAGCCTCGACCGGCGTGCGGAACCAGTCGCCGGTGGCCCAGGCTTTCAGGCGTGCCGGCATGTCCGGCGTGCGCACCGTCAGGGTGTCATTCTCCGGCTGGAACGGCGTGCCGCGCAGCAGGGCCCCGGTGAATGCCTTGTCCTGCAGCGGCGCAACCGCCAGCACGTCGCGATCCGCCGTATTGCCCGGCACACCGAACGCCACCTGCACCTGCGCCACCGGGATGCCGGTGGCATTACCGGCGCGGCCCATCAGCCCCAGCAGGGTGTGTAGCTCCGCTGCGCCCGGCTGTGCCGGCAGCAGCAGCAGCGTCTGCGAGAAGTCCGCCAGGCGCGAGAACGGGAACGACGCGCCGACGTAGTAAGAGAGGTTCGGCAACTGCGAGAAGTGGTGCGTGTGCGTCAGATCAATATAGGAATCGTCATCGATGCGGCTCTTGATATTGCTGCTGGTCAGCAGGTTACAGGGCGCATCCTTTTTCGGCGCGATGGCGTAATAGAACGTCAGCTGGTTGTCGCCGTAGATCAGGTAAGGGGCCAGCCGCAGCGTGGTGCTCTCCTGCCGGGTGTCGCCGCCGAGGGCGCGCCAGGCGCTCTCCACCAGCCCGTTTTTGTTGACCGTGAGGTTGCGCAGGAAGGTGCCGTTGATCGAGACATTCAGCTGCGATTTATCCTCATCAATCCAGTTTTCCGTCGGGAAACGGTAGCCGAGGTGCACCGGGATGGTGTCGCCGTCCCACATAAAGAGATCCGGCGCGGCGCGGAACGCCACATGGATGCTGTCATGGTAGATGCCGTTGGCGGTCAGCGCGTCCGGGTTCGCCACCAGGCTTTTCAGGGAAACCGGCGCGTGGGTGTTGATCCAGCGCGGCGCATCATAAGGCTGCCGCGGCGGGATGGCGTGCGGCACCACCGGCAGCGTGCTCTGGCCGGCAGGCAGCGGGGCGTTCACCAGCCGCCACGCCGCCTGGCGCAGCTGTTGCGGGTCACTGCCCATCACCAGCAGCAGTTTGTAGACCGGGTTGATCGGGTTGTCGATCACCTGGAGCTGCGGGCCGGTGGCGGCGGGCAGCGTCAGCGTGCCGATGCGGTCACCCGGTTTGCCGAACACAATCCCGTTCTGTTCCGGCAGGCGGTCGAGCGCCACCGGGAAATCGATGCCGCGGTAACCGGCGCGCATCCCGAGGTAGGAGGCGACGGTGGCCGCGGCACTGACTTCCGCCGGTTGCAGCGACGCCGGGAACACCATCGTGACCTGTGACGCCTTCATCTGGAGCGGATCAAAGAACGGGCGCGGGAAGTGGCCGAGATCGCGGCCGATGTTCAGCCGCTGCCCTTCCAGTTGCAGCCGGGTTTTCGGCAGCACCGTGACCCAGTATTTATCTGACAAATCGCGCTCGCACTGCATGGCGTTGCTGTCCTGCACCTGGAAACTCAGGTTGTTGCTGGACACCACCATCGCGGCCGGAATATCCAGCTCATACTCGTTGTCGCGGCTGCCGTCGCCGGTCAGCGGCAGCGCGCCGAGCGGCTGGCCGTTGAGCATCAGTTGCAGGCTGGTGTCACGCGCCAGCAGGGCAGGGGAGACCTTGAGCACCAGCGTCAGGCGGGCGTTGGTCATCACCTGGTCGCCCGGCAGGGTGAAGATGACGCCGGAATGGAGTTGGCCGCCGCTCAGCGTCAGGCCGTTTTGCTGGCCCATCTCCGCCAGCGTCAGGCTGGTGGTCACGCCCTGCGTCAGGGCGATGTCCGGCACCGCAGCCTCCGGGGCCGGCACATCCGGCGCGGGCATATCCGGCGCTGGCGGCACGGCGTCCGGCTGCGGCGCGTTGTCTGCCGGGCGCGGCAATGTGGAGAGATCCAGCGCGGCCGGCTCCGCCTGGCCGACAGCCAGCGGCAGCAGGGCGAGGCCGGCCGCCAGCCACGGGCGGGTGCGGCGCAAGGCCGCGAGGAATCGGGTCGGGTTCATCAGGCGGCCTCACCCTTATTGAGTTTTGCGCTGCGGCGGCGTGCCTGGCGCTCTTTCCAGGTGTGGTAGAAGAGCTCAAACACACAGCGCACGATGCCCATCAGCGAATGCAGCGGGCGATCTTTCGGGTACGGCGGCTCAATCCAGGCATCGGCACGCGCCAGCACCACCCGCACCAACTCGCGGCGGCGGGAGAGCGGCATCTCACCGAATTGCAGGCGGATCACCTCCGGCGTGGCGTCGATCAGGCTCACCGGAATGCAGACCGCACCCGATTGCAGCAGGATTTCCACCTCTTCAATCACGTCATGCTGGTAGCGGTCATCCGGCGTGACCAGCTTGACCCCGCCCATCGACATATCCACCGTGGTGGTGCGCACCGAGATACCGCTGGCGTAATGCACGATCGCCGGCAGCGCCACATCAATCCGGATGGTTTTGCGCACCTGACGCGTCTCTTTGGCGACGGCAATCGCCGCCAGCAGGATCAGCACGCTGAAGCAGCCCCAGCCGATGTTAAGCGCCATGACTTTCGGGTCTACGCCAAAATAGTTGTGCGCCACGGCGCGGACGATGCCCGCCACAATCCCGGCCAGCATCATCACCACCACAATCACGTGCGGTTTCACGATGTTGAAATCAAAGAAGCCGTTGTCGAGCAGGCCGCCTTTGTCGGTCACGTTGAATTTGCCGTGTTTCGGCGAAATCAGCGTCAGCAATGTCGGGATCACCAGGTGGAACGCCATCACCGTTTCATAAATTTCACCCCAGAAGGCGTAACGGTAGCGACCGTTCATCCGTGAGTTGATATACACCGACATCAGCAGGTGCGGCAGCATGTAGGCGAAAATCATCGTCGCCGACGAGGAGATGATGTTCTGGTTAAACAGCAGGTAGGCCATCGGTGCGGTGAGGAAGATCACCCGCGGCAGGCCGTACTGGAAATGCAGCATGGCGTTGAGGTAGCAAAGGCGTTGCGGCCAGCTCAGCCCGCGGCCGAACAGCGGGTTATCGACGCGGAAAATCTGCGTCATGCCGCGCGCCCAGCGGGTACGCTGGATAACATGCAGGCCGAGGCGCTCTGTCGCCAGCCCGGCGGCCAGCGGCAACGCCAGAAACGCGGAGTTCCAGCCCAGGCGCTGCATTTTCAGCGCGGTATGCGCATCTTCAGTCACCGTTTCCACCGCAAAGCCGCCGATTTCTTCCAGCGCCACACGGCGGATCACCGCGCAGGAGCCGCAGAAGAACGTCGCGTTCCAGTTGTCATTGCCCTGCTGCACCGGGCCGTAGAACAGTGCGCCCTCATTCGGGATATGGCGCGCCGCTGACAGGTTGCGCTCAAACGGATCGGGCGAGTAGAAGTAGTGCGGCGTCTGGAGCAGCGCCAGCCGCTCTTCTTTCAGGAAGCTGCCGACGGTGGCCTGCAGGAAAGCGCGGGTGGCAACGTGGTCGCAGTCAAAGATGCAGATCAGCTCACCTTTGGTCAGCGTCAGCGCATGGTTCAGGTTGCCGGCTTTGGCGTGGCGGTTGTCATTACGGGTGATATAGCCGACGCCCGCATCGGCGGCGAACACCGCGAACTCATCACGTTTGCCGTCATCCAGCACGTAGATTTTCAGCTTGTCTTTCGGGTAGTCGATGCATTGCGCCGCCAGCACCGTGTCGCGCACCACGTCGAGGCTTTCGTTGTAGCTCGGCACATAGATGTCCACCGTCGGCCACAGGCTCATGTCGTCCGGCAGGGGTTCAATGGTGCGTTTCAGCGGCCAGGTGGTTTGCAGGTAGCCGAGCAGCAGGATCACCCAGACATACAGCTCTGCCGCAAACAGGCCGGTGCCGAGCACCGCCTCAATGGTGGAGTTAAAGTGCAGCGTCTCGGTCGCGCGCCAGTAGATGTAGCGGGTGGACATCAGGATCGACATCACCACCATGATCACACTGACTTTTTTGCTTTTGCTCAGGCCGAGCAGGAACAGCATCGCGATGCCGATCAGGCCGAAAATATACTGCTTTTCGCTGTCGAGCGGCGTGACGATGACCAGCAGGGCCACCGGCAGCAGCAGGAGCAGCAGCAGGGAAAACAGGAGTTTGTTCATGACGTCAGGGGATCGCTGTCAGTAAGTGTGGGGAGGGGTGATCGACGCGTGGAATTCACCATCGCCAACGTTGATGCCCAGGATGGCCGCCACTTTTTTGCTGACCAGCTCAATGTCGAAGGCCGCGGCAGAGACCGGGCTGAAATCGATGATTGCCCGCTGGGAGGCGTTGGCCTCCGGCACGCACTCGTCACGGTGGATGGTGCCGAGCAGGCGGTCACCCAGGCGTTGCTCAAAAAATTGGGTGACGTCGCGGCTCAGGGTGCGGCGCATGTCGATCTGGTTGATGACGTAGTAGTCGCCCTGTTTGTCGTTCAGCGCGCTGCCGATCATCTTGTGGTTTTCCATCTGCGGCAGCAGCGACAGCGAGGCGGTGTCTGCCAGCATCACCACCAGGTGCAGGTCCGCCAGGGTTTTCATGGCTTTCAGCGCCGGGCAGGGGCCGGGCGGGAAGTCCGCCAGAATCACTAGGCCGGGGTAGTTCAGCACCGACTGCAGGCCGCGCGCGAGGAAGTGCGGATCGGTGGTGAGCTGCTGCTCAAAGGCGAGGCGCTGCGCCTCTTCCACGTCACCATACGGCAGCACAAAAGTATTGGAACCGGCCTTGAGGATGAACTGGCTCCAGTCGGAGGCGTCTGCCGCTTCCGCCACAAAGCCGCGCCCGTCAGAGACCGGCACGCCAAAATGCAGCCGCAGGGCGTTCTGCACATCGAAATCAATCACCAGCACTTTGCTGCCGCTGCGCGCCAGCGCATAAGCAAGATTGGCGGTCAGGGTGGTTTTGCCGACGCCCCCTTTGGGCGAGCAGACACAGACTAACGGCATGAGGCAATCATCTCTAACAGGGGTTGAAGCGGTGTGTCACGGCGGCTGTCCGCCGCCGGTTGGGCAACGGGTTTGGGCCGGAACAGCGAGGTGTAACGCGCCGCCTCAGGGGCCGGGGGCGCAGCGGCGGGCTGCGCAGGCGATACCGCCGCCGGGGCCGGTGAGGCGGTGTGGGGTGCGGCCGGGGCAACGGCCGGGGCCGCCGGCAGCATGTCGCTCAGGGTGCTGAGCAGGCTGTCAGTGGCGAACTCGCGGTCTGACACCGGCGTCGGGGCCGGTTGCACCGTGCGCTGGCTGCTGCCCAGGGCGCCGGGGGCCTCTGCCGTCGCGGACAACTGGCGCAGGATCGCCCAGTTCTGTTGCGCGCCCTCCTGGCTGCTGTCAGAAATTTCCTTGTAATCAATCCCTTCCATATGGGTTTTTTCTTTGAAGCGTTTTATATCGTCGTACTTATTCATCAGGGCGGCCTATACGATGGGGTCAATGCCGGGGATAAAGACGCAAAAAGCCGCAGTCAATCGTGCCGGCATTCCTTACAGGAAAGGATGTTCAGGTGACGTCGCAGCCCCCCGTTGCTGGAGCGTGCCTAATATATCAATTCCTAAACAGATTAATAGTGCAGCGATTAAGCAGAAAAAACAGCGCCTGAAGAGTGCGTTAGTGTTTTGTTCTGAGGTAAATCCTATTAGGATTTTTTCATACTTGCCTAAATGAATCATTAAATTACTGCCAGCGGAAAGCTCTGTTTATCCCATATTGATGTAGTGAATTTTATAAATATTTTTAATGTTTTAGCGTGATCATCCGACCACCGTCAGCCGCAGGCGGCAGGGGGCCGCGGGCGGTGGGGCACTGAAAAAGGGGGAATTGGGCCGCTTTGGGCTAGGATAAGGATGAAAACCGGCTTTTTCCTGCTGAATATCACGGCCGCAGGGCCGTTGCGGGGGGGAAATCCGTATACTGGGGCGTGCGGCGGCGGCCGCTGAGCCGGTTGTCCGGGCCGCCCTGGTTTTGGTAATGAATTTAACTGTTTGTTACCAACGCGGATCACGTATTACCATGAGGAACCGTGCCGGAGGGGTTGACCTCCGATGTGACGGCCAAAAAACATGATGAACAGGCAATGATGCCGCGTGAGACACTTCCGCGCCGGACGCAGTTCTCAACTCTTTCCAGCCACGGGCGCGCGCCGGTGGCCGATCCCAGTGTGTGACGGAGACGTATGTTGCGGGTCAGACGTTCGTTAACGATTAAGCAGATGGCAGCGGTATCCGGTGTAACGCTGGTAACGCTCTGCATCTTTATCACCATCCAGCTGTTTCACCTGGCGCAGCAGCGCCGGGAAGATTACGCCCAGCAAATGGAACAGGTTGCCCATTCCATCCGCCAGCCGCTGGCGGAGGCCGTGCTGAATGTTGACCTGCCGCAGGCACATGCGTTGCTGAATACCTTTAAGCCGCTCGGCATTGTGACGCGCGCCAACGTGGTGCTGCCGAATGATATCCAGGTGCTGCACGGCGATTTTCCGCCGGAACGGCCGGTACCGGGCATTATCTCCAGCGTGTTTGACCTGCCGGTGCGCATCAGTGTGCCGCTCTATACGCTGGAACGGATGCCCGCCCACCCCAAACCGCTGGCCTACCTGGTGTTGCAGGCGGACTCCTGGCGGCTCTACCAGCAGATCCGCAGCATCATGATCACCCTGCTCGCCACCTATTTGCTGATGGCGCTGGTGCTCTCCGTGGCGGTGAGCTGGTGCATGAACCGGCTGATGGTGCACCCGTTGCGCCATATCGCGCGCGAGCTGGACGCACTGGAAGAGGGGCAGATCCTGCACCATCAGCTGAAGGTGTCGCCGCTGCATAAAGATGACGAGCTGGGGATGCTGGCGCGCCACTACAACCGGAACCAGCAGTTGCTGGCGCGGCGCTTTGGTGAAAACCCGCGCGAGTGGCCGCGCCACCCGGTGACGGCGTTGCCGAATGACTCCCTGTTTACCGAGCTGCTGGCGCAGTACCTGCGTTTCCAGCCGCGCCCGGCGCGCTTTAACCTGTTGCTGATCGATGTGGAGACGTTACAGGAAGCGGCCGGGGTGCTGAGCGAGGCCCAGCGCAATGCGATGTTGCAGACGGTGGTGGGCCGCATCCGCAGCGCGCTCTCTGACAATGATGAGCTGGGCCAGCCCGGCCCGCATGAGTTTATTGTGCTGGCGCGCGATGCCGAGCGGCCGTTCCAGGCGATGCGGCTGGCGCGTGAAGTGATGGCGGCGGTCAATGCGCCGTTGACCGAGGGTGAGCTGACGGTGCGCCCGGTCGCCAGTATCGGCATCGCCCATTATGCCGGTGACGGCAACCTGGGGGCAGAGGCGCTGATCCTGAATGCCCGCTCGGCGCTGGTGTCTGCCCACCATCAGGGCAAAAACCAGATCCTGTTCTTTGACCCGGAACTGACGCGCAAAACCCAGCAGCGGCTGACGCAGGAGAGCGATACGTTGCAGGCGCTGGAGCACAACGAATTCACCCTGTTCCTCCAGCCGCAGATTGACCTGAAAAATAACCGGATTGTCGGGGCCGAGGCGCTGTTGCGCCGCCGGATGCCGGACGGCAATTACAGCCTGGATGCGGAGTTCATCCCGTTTGCGGAAGAGATCGGCCTGATTGTGCCGCTGGGTTACTGGGTGCTGGAGCAGAGTTGCCGCATCCTGGCGGACTGGCAGCGCGACGGGATCACCATTCCGCTGTCGGTAAACCTGTCCGGGGTGCAGATTCAGCAGCGTAACTTCCTGCTGGAGCTGAAAACGCTGCTCAGCCGTTACCAGATCAAACCGGGGATGCTGGTGCTGGAGATTACCGAAACTGCCCGCATCGACGATCTTGACCGCGCGCTGAAGTTGCTCAGTGAATTGCACCATTCCGGCGTATCGGTGGCGCTGGATGATTTCGGCATGGGCTATTCGAGCCTCAATTACCTGAACCGCCTGCGCGGCCTGCCGATCAATATCATTAAAATTGACCGCAGCTTTATCAGCAGCCTGCCGGGCGATGACCTGATGGTACGGATTGTCAGCTCGATCGCCGGGGCCATGAACATCAGCATTATTGCGGAAGGGGTCGAAAACGCGGCCCAATACCAGTGGCTGAAAGACCACGATATTCCAATGGCGCAAGGGTACCTGTTTGCCCGGCCGATGCCGCGTAACGCGTTTGAAACGCTCCTGCGCCAGGGCTTGCCGCCGGCCGACCTGCTGCCGGAGGAGACGGGCCGCTGACACCTTTTCAGGCCGGGCGTATTGCCCGGCCTGCTTCGCATTCATTCCCCTCATTTTTTCATTGAATCGATTCAGCTCATATTTTGTCATGAACATTTGTTGCAATGGGAGACAAGGCATTTCCAAGATGTTGTCTTGGTGTTACTTTCGCCCCTGCTGTCATGCCCGTTTGGATGGCGGGTAGCGGTCCTCTCCAGCACAGGATATCGATCATGAAAAAGTTGTTTAAGAGCCTCTATTTTCAGGTATTAACCGCGATCACCATTGGGGTGTTGCTCGGTCATTTCTATCCGGAGCTGGGGGCGCAGATGAAGCCGCTGGGTGACGGTTTCGTCAAACTGATTAAGATGATTATCGCCCCGGTGATTTTCTGTACCGTGGTGACCGGTATCGCCGGAATGGAAAGCATGAAGGCGGTCGGGCGGACCGGGGCCATTGCGCTGCTCTATTTTGAGGTGGTGAGTACGCTGGCGCTGATTATCGGGCTGGTGATTGTGAACGTGGTGGAGCCGGGTGTCGGCATGAACATCGACCCGGCCACGCTGGATGCCAAATCCGTGGCGATCTATGCCGAACAGGCGCAGCAGCAGGGCATCATCCCGTTCCTGCTGGACGTCATCCCTGCCAGCGTGATCGGCGCATTCGCCAGCGGCAATATTTTGCAGGTGCTGCTGTTTGCGGTGCTGTTTGGCTTTGCGCTGCACCGGCTGGGCGACAAAGGCCAGCTGATGTTCAATATGATTGAGAGCTTCTCGAAGGTCATTTTCGGCATCATCAATATGATCATGCGCCTGGCGCCGCTGGGGGCATTCGGGGCGATGGCCTTCACCATCGGCAAATATGGCGTCGGCTCACTGGTGCAGCTCGGCCAGCTGATCCTCTGCTTCTACCTGACCTGCGTGCTGTTCGTGATTGTGGTGCTGGGGCTGATTGCCCGCGTGACCGGCTTCAGCATTTTCCGCTTTATCAACTACATCAAAGAAGAACTGCTGATTGTGCTCGGCACCTCCTCGTCTGAGTCGGCGCTGCCGCGGATGCTGGACAAAATGGAGCGGCTCGGGTGCCAGAAATCGGTGGTGGGGCTGGTTATCCCGACCGGGTACTCGTTCAACCTCGACGGCACCTCCATTTACCTGACGATGGCGGCAGTGTTTATCGCGCAGGCCACCAACTCGCACATGGACATCTGGCACCAGATAACCCTGCTGGTGGTGTTGCTGCTCTCCTCAAAAGGGGCCGCCGGGGTGACCGGCAGCGGCTTTATCGTGCTGGCGGCGACGCTCTCTGCCGTAGGCCACCTGCCGGTGACCGGGCTGGCGCTGATTCTGGGCATCGACCGCTTTATGTCTGAGGCGCGTGCGCTGACTAACCTGATTGGTAACGGCGTCGCTACCGTGGTGGTGGCAAAACGGGTTGGCCAGCTGAACGAAAAACAGCTGCACACCGTGTTACACGACAAAAAATCCACCCCCGGCGCGATCTCCTCTTCCTGATCGCGCCACTATCGCGGCATTAAGCCGCACTTGCACGCGGTTTGCTGCTAAAAGCCACCCTTTACTTGATGTAAGCGGTGGCTTTTCCTCATAATACCCCGCCGCCCCTGGCCCGCTGATGTTCAAATCGCCGCTTTTTTTCACTTTTCCGTGGTGACATCGGCAGGGGTTCGCTGTCAAACACGGGTTACCTCCCGTTTCCGCATGATTGACACGCACAGGGCAGAGCTGCGTTCCCGGAGTATGGAACGAACGAATTCTAATAGAAAAATCGGACTGTTATTTAAGTAGGGGTTCACATGCAGGGCACCAAAATTCGTCTTTTAGTTGGTGGGTTACTGCTGGTTGCCGCCGGCAGCAGCGTGCAGGCTGAAGCACTACAACCCGATCCTGCCTGGCAGCAGGGTAAGCTGGACAATGGGTTCACCTGGCAGCTGCTGGCCACGCCGCAGCGTCCCTCCGACCGTATTCAACTGCGCCTGATCGTGCGCGCCGGTTCGCTGGTGGAAAGCGCGCAACAAACCGGTTTTGCCCATCTGTTGCCGCACCTGGCACTGATCCGCAGCCAGAGTTTCAGCGCCCCCCAGCTTCAATCTTTGTGGCAGCAGGCGATCGACAACGACCGGCCGTTGCCGCCGGCCATCTCGTCGTATGACTACACCATGTATAACCTGAGCCTGCCCAACAACCGCCCGGAGCTGTTGAAAGAGGCGCTGGCGTGGCTGTCTGACGCCAGCGGCGCGCTGGTCACCGACGCCCCGACCGTGCAGGCGGCGGTGGACGCCTTCCAGGACCCGATCGGCACCCAGCCGGCAGACGCACAAGACCCGTGGTGGCGCTACCGCATGAAAGGCTCCACGTTGCTGGCGCATGATCCCGGCCAGCGGCCTGACCGGCCGGTCAATATTGACGAGCTGAACAAATTCTACCGCCAGTGGTACACACCGGACGCCATGACCCTTTATGTGGTCGGCAATGTGGACAGCCGCAGCATCGGCGAGCAAATCACCAAAACCTTCGGCGGGCTGAAAGGCAAACGCGAGACACCGCCGGTGATGCCGACCCTGTCGCCGCTGCCGTCACAGGCGGTCACGCTGATCAACGAGAGCTTATCGCAGGATCGGTTGTCACTGGTCTGGGATGCGCCGTGGCAACCGATCCGCGATTCCCAGGCCCTCAGCCGTTACTGGCGCAGCGATCTGGCGCGTGAAGCGCTGTTTATGCACCTGCAACAGCAACTGAACGGCAAGGCCAAGGCGATGAACCTCGGCTTTGACTGCCAGGTGCAGTACCAGCGCAGCCAGTGCGCCATCCGCATGGAAACCCCGAACGCCGCGCTGCTGCCGGACTTTACCGCGCTGGTCACTGCGCTGGCTAAAGTGCGGGATAACGGCCTGACGCAGCAGGAGTTTGATGCGCTGATGGCGCAGAAGAACGAGCAACTCAGCAAGCTGTTCGCCACCTATGCCCGCACCAGCACCGATGTGCTGATTACCCAGCGCCTGCGTTCGCAGGAAAATGGGGTGGTGGACATCGCGCCGGAGCTGTACCAGAAATTGCGCCAGGAATTTTTAACTTCGCTCAGCCTGCCGTTGCTGAACCAGGAGCTGAAGCAGCAACTGTCGGTTGACCCGGCGCTGGTGCTGATGCAGCCGAAAGGCGAAGCGGAGATGAGCGTGCAGGCGTTGCAGGATGCCTATAACAGCGTGATGCTGCCGGCCCCGGCGGTGGTGCCGTCGGTGGAAGAGGCGAAAGCCGACGCTGCGGCGACTGTCACGCCGTAACCCGCCACGGTGGGGCCATCAAAAAAACGTGCCGGCATTTGCCGGCACGTCTGTTTCTGCGGTACGCAACGGGCAGCGCAGCCGGCGGTCAGCGCGGCATGGCTTCCAGCGGGATGATGGCGCCCCGGTGGCGGATGACGGTGCTGGCGGTCAGGTGGCCGCGCTCAGCCGCGGCCACCACATCCCCGCCGGTCAGCCGCACGGCCAGATACCCGGCGCTGAAGGAGTCCCCGGCGGCGGTGGTGTCGACCACCTCCTCTTTCGCCAGTTTCACCGCCGCCACTTCATGCAGTGTGCCCTGCTCATCAGACACCAGGCAGGCGTCTGCCCCGCGTTTGATCACTATTTCCGCCACACCCAGCGCGCGGGTGCGGGCGATCACCGCCTCAACCGGCTGTTCGCCCCACAGCGCATCCTCATCATCCAGCGTCAGGAACGCGATGTCGGTGCAGGCGAGCATCGCCTGATACGCCTGCTGCGTCTCTTCCCGCTGTTGCCACAGGCGCGGGCGGTAGTTGTTGTCAAAAATCACTTTGCCGCCGTGGGCGCGGCAGTCACGCAACAGCGCCATTAACCGTTCGCGCCGTTCCGGCGTCAGGATCGCCAGGCTGATGCCGCTCAGGTAGAGATAGTCATAGTGCGCCAGTTGCTCACAGAGCGTGTCAGCCTGCGGGCCGTCCAGCCAGAAGCGGGCGGCGGCGTCATTGCGCCAGTAATAGAAGGTGCGTTCGCCCTGGGCATCGGTCTCGATGAAATAGAGGCCGGGCAATTTGTTCTCCAGCCGCTGCACCAGGGAAGTCTTGACCTTTTCACGCTGCCAGGCGGCCAGCATCTCCTGACTGAACGTGTCGGTGCCGAGCGCGGTGACGTAGTGCACGCCCAGCTGGGTGTCCGGCACCTGGCGGGCAAGGTAGACGGCGGTGTTCAGCGTATCGCCGCCAAAACCGCGGCTGAGATCCGCGCCTTTTTGCGACAGTTCGATCATGCATTCGCCGATAACGGCAATTTTCTGGCTTGTCATGGTGGCTGGCCTGCTTAAGGAGTGAAAAGGGGTTTCCGGTAGTCTTAACCGAAGGCGAAGGTGAGTCAACATTAATAAAACAACGTTTTAAAATTATTGGCAGAGATCGCGCTTTTGGCGTCATCAGGGATTTCAGCAGCTTAGCGCATACGCCGTGAGAGGGCCGCGAACCCTGCGCCAAAGCGGCTTCCGGAGGTAAAGTTTTAGGCGCAGAAGCCGATAGTAAGTAGGCGTATAAAACACGGCGCAGGGCAGGTGATCGGCGGTGGCATCCCGCTGCTGCACCCGGCATACGATGTCGGCTTTCCCTCAACCACCACGAACATGGCAACAGCAACGATGATAACCAAGATGATGTCTGGTCTGTTCACGCCATCATTCTCTGTGATTGATCGCGCGAAAGAACAGAGTTTCTGGCGGCAATGCCAGCGGACCTACAAATTTCAGCCCATTTACCTGACCAGCGGCCATATGCTGGGTCTGGAGCTGCTGACCGCCGTGTCACATCCTTCAAACCCTGGGAAATTCCTCTCGCCGGAACGTTATTTCGCCGCCATCAGCGTGACGCGGCGGCTGCTGATTATTCAGGAACAGCTTCAGCTGTTGGAACAGTGGCGGCCCGAACTCGAGCCGCGCGGGCTATTGGCCTCAATCAATGTGGACGGCCAGTCCCTGGAGGCGTTGCAGCAGCAACCGGCCCTGTGCGCCCGCATTGCGGCGATGCCGTTTGTCCGTTTCGAACTGGTTGAGCAGGCAGAAATGGCGTTGACCCGGCCACTGGGCCAGATTGCCCAGTCAGACCGTTTATGGCTGGATGATTTCGGCAACGGTCTCGCCAATTTCTGCTCGTTCACTGCCTGGAAGTATGAATACATTAAAGTGGCGCGGGAGCTGTTTATCCTGCTGCGCCAGAGCGAAGAAGGTTCCCGGCTGTTCTTTACGCTGGTGACGCTGCTGAACCGCTACAGTAAAGGCGTGATCATTGAAGGGGTCGAAACCGCCGAAGAGTGGGCGATGGTGTGCGAGTCTGACGCCCATGCCGCCCAGGGCTACTATATGTCCCGCCCGCAAGTCTTTGACCGTGACGCCGGCCTGCCGCTGTTTTTCTCCGGCTGACATACCGGGTTACACTCCCGGCTTTCCTTGTAAACCCAGTTACCTTCTGCCCTGACTGCCTCTTTTCCTCGTTTGCCACGGGTGCCGCACAGGCAAGACCGGCCAATTTAAACTATTGTTAAGCTGACGAAACTGTTAATTCTCTGTCAGGTATAACTCATGTCGCGAACAGGAAAAATCATAAGCTGGGTCGTGGGCGTCCTGGTGGTCGTGCTGATCGCCCTGGTGGTGTTCATCATGACCTTTGACTGGAACCGCCTGAAACCTACCATCAATGAAAAAGTCTCCACCGAGCTGAACCGGCCTTTTGCCATTCGCGGCAACCTGGGGGTGGACTGGTCACGCCAGAAAGAGGAGCGCGGCTGGCGTTCATGGGTGCCGTGGCCGCATATCCATGCGGAAGATATCGTGCTCGGTAACCCGGAGGGCATCCCGGACACTAAAGATCTCGGCAACAATATGGTGATGCTGCAACGGGCGGATGCCACCCTGGCCCCGCTGGCGCTGCTGGGCAAAACCGTGAGCATTCCGCATATCCGCCTGACCAAACCGGACGCCGCCCTGCAACGGCTGGCGGACGGCAAGAACAACTGGACATTTAACCTCGCCAGCAGCCAGAACCCCGATCCCAACCCGCAACCGTCCGCCTGGTCGGTCAACATCGGTGATATCGCCTTTGATCGCGGCCAGATCGATTACAAAGATGCCATTGCCAAAGCCGACGTGCGCGCCGTGATTGACCCGCTCGGCAAACCGCTGCCGTATGCGGAAATTTCCGGGCAGAAAAAAGACGAGGGCGCGAAACAGAAAGCCGACACCACGCCGCCGGACTTTATGTTCGGCTGGAAAGTGAGCGGCCGCTACAACGGCCAGCCGCTCTCCGGCAGCGGGAAAATCGGTGGCCTGCTGGCGTTGCAGGATGCCCGCACCCCGTTCCCGGTGCAGGCGGATGTGCGCTCCGGCAATACGCGGGTAGCGGTGTCCGGCACCTTAACCGACCCGACCAACCTCGGCGCGCTGGATCTGCGCCTGAAACTTTCCGGTGAAACGCTCTCTGACCTCTATGGCCTGACCGGCGTGCTGCTGCCGCAATCCCCGCCGTATGAAACCGACGGACGCCTCTCTGCGGCGTTGAAAGAGAAGGGCGGCGCCGTCTACCGTTACCGTGATTTCAACGGGAAAATCGGCGACAGCGACATCCACGGTTCGCTGGTGTACCGCGCCAGCGAACCGCGGCCGAAACTCACCGGCGATGTGGTGTCGAAACAGCTGCGCTTTGCTGACCTCGCGCCGCTGATTGGGGCGGATTCCAACAAAGATAAGGCGAAACGCGGCGAAACCACCCGTCAGCCATCGGATAAAGTGCTGCCGGTCGAGAAATTCGATACCAAAAGCTGGGACGTCATGGATGCGGATGTGAAATTCGCGGCCAGACGCATCGAGCACGGCAAATCCCTGCCGCTGAACGATTTGAGCACCCATCTGAAACTCACCAACGGCGTGCTGCTGCTCGACCCGCTGCGCTTCGGCGTGGCAGGCGGTAACCTGAACTCCACAGTCCGGCTTGAGGGCAATAAAAACCCGATGCCGGGGCGGGTGGATATGCACGCGCGCGGCCTGCAACTCAAACAACTGTTCCCGAACGTGGAAGCGATGCGCAGCAGCCTGGGCCAGCTAAACGGCGATGCCTCCTTTACCGGCACCGGGAATTCCGTCTCTGCACTGCTCGGCAGCAGTAACGGCCAGCTGCAGCTGTTGATTAACGACGGCGTGATCAGCCGTAACCTGATGGAGATTGCCGGGCTGAACGTGGGGAATTACGTGGTCGGCAAACTGTTCGGGGATGACGAAGTGGCGATCAACTGTGCCGCCGCAGACATCAACATCCGGGACGGGGTCGCGGCACCGCGGCTGTTTGTGTTCGACACAGAGAACGCGATCATCAACATCAGCGGCACCACCAACTTCGCCAATGAGCGGATGGATCTTTCGATAAACCCGGACAGTAAAGGGCTGCGCATCATCACCCTGCGCTCACCGCTCTATGTGCGCGGCACCTTCAAAGACCCGGATGCCGGGGTGAAAGCAGGGCCGCTTATCGCCCGCGGTGCGGCTGCGGTGGCGCTCGGTGCTGTGGTCGGCCCCGCTGCCTCGCTGCTGGCGCTGATCTCCCCCAGTGAAGGGGAAGAGAACCAGTGCGGCCCGCTGTTGCAGAAAATGAAAGCCGGTAAATAAGCCACGACGGCAATAAAAAAACCGCTCCCAAAAGGAGCGGTTTTTGTTTTAGCGTTACCTGGGCTGGAACAGGTTCAGCTGAAGCTGAACGTTGGAGACGTTAATCTGCCAACCTTCCTCCGCAGCCGTCTGCATCACCAGCGCAACGAACAGCGTAATAAACACTTTACGCGTAGTTTTCATTGCCGAATCCCTGACAGGCGATCCGCTATTTCTGCAAACCCACCGGGAAGCCTCCAGAAAAACAAGCAGCGTGTTGCTGCTTGTTATTCACGGGGAAAATAATATCCGTTACCCAGTGCCCGATGACCCGCTGCTAAACAGGCGGAACGGCCCCGCCAAGAGTTTACAAGGTAGCGCGCTGATTAAGAGCCTTTCATATTTAATCTATTATAAATCATTGGTTTAATTTTAATTAACTATTAAATTAAAAATAGAAATCCTGCCATTTTTCTACAAAAAAGCGTGACAAAATATACAAGGGCGATATCATTATTTCGCGTGTTGCTGCTTGTTTTATCTAAGTACAGAAATACCCTGTCTGCGTAGCCTGCTAACTGCGTAGCCAGACAAAAAAACCGCTGAAAAGCGGTTTTTTTGTGTCTGTTATCTGCCCGGTGGTACACCGGCGTTCTCCAGCAACCGGCACTCATGGTCCTGCAACGTTTCGGCCGAGGCCAGGTTCAGTGACAGCAGGTCACGTTCAATCGCCAGCAGCAGGAAATCCCCGCTTTTCGCCCTGACCATCGCCAGCCCGTAATGGCCCATTTTTTCTTTTGCCCCCGGGACGCCCTCGGCCAGCAGGCGGAAAGCGCCCTCATGCGCGAATTCCTCCGGTGTGACCCGCCGTGCCAGCCAGGGCCGGCCGTCCAGCGTCAGCGGCTGCCAGCGCGGCGTAATGCGGCGGTCAGCCGCCTGAAGCTGTTGCTGCACTGCCGGGCGCAGACAGGAAAGATGGATATGCAGCTGGTTCTGCGTCCGCCCCCATTCAGAGTTAATCGCCAGGGAAATCACGCTGTCATCAATCGGCCGGCCGTAGCGCCGGGCCATCACGCCGCGCGCCTGCCAGGCCTGCATAAAGAAGTTCGGCGTTTTCGCCGCCAGCAATTCAGGGCTTTCGATGCCGGTTGTCTTCGCGGCAGGCATCAGCAGGTATTGCAGCGGGCCGTTCTGGTCTTTCAGCACCACATAACCGGCGGCCGGGTTCGCCAGCGCACAAGGCGAAGCCTGCCCGGTACGTTGCAGGTTGGGCAGACACTGTTCACTGACAATTTTCCACAGGGCGTCCGGATGGGCCGGGCGCAGCCAGAGGTACGCCCCCGCCGCCAGCAGGCACAGGGCAATACACAGAACACTCCATACACGATAACCGCGGATTCGGGGCATACAAGGGATTCCGGTAACAGGTTGAAAAAAGAGCATACGCGGGGGGTATGACGAAAGAAAGGCGGGACGCAAACAGAAAAAAGCCGGTGCAGGGCACCGGCTGGGGGAGAGGGTAAGGCTTACAGCGCCTGGTGACGGGTCTCTTTCATCAGCAGCAGCGCAATCAGCGTCAGGGACGCCATCGCCGCCAGATAGAAACCGACATAAGCGAGGCCGTAGTGGGTCGCCAGCCAGGTGGCGATGTACGGTGCCACCGAGGCCCCGAGGATCGACGCCACGTTATAGGAGAACGACGCACCGGTATAGCGCACTTCCGTTGGGAACAGCTCCGGCAGCAGCGCACCCATCGGGCCGAACGTCAGCCCCATGATGCTCAGGCCGAGCAGCAGGAAGCCCATCACTAAGACCTGATTACCGGACCCCAGCAGGCTCGGGAACACAAAGGCGAAGGCGATCATCAGCAGGGTAATCGCAATCATGGTTTTGCGGCGGCCGAAGGCATCCGCCAGCAGCCCGGCGATAGGCACCATGATGCCGAAACCAATCACTGCCACCATCAGCATCCACAGGAAGCTGTTGCGCGAGTAACCCAGCCCCAGTGGCTGTGCAGTGGTGCCGTAGGTCATGGAATAGACCGTCATCAGGTAGAACAGCGTATAGGTCGCCAGCATGATGAAGGTGCCAAGAATGGTTGCCTTCATATGTTTGCTCAGCAGCGTGCCGAGCGGAATTTTTACCTGTTTGCCCGCTTTCGCCACCTTGGCGAACACCGGCGTTTCGTGCAGTGACACGCGCACATACAGGCCGATCAGCACCAGCGCCGAAGAGAGGATGAACGGCACACGCCAGCCCCATGACATAAATTGCTCATCGGTGAGCAGCCAGGAGAGCAGCAGGAAGGTGCCGTTGGCAAAGAAGAAGCCGATCGGCGCGCCCAGTTGCGGGAAGGAGCCATACAGCGCCCGCTTTTTCGCCGGGGCGTTTTCCGTGGCCAGCAGCGCCGCGCCGCCCCACTCACCGCCCAGGCCGAGGCCCTGACCGAAACGCGCCAGCGCCAGCAACATTGGGGCAAATACGCCGATGGTGGCGTAGCCCGGCAGCAGGCCAATCAGGACGGTCGAAATCCCCATTGTCAGCAGCGACGCCACCAGGGTGACTTTCCGGCCGACGCGATCGCCGAAGTGGCCGAACAGGGCGGAACCGATAGGCCGGGCGACAAAGGCGATGGCAAACGTTGCCAGGGATTGCAGCGTGGCGGCGGTCGGGTCGCCCTGCGGGAAGAAGATGTGCGGGAACACGATCACGGCCGCAGTGGCGTAGATGTAGAAATCAAAAAACTCGATGGCGGTACCAATAAGGGAAGCAACGATCACTTTGCCGCGTGAGTTGGTCGGTGTGGCCTGTTGCTCAGAATCGATGGGCGGTGCGATGGTGGCTTGCATAAATGTATCTTATTTAGGATTTATGTAAAAAATCATCTTAAGCACAGCAAAGCGCCATTTCAACGCTGTAAAAAGCGCCGGAATCCGGGTGTTGGGGCAAAAAAGAATATTCTTTCTGAGATAACCGGTTTAGCACTTCATAAGTTTGCAGTATGGATAAATCACAGCGGAAGACACCAGAAACCAGTGAAAGAAAATTTTCAGGGTAGTGAGATATGCTGGTTTTGGCTGTGTGCCACTGCAAAGTTCAGCATTTATGAGAGGTTTTTGATAAACAGGTTGGAATATCATGCCAGGCATCAGGCGGTGCCTGGCATGATAGGGAAGTTTACGGTGCTTTTGTCGGCGGCGGTGTACCAATCGGTTGGTCGCCTTTATATCTGGCGGTGGCGATCCAGGCGGCGCAAAACAGCGTCAGGCGGGCGAAATAGTAGAAGAACGCCATCAGGCCGATAACCGAACCGAACGCCGCGCCGGAGGCGGATTTCGCCAGGCTCGGCAGCGTCAGGGTCATGATCATCTTAATCACCTCGAAACCCACGGCGGCGATCAGCGTGCCGCGGAACAGCGCCTTTTTACGCGGCTTGTGGCGCGGCAGCATCCAGAAGATCCACAGGAACAGCAGATAGTTCGCCATAATCGAGATGCTCAGGGCGATGATGGTCATCGCCGGGCGTAACCACTCCACATGCGACAGCCCCAGCGCCTCAACAATCGTCTCCTGCGCCGACCCGGCCACCGACGTCAGGGAGAGCGTCAGGATCAACGCCACCACCAGCCCAATCAGCGAGATAAAATCACGCAGGTAGCGCAGGTAAATCTTCTCTTTATCCTGCGGGTTACGTTCCCAGACTTCACGCGACTGCGCCAGAATCGCCTCACGCAAATTGCCCATCCAGCTGATGCCGGAGTAGAGCGCCAGCAGCAAACCGGTCAGGCCTACCGCGGTACGCTGCTGAACCGCGGTGTTCACCGTGTTTTTCAGCGTGGCGGCCAGCGACGGATCGCTGATGCTGTTCACAATCTTGCCAATCAGCTCGGTAAGCAGATCGGGGTGCGAGGCCAGCACAAACCCCACGGCGGCGAATGACACCATCAGAATCGGGATCAGCGACAGGAAGGAAAAATAGGTGATCGCGGCACCAAACTGGCTGCCCAGCCGGTCATTAAAACGTTCAACGGCCCGCAGCACATGGGCGACCGGCGCCCACGCCTGAAAGCGGGCCACCAGCCGGGAAAAACGGCTGATCTGGTGGTCAATGTCGGCGTTGCCGGTTTTGACATTGATCAGCGGTTTTTCCGCCGACAGGTTAGCGGTGGCGTGCTCCGTGATGGTCGGGTGGTCGCTGCGCTGCGCCACGCGATGCAATTCAGAATCTTTCGGCATTACGTACAGTGTCCTTTGTGAAAACGTCAGGGCTTGGGGCTAATTATAGCCGAGGCCACCCGGCTTTCCGGTTTACCCCTGAAGAGTCAGCCGGATAGCGTAAAGGAAACGGCAAAAAACCGGCAATTGCGTAAAGAATGGTCATTTTTTCCCCGGCACGCAGATGCCCGGATAGGATGTGCTACGGTGTGATGGCCATTCCGGCGCCATACACCCTTTACCGGCCGCTTTTTGGCGGCCAACAGTTTACGAGTCAACAACAGGAACCTGCTGATGAAACTGCTCCCGACCCTGGTACCGGTGCTGGCGGCGCTGCCGTTTGCCGCACTGGCTGCCCCGGCCACCTATGACGCTGAACTCTCTGGTTTTACCTACCCCCATCCGGTGGAACATTTCTCCTTTACCTCACAGGGCCAGCCGTTGCAGATGGCCTACATGGACGTCAAACCGGCAAAGCCGAACGGCAAAACCGTGATGCTGATGCATGGGAAAAATTTCTGCGGGGCGACCTGGGAGCAGACCATCACCACCCTGAGTGACGCCGGTTACCGCGTGGTCGTGCCGGACCAGATCGGCTTTTGCAAATCCTCCAAACCACAACATTACCAGTTCAGCTTCCAGCAACTGGCCGCCAACACCCACGCGCTGCTGGAGAAACTGGACGTGCAGCACCTGACGGTGATGGGCCATTCCATGGGCGGGATGCTCTCTACCCGTTATGCGCTGATGTACCCGCAGCAGGTTGAACAACTGGTGCTGGTGAACCCGATCGGCCTGGAAGACTGGAAAGCGCTCGGTGTCCCTTATCAGGGCATTGATGCCGCCTATCAGGGCGAGCTGAAAACGAATGCCGATTCCATCCGCGCCTACCAGCGCAGCACCTATTATGCCGGCCAGTGGAAACCGGAGTATGACCGCTGGGTCAACATGCTGGCGGGCATGTATGCCGGGCCGGACAAGCAGAAAGTCGCGTGGGATCAGGCACTCACCACTGACATGGTCTTCACCCAGCCGGTGGTGTATGAGTTCCCGCACCTGAAAATGCCGACGCTGCTGCTGATTGGCGGCAAAGATAATACCGCGATCGGCAAGGCGCAGGCACCGGCTGACCTCAAGCCCAAACTGGGGCGCTATGAGGAGCTGGGCAAACGTACCGCCGCCGCCATTCCGCAGGCGACGCTGGTGGAATTCCCGGCGCTCGGCCACTCACCGCAGATCCAGGACCCGGCCGCGTTCCATCAGGCGCTGATGGGCTGGCTCGCCGCGCCGCATAACGGCAGTTAAGCCGCCGTTGCCCCACTTCCCCCCCCAAAGCCGTTGCGCCTGCGCAGCGGCTTTTTTAAACAAATTGCGCAACGCATCAACACCCTCGCCATAAACCCACACAAAATTTGTTGACAAATTTTAAAGTTTAAAATCCTTTTTAGCCGGGCTAACAACGATGTTATATTGATAACGAAAAGTTGAATTTTTCATATTTCTTGACCAGATATGTTAATTTATTGTTAAATTCAACCTTCAACCGGTTGTGGGAATAAAGGATGCAACGCCGCGATGCACACATTGCTGACGTTGTACGACTCAGCATGTTTTATTTTCATGAAGTTATTGTTTTTCAAGGATGCAGAGACGGGTTATGAACAAACTACGTGCCAATGCGCTTTGCTTGAATACGGTAATGTCTGTTACGCAAGCGGCAGCAGAGGAAAAGCCGGTCGTCGATGTGGTACTGATCGGCGGCGGCATCATGAGCGCGACGCTCGGCACCTATTTACAGGCGCTGGAGCCGGACTGGACGATCCACATGGTGGAGCGCCTCTCTTCCGTCGCGGACGAAAGCTCCAACGGCTGGAACAATGCCGGCACCGGCCATGCCGCACTGGCTGAAATGAACTACACGCCGGAGAAGCCGGACGGCTCCATCGACATCAGCAAAGCGGTGGCGATTAACGAATCGTTCCAGATTTCGCGCCAGTTCTGGGCGCATCAGGTGCAGCGTAACGTCATGCACTCGCCGCGATCCTTTATCAACAGCGTCCCGCACATGAGCTTTGTCTGGGGCGAAGACAACATCAACTTCCTGCGCAAACGCCATGCGGCCCTGCAACAGAGCACCCTGTTCCGCGGCATGGAGTACTCCGAAGACCCGGCGCAAATCCGTGACTGGATCCCGGCGGTGATGGACGGGCGCGACCCGCAGCAGAAAGTGGCGGCGACCCGCATCCCGATCGGCACTGATGTTAACTTCGGTGAAGTGACCCGCCAGCTGGTGACCTCCCTGCATAACAGCCCGAACTTTGTGCACCAGACCGGCCATGAAGTGCGTGACATCAAGCGCAACAGCGACAAAACCTGGACGGTGACCATCGCCGACCTGCAAAACGGCGGCCGCGAGCGTCGCGTGCGCACCCGGTTCATCTTTATCGGGGCGGGCGGTGCCTCCCTGACACTGTTGCAGAAATCCGGGATTCCGGAAGCGCGTAACTACGGCGGTTTCCCGGTGGGCGGAGAATTCCTGGTCACTGAGAACCCGGAAGTGGTCAAACGCCATATGGCGAAAGTCTACGGCAAGGCGACCGTCGGCGCGCCGCCGATGTCGGTGCCGCACCTGGATACCCGCGTGCTGGACGGCAAACGCGTGCTGCTGTTCGGGCCGTTCGCCACCTTCTCCAGCAAGTTCCTGAAAAACGGCTCGCTGTGGGATCTGTTCGGCAGCCTGCGCCCCGGCAATATCATGCCGATGGCGCACGTCGGGCTGGATAACTTCAACCTGGTGAAATACCTGATTGGGCAGTTGATGCTCAGCGAGGACGACCGTCACCGTGCGTTGCAGGAGTATTTCCCGGAGGCCCGCAAAGAGGACTGGAAACTCTGGGTGGCCGGCCAGCGCGTGCAGATCATCGAAAAAGATGAGAAGAAGGGCGGCGTACTGCGCCTCGGCACCGAAGTGGTGACCTCGCGTGACGGCACCATCGCCGCACTGCTGGGTGCCTCACCGGGTGCCTCCACCGCCGCGCCGATTATGCTGGAGCTGATGGAGCGGGTATTCAAAGAGAAAGTCGCCTCGCCGGCCTGGCAGGCGAAGCTCAAAGAGATCATCCCTTCTTATGGCCAGTCATTGAACGGCAACCCGGCCCTGGCGGAACAGGTGCTGGAAGAGACCAGCCGCGTCCTGCAACTGGAGAGCCTGCCGCAACCGGCCCCGGCCAGTGCGCCGGCCGGCACCCCCGTGCACGGCCTTACCCACGCCGAAGCCGCACTCTGAGTGCCGCTGAAAAAAAGCCCGCGTAATGCGGGCTTTTTTATGCCTGAGGCTGCCGGTCAGCCTGCCGGTGTGATGCGTTGGCCATCAGCACCGATGACCGGTTCGCCATCCTCTTTGCTGAACGCGCCCTGCTGGGCGTCGGGCAGCAGATCCAGCACCTTTTCTGACGGGCGGCAGAGCGCCGTGCCGCGTGGCGTGACCACAATCGGCCGGTTAATCAGAATCGGGTGTGCGACCATCAGCGCGATCAGCTGTTCATCGCTGTGCGTTGCCTGCTCCAGCCCCAACTGCTCGTAGGGGGCGGTATTTTTCCGCAACAGGTCGCGCGCCGGGATGCCCATCGCGGCGATCAGCGCCGTGAGTTGCGCCACTGTCGGCGGCGTCTCCAGATAGTGAATGATCTGGGGTTCTACGCCGCTGTTACGGATAATTGCCAGCGTATTGCGCGAGGTGCCGCACTCCGGGTTGTGGTAAATCGTGATTTCAGTCATCGCAAACACCTTCTTATTACCGTTAAACGGGCCGGGCTGCCCGTGTGTCCGGCCGTATCATATAGTTCGGGCATTATTTTCCTGAAGCGAAAATTCATGGGGTCAATACGCCTCAGAATAATGTTAAAAACGGCGGCGTCGTTTCTTTCAATAATTGCGAGGCCAGACTCAAATTTTTAACCTGAATAACGTGACGGTGCATTGGCTTTTTACCGGGTGAGCAAGCAGGCGTACTCTTTTCTCCGGTTTTCTATCAGAGATAAACAGAGGATGTGATTCATGATGTTTGCCTATATGTGGTTAAAAGATGAAAACGGGGAGCCGGTCCCGGGGTCAGTAAAAGAGGCGGGTAAAGAAGGGAGCTGTGAAATCCTCGGGATGGATTATGACATAGGGATTTCAGCCAACCACGATGTGCAGCCGCCTGTGCTGACCCGGCGGCGCGGGCCGGTGCGTATTGAAAAGCCCCTGGACAGCGCCAGCCCTTTGCTGCAGAAAGCGATATGCACCGGGCAACTGCTTCAGGAAGTCAACATAATGGTGTATCCCAACCAGAAGGCGCAGCAAGAAAACAGGCGTTTCTCCTTGGCGTTGAGCGGGGTTCAGATCGTCTCTATTTCCGTGAATATGGACCACTGTTGCGAGGCCGACACGTCGCCGTACTCTATAACAGAAACCCTCGATATGCGTTATGAGGCGCTTATCTGGAAGGATGATCAAGGCCAGGTGATTTATCATGATCCTGGTGAAGCAGCATAATAAAAAAACGCCGGGTATCCGGCGTTTTCAGCAAAAACAGAGGCAGGGTGCCGGTCTGTGAGTATCAGAACGACATGGTCACACCGGCATAATAGGCGCGGCCCGGTTCGTTATAGGTTGAGGCACCCTCATTTTCACGGTAGATCTGTTTATCAAACAGGTTGCTGATTCCCGCATTCAGGCGCAGGTTCTTCACCAGTTCGTAATTTGCCCCGATGCCGACCACCGAATACGCGCCCACTTCCCGGTCAGACATCGCCCCGGCTTCGTTACGGATTTCCGCATAGTCACGCGGTTTCTGCCGGCCATACATCGTCCAGGTCAGGTTGGTGGAGAGCTTCTCCGTGACCTGCCAGTCCAGCATGGTGTTGATGGTGTATTCCGGAATAACTGACAGCGGGTTGCCGGTCTCTTTGTCTTCCGAGGTGATCATATAGGTGGCGTTGGTGCGCCAGTCGAGTTTTTCACGGATAACCGGCACCGTCAGGTTGGCTTCCAGCCCTTCGACCAGCGCTTTGCCGCCATTTTCCCAACGCAGGATATTATAGCCGTTGGAGGCGTAACCGATGAGGTCCGTCCCCGAGACAATTTTGTTTTTGTAATCATTGCGGAAATAGGTGATGCCCGCCTCATAGCCGCTGCGGCTGAACTGCAGCCCAATCTCTTTGTTGATGCTGACTTCCGGGTCGAGGTCATCATTGCCCAGCAAATAGCAGCTGCCGGACGCGATGCCGATCGGGCAACCGTTGCCGCGCGTAGAGAGCAGATAGCCTTCGCTGGACTGGTAAAGGTTAGGCGCTTTGAAGACCCGCGCAATCCCGGCTTTGAGTTTGAAATCCTCGCCCAGATCCTGTGACACGTTCAGGCTGGGGCTGAAATTGCCGCCGAATTTGCTGTGGTAGTCGAACCGGATCCCTGGGATTATCACGGTGCCGGGGATGGCCTCGATATTGTCTTCAACATAGAGGGCGCTCAGCTCGGCGCTGTTTTTGCTGCTGCGGCCGGACGGATCGCCTGATATGCCGTTGATGGCTACGCCCGCGGCGTTGGTGGCGCTCATCGACGCCGGATCGTCAAGCTCCTCGCGGTTCCACTCCGCGCCGACCGTCAGTGTCTGGTCAACCCACAGATTCAGCGGAATATTCAGCTCACCGCTGGTGCGATAGTTCTCCAGCCGGCTGGTGTCATAGGCGTCACTGTTGATCATCCCTTCTACCCGGCCGGTCGAGCCTTCCTGCATACGGGTATTGTTGGTTTTTTCGTAATACACGCCGAATTTGGACTGGCCCCAGTCCCAGATGCCGTTATGGGTGATGCCGTAGTTCTGGCGGTAGAGCCGGTTAGTTTCGTCCCCATACAGCGTTGACACCAACCCATTTGGGCTGACGTTGCCGTTACTGTATTGGGTGTCCCCGGCATAGATGTTGCCCTGGCGGCTGTAGCCGTAATTGAAATCCACAATCTGCGTCGGTGTGATTTTCCAGGAGAGCAGGGCGTTGATGTCTTTATTGCGTACGCCTTCGTGCCCGGCGGCGTAGGAGCCGTTTTGCGCCGTGTTGATATCAGCCGCATCGGCATCGGTTTTATTCAGGTTGCCGTACAGCCGCATGGTCAGCGCATCTCCCGCCAGCGGGCCGTTCAGGCTGAAGTTGGTGCGTTTGGTGGCACCCTCTTTGTCGTTTTCCGGCTGGTTGGTGTAAAACGACAGGGAGCCGTGCCAGTCATTGGTCGGGCGTTTGGTGATGATGTTCACCACGCCGCCTGCCGCGCCGGAGCCGTAGCGGGCCGCTGCCGGGCCGCGCAGCACTTCAATGCGTTCGACCATTTCCGGCGGCACCCAGTTGCTGTCGCCCCGGGTGTCACGCTCGCCGCGCCAGCTGTAGCGCACGGAGTTGCGCGAAGTCACCGGCACGCCGTCGATCAGGATTAATGTGTTTTCCGGCCCCATGCCGCGGATGTCGATCTGCCGGTTGTTGCCGCGGCTGCCGGTGGCGCTGTTGCCGGTGAGATTCACACCGGGCATTTTGCGGATGATGTCGGAGAGATCGTTCACCGGCGGGGTTTTCTCAATATCTTTGGCGGTAATGATTGAGACGCCGGGCTGCTGTTTCAGCTCCTCGGCCGCCGTGGCCTGCACCGTCATCACTTCGCCATCGTCCCCGGAGAGCGCAGGCGTTGCGCCTGCTGCATAACCACTTCCGCTAATCAGCCCCGCCAGCATCACCGCACAAGGCCGGAGACGGTAAGATTTTGTGGTATTCATTAAGAAAAGCCCCTGTTTTTTATATGAATTTGTAACTAAATGCATATGGTAATGATAATCATTTTTATTTAAATAGCGAATCGTTAACTTTCATAATTTCTTCACAATTTATCCAGTACCCGGCAAACCGGTCAGATACGCTGTTTTTTTGTACGTTATCGGCCATAAGTGATTAATAAAGAAACCTAATTCTGGTGGGCAGTCAGCAAGTGCAGCAGAAAAAAAGGGCTGGGGAGGGGGCTAAAAACCAAACTGTTCATCCTGGCCCTCAATCAGGTATCATCCGGCTCGACAAATAAGAATAGTAATGATTACTATTTGCAATCAGTGGTTACTTAGCGACATCAGGAGATGAAATGCGTTTACGTGCAGCTTTGTTTGCGTCATTGATGACGGCCTCCCTCGCCCTGACCGGGTGCGATGACTCTTCTGCCGGGGCCGACACCGCCCCAACCCTGAAAGTGGATCATGCACAGGGCAGTACGCAGGTGCCGCTGAACCCGAAAAAGGTGATCATCCTTAACCCCGCCACGCTGGACAACGCCGACGCGCTGAAAATCCCGGTGGCCGGGGTGCCGCAAACCAGCACGCATCTGCCGTCCTATCTGGCGAAATACCGCGGCAGTGAGTACCTGAATGCCGGCACGCTGTTCGAGCCGGATTATGAAGCGCTCAGCAACGCCAAACCTGATCTCATCATCGCCGGTGGCCGCGCGCACGATGCCTATGACAAGCTCAGCGAAATCGCCCCCACCGTCGCGCTGGACGTTGACCCGCAACACTTTATGCAGAGCCTGGCGCAGCGCACCGAGCAACTGGCCGCCATCTTCGGCAAACAGGCCGACGCCAAAACCCTGCTGACGAACTTCACCGCCCAGGCAGAAAAAATTAAGCAAAAGTCCGCCCATGCCGGATCGGCGATGATCCTGATGATCAGCGGCGGGAAGATGTCCGCCTACAGCGCCGGGTCACGCTTTGGCTTTATCTTTGATGAGTTGGGTTTCACCCCGGCTGCCACCTTCCCGCAGGCCGGTAAACACGGCAACGTGGTGTCGTCAGAGTTTATCCTCAATGCCAACCCTGACTGGTTGTTTGTGCTGGATCGCGATAACGCGATTGGCCGCGCCGAAGGGCAATCTGCGCAGCAGGTTCTGGATAACCCATTGATTGAGAAGACCAACGCCTGGAAAAACCAGCGGGTGATCTACCTGGATTCTGCCTCCCTGTATATCGCCGGCGGCATCCAGAGCTATACCCAGCTGATGGACAAGGTCAGCGCGGCACTGGACAGTGCGGCCGTGCAGTAACCCACCATGAAGCTCCTTACCTTAACCGGCCTGGCGATGCTGCTGGGCCTGATGGCCTGTAGCCTGTTTATCGGGGCGGGGCAGGTGACGCCGGCAGGGTTCTGGTCTGACCCGGCCATGCGCGACATCTTCCTGCTCAGCCGGGTGCCGCGCACGCTGGCGCTGCTGCTGGCCGGCAGCGCCATGAGCGTGGCCGGGCTGATTATGCAGATGCTGACCCAGAACCGCTTTGTTGAGCCTTCCATCGCCGGGACGACCCAGTCCGCCGGGCTGGGGCTGCTGCTGGTGATGGTGGTCAGCCCCGGCGCGCCGGTGATGGTGAAAATGCTGGTGGCGACCCTGTTTGCGCTGGGCGGCACGCTGTTGTTTATTCTGTTGCTGGGACGAATGAAGATGAAATCGCCGCTGATGGTGCCGCTGACCGGCATCATGCTCGGGGCGGTGTTCAGCGCGGTTACCACGTTTCTGGCAATGGAATTTGACCTGTTACAGTCGCTTGGCGGCTGGGAATCCGGGGATTTTTCCGGCGTGTTGCAGGGGCGTTATGAACTGCTGTGGGTCGTCGGCGCGTTGACGCTTATCGCCTGCCTGATCGCGGACCGCTTTACCGTGGCCGGGATGGGGCGCGAGTTCTCAGTGAATGTCGGGCTGAATTATCAGCGGGTGATGCTGGCAGGGATGGCGATCATTGCGGTCATCAGCGGCGTGGTGGTGGTGGTGATCGGCGTGCTGCCGTTCCTCGGGCTGATTGTGCCCAACATCGTCAGCATGATGATGGGCGACAACCTGCGCCGCACCCTGCCGTGGGTCTGCTTCGCCGGCGGCGGGCTGGTACTGCTGTGCGACATCATCGGCCGCCTGCTGATCGCGCCGTTTGAGATCCCGGTGAGTGTGATCCTCGGGGTTATCGGGGCGGCGGTATTTTTGGCCCTCATCATAAGGAACCCGCGCCATGCACGTTAAAGAGTGCAGCCGGCACGCCGAAAAACCCCAGGCACGGCAGCCGCTGAGCCGGCCGGCGAAACGCCTGCTGCTGCTCGCCGCGCTGGCCGGGTGTGCCGTCACCGGGTTTATGACCCTCGGCCTCGGCGGCAATATCGGCTACATCCTGACGCACCGCGGGCTGGTGCTGGCGACCATGCTGCTGGTGGCATTTGCCTCCGGCACGGCGACGCTGCTGTTCCAGACCGTGACCGGCAACCGCATCCTGACGCCCTCCATCATGGGGCTGGAAGCGCTGTTTATCCTGATCCAGACCCTGCTGATTTTTCTGATTGATGCCAACGGCCTGGCGCATCTGGGCGTCAGCGGGAAATTCCTCTGTGACACGTTGCTGCTGCTGGTGTTCTCGCTGTTCCTTTACCGCTGGCTGCTGGCCGGGGCAGGCATCGACCTGCACCGCGTGCTGCTGGTGGGGCTGGTGTGCGGCACCCTGTTCCGCAGCCTCTCCGGGCTGCTGCAACGCCTGCTCTCGCCGGGGGATTTCGCCATTTTGCAGGGGCGCATTTTTGCCACCTTTACCCGTGCCGCGCCGGAAATCATCGCGCTGGCTGCCGGGCTTTGCGCCCTGGTGGCGCTGATGGTCTGGCGGATGCGCCACCAGTTGGATGTGATCGCCCTCGGGCGGGAAACTGCCATCAATCTGGGCATCGCCTATCAGAAACAGATCACGCTGATCCTGCTGCTGGTGTCGCTGCTGGTGGCGGTGTCAACCGCGCTGGTGGGGCCGCTGACGTTTCTTGGGCTGTTGGTGGCTAACCTCGCCTATCAGCTCATCGGCTCCGCGCGGCACCGCCACCTGTTACCGGGCGTGTTTCTGATTGGCGCGGTTACGCTGGTGGGCGGCCAGGTGATTCTGGAACGCCTGCTGAACATGGCGGGCACGCTGTCGGTGGTGATTGAGTTCATCGGCGGCGCGCTGTTTATCATTCTGTTGATCAAAAAGGCGGCCGTGTGATTGAGATAAAGAACATCAGTAAGCAGTACCACCAGACGCCGGTATTGCAGGCGATTGCCGAAACCATCCCGGCCGGGGGCGTGACGTCCATCATCGGCCCCAACGGGGCGGGAAAATCGACCCTGCTGTCGGTGATTGGCCGCCTGCTCACGCCGGATGCCGGGCAGGTGCTGGTGGGCGGGCTGGATGTGGCGCGCACGCCCGGCAAACAGATGGCGACACGGCTGTCAGTGCTGCGGCAGGAGAACCACTTCACCAGCCGCCTCACGGTGTACGATCTGGTCGGCTTCGGCCGCTACCCCTACACGCAGGGGCGGCTCAACGACGAAGATCGTCAGCATATCCAGACTGCGCTGGCGTTCCTTGACCTGGTGCCGCTCCAGGATCGTTACCTCGACGAGCTCTCCGGCGGCCAGCGGCAGCGGGCGTATGTGGCGATGGTGCTTTGCCAGAACACCGACTATGTGCTGCTGGATGAGCCGCTCAACAACCTGGACATGAAGCACGCGGTGTCGATGATGAAGCAACTGCGGCGTGCGGCGGATGAGCTGCATAAAACCATTATTCTGGTGATCCACGACATCAATTTCGCTGCCGCCTACTCAGACCACATCATCGCGATGAAAGCAGGCCGGGTGGTCTGCCGCGGCGGGCCGGACGCCATCATGCGCCCGGAAGTGCTGGAGGCCATTTTTGACACCGAGGTCAGCATCGAACAGGTGCGCGGCCGCCCGGTTGCCATCTATTACCGCTGATTGCCCTGGTACAGATAACAAAAAAGGCCGGAATTCTCCGGCCTTTTTTACAGGTTACGCCGCGCTTAGCGCATGGTAACGAACTCTTCTGCCGCCGTCGGGTGAATCGCCACGGTGTTGTCGAAATCTTTCTTGGTTGCGCCCATTTTCAGCGCCACTGCGAAGCCTTGCAGGATTTCGTCCATGCCGAAACCGATGCCGTGGATACCGACAATCTTCTCGTCTTTACCCACGCAGACCAGCTTCATGCGGCACGGCTGGCGGTGCTGGGTCACTGCGGTGTACATGGCGGTAAACGCGGATTTGTACACTTTCACTTCGCTTTCGCCATACAGCTCAACCGCCTGCGGCTCAGTCAGGCCGACAGTACCAATCGGCGGGTGGCTGAAGACCACGGTCGGGACGTTGCTGTAGTCCAGGTGCTCGTCCGGCTTGTTGTTGAACAGGCGCTCGGAAAGGCGGCGGCCGGCGGCCACGGCAACCGGGGTCAGCTCAATGGCACCGGTGTTGTCACCCACGGCGTAAATGCCCGGAACGTTGGTGTTCTGGTATTTATCGACGTTGATGTAGCCTTTTTCGTTGGTTTCCACACCCGTGACGGACAGGTTCAGGTTGTCGGTTTCCGGCTCACGGCCGATCGCCCACACCAGGCAATCCACTTCGAAGCTGTTGCCGTTTTCCAGCTCCAGCGTCAGGCTGCCGTCGGCATTTTTCACGATCGCTTTCGGGATAGATTCCGTGTGCAACGACGGGCCTTCGGTGTTCATGACTTCCACCAGCGTATCGACGATCAGCGGATCGAAGGTACGCAGCGGCGCGTGCTTACGCACAAACAGGTGGGTCTGCGCGCCGAGGGCGTTCATCACACCGGCAATCTCTACCGCGATGTAACCCGCGCCGACCACGGCCACGCGCTGCGGCATTTCGTCGAGGTCGAAGAAGCCGTCAGAGTCGATGCCATATTCCGCGCCCGGAATCGCCGGGTGGCTCGGGCGGCCGCCGGTGGCGATCAGGATGTGGTCAGCCGTGATCTTCTCACCGTTCACTTCTACGGTGTGCGCATCAACGAAACGCGCATAGCCGCGGATCACGTCGACGTTGTTTTTGCCCAGCACAGTGTCGTAGGAGGTATGGATACGGTCGATGTAGGCGGTACGGTTGGCGACCAGTTTTTTCCAGTCAAACGCGTTGACGGTGGTGTCAAAACCGTAATCCGGGCCGTAGTTATGGATCGCTTCAGCGATCTGTGCGGCGTGCCACATCACTTTTTTCGGTACACAACCTACGTTGACGCAGGTGCCGCCCAGCGCTTTGGCTTCAATGAGCGCGCACTTCTGGCCGTACATGGCTGCACGGTTAATTGAGGCGATGCCGCCGCTGCCGCCACCAATTGCAAGGTAGTCATAATGTTTGGTCATCGAAAGTGTTCCATAAAGATGAGAAGAAAAATTGATGTAGAGTTTAACGCCAGTCTGCCGATTGCCGCAAAGTTTGCGCCTATGATTGTGATAGGGCGACAACGATCTATTCGGATACAGACGTTTAACAAAGTGGAAGCATAGCATGTACCTGACCTTTCTCGGCACCTGTGCCGGTACCCCAAGTTTGCAGCGTAACGTCACGGCGATTGCCCTGACCCTGCGCAATGCCCGCAGCGGCGGCACCTGGCTGTTCGATTGCGGTGAAGGCACCCAGCACCAGTTCATGCGCAGCCCGCTGAAACCGGGCAGGCTGGAAAAAATCTTCATCACCCACCTGCATGGTGACCACATTTTCGGCCTGCCGGGCCTGCTCACCAGCCGCTCAATGGGCGGGATCACCGAGCCGCTGACAGTCTACGGGCCAAAGGGCATCCGGGCGTTTATCGACACCAGCCTGACCCTCAGCAGCTCCTTTGTGACCTTCCCGCTGGAGATCGTGGAGATAGGTGCCGGTGAAGTGTGTGATGACGGCAACGTCCGCGTGACGGCCTGGCCAATGAACCATGTGGTGGAGTGTTACGGCTACCGGATTGAGGCGCATGACAAGCCGGGCTACCTGGATGGCGAACGGCTGAAAGCGGACGGCGTGCCGCGCGGGCCGTGGTTCCAGCAACTGAAACGGGGCGAAACCGTGACGCTGCCCGATGGCCGGGTGATTGACGGCAGCGCTTATCTCGGGCCATCCACTAAAGGGAAATCGCTGGCGATTTTTGGGGACACGGCCCCCACACCGGTTTCCGACCTGCTGGCGGACGGGGTGGATCTGATGGTGCACGAAACGACGTTAGAGGCGGCGATGGCAGAAAAGGCCAACGGCCGCGGCCACTCCACCACCGTGCAGGCTGCTACGGCTGCCCGGCTGGCCGGGGCGAAACGGCTGATCGCCACCCATTTCAGCTCGCGCTACGGTTTTGCCGAGTGCGAGCAGTTACTGGCAGAGTGCCGGGCCATTTTCCCCAATACCGAACTGGCGCGTGATTTCGCCGTGTTTGAGGTGTGACGGCATTCCGCCCCTGTCGTATGCGCATAAAAACCTGCGCGTAAAACGCTGTGCCGCGCCGGGTTGCCCGGCACGGCGGGCCATCACTCCGGCACAATCCATTTCACCAGCGTGTGGCCGTTACCGGACGGCACCAGCACCTTGTGCAGCCACGGCAGCACGTTGTTCATCTGCTGTTCCAGCTTCCACGGCGGGTTGATCACAATCATGCCGGAGGCGGTCATGCCGCGCTGGTCGCTGTCCGGGCGCACGGCCAGCTCAATTTGCAGGATGCGGCGGATGCCGGTGGCTTCCAGGTCGCGCGTCATGCGTTTGATCTGCTGGCGGATAACCACCGGGTACCACAGGGCATAGGTGCCGGTCGCAAAGCGTTTGTAGCCTTCCTGAATCCCTTTCACCACGTCCTGATAGTCGGTTTTCATTTCATACGGCGGGTCAATCAGGATCAGCCCACGGCGGGAGAGCGGCGGCAATTGCGCTTTCAGTTGCTGGTAACCGTCCGCTTTCAGCACTTTTGCCCGCTCATCTTTCTGGAATTCACTGCGCAGCAGCGGGTAGTCGCTGGAGTGCAGCTCAGTCAGGTGCAGTTTGTCCTGCTCGCGCAGCAGGTGGCGCGCAATCAGCGGCGAGCCGGGGTAGTAACGCAGCGTGCCGGTGCGGTTGAAGGCGTGCACTGCCTCCAGGTACGGTGCCAGTTCTTCCGGCAGATCTTCCTGTTGCCAGAGGCGGCCAATGCCTTCCAGGTATTCCCCGGTGCGTTCCGCATGTTCCCCGCTGAGCTGGTAACGCCCGGCACCGGAGTGGGTGTCCAGATAGAGGAAAGGTTTCTCTTTTTCCTTCAGCGACTCAATGATCAGGCTCTGAACGGTATGTTTCAGCACGTCGGCGTGGTTGCCGGCGTGGAAGCTGTGGCGGTAACTAAGCATGGCGGTAATGGGTTCCGGTTTTTAAGGATGCACTGCGACATCAGGCAAAATGGCAATCGCCGCACCGCACCCGCCTGGCAGGCGGCAGGCGCACAGGGTGCGCCGGGGGCGATAAAGCAAACGCCCTGCGGTATTCTGCAGGGGAGGCATGACGCACAGTATAAACTGTCTGGCCGTGAAAAAGGGAAAAGCCTTTTGCCCTCTGCGAGACAGGTTCCAGGAAACGTTCGCCGCCTGCTATTCCCCTTGCTATCACCCCCCTCCCGATTACAATGCAACTCCTTGAAATCCATTGACCGAGCAAAAGCCTATGGAGTTGTTGCGCGTTGTGTACCGCCAGTATCGCTGGCCTTTCCTGATGGTGATTCTGCTCAGCCTGGCCAGTGCCGCGCTGGGTATTGGCCTGATTGCGTTCATTAATACCCAGTTAATCAACCGGTTTGACGGCTCACTGGCGGTGCTGCCGCAATTCCTGGGCTTCCTGGTGCTGCTGATGGCGGTGACGCTTGGGTCACAGCTGGCGCTGACCACGCTGGGGCACCATTTCGTCTACCAGTTGCGCGGCGAGTACATCAAACGGATCCTGGATACGCACGTGGCGCGTATTGAGCAGATCGGCAGCGCCCAGTTGCAGGCCAGCCTGAGCAGTGACATCCGCAACATCACGCTGGCGTTTGTGCGCCTGCCGGAGCTGTTGCAGGGCATCATCCTGACGATAGGCTGCGCCCTCTACCTTGGCTGGCTTTCGCCGAAAATGCTGGTGGTGACCGCGCTCTGGCTGACCGTGACCATCGTGGGCGGCTGGCTGCTGGTGGCGCGGGTTTACCGCCACCTGAGCAGTGTGCGTGAGGCGGAAGATGCCCTCTATCAGGACTACCAGACGGTGATTGACGGCCGCAAAGAGCTGACGCTGAACCGCAGCCGCGCGCGCCATATCTTTGAAGAAGAGTACCAGCAGCATGCGCAGGCGTACCGCTGCCATGTGATCCGCGCTGACACTTTCCACCTCAGTGCGGTGAACTGGTCAAATATCATGATGCTGGGCGCCATCGGGGCGGTGTTCTTTATGGCTAACCGCCTCGGCTGGGCCAACACTGCGGTGGCGGCCACCTATTCGCTGACGCTGCTGTTTCTGCGTACCCCGCTGCTGCAGGCGGTGGGCGCGCTGCCGGTGCTGCTCAGCGCGCAGGTGGCGTTCCGCAAGCTCAAGGCGCTGGAGCTGGTGCCGCACCAGCCGGGCTTCCCCACCGCCGTCGCGGCCAAAAACTGGCAGACGCTGGAGCTGCGTGACGTGACCTTCCGCTATGCCGGGGCCGGTTTTGAAGTCGGCCCGGTGAACCTGACGCTGCGCCGGGGCGAACTGGTGTTCCTGATTGGCGGCAACGGCAGCGGCAAATCGACCCTGGCGATGCTGCTGACCGGGCTGTATACACCGACGTCCGGCACCCTGCTGGTGGACGGCGTGCCGGTCACGGCAGACACGCTGCCCGCCTACCGCGCGTTGTTCTCGGCGGTGTTTACCGATTTCCACCTGTTTGGCCGGGCGATGGGGCCGCAGGGCAGTGAACCGGATGCCGCGCTGGTAGAAAGCTGGCTGCAACGGCTGAAAATGGCAGAGAAACTTACCTGGGAGGCGGGGCAGGTTACCAACCTGAAGCTGTCGCAGGGGCAGCGCAAGCGTGTGGCGCTGTTAATGGCGGTGGCTGAACAGCGTGACATCCTGCTGTTGGATGAGTGGGCTGCGGATCAGGACCCGCAATTCCGCCGCACCTTCTACCGTGAACTGCTGCCGCAACTCCATGCGATGGGCAAAACCGTGCTCGCCATCAGCCACGACGACCACTATTTTGAGCACGCTGACCGGCTGCTGGAGATGCGCACCGGGCAATTGCATGAACTCACCGGCGAGGCGCGCCGTGCCGCCAGCCGGGATGCCGTGGCGCAGATTGACCAGGCTGCCCTCTCCGGCGAAGGCCACCACGCACCTGCAGAGAGTGTACAGCCGGGCAGCGGGGTGCATTGATTTTCACTACACTTGGCCTCATGTTACTTATTGGCCTTACAGAAGGGCGCTGAGGCGCCTTGACAGCCGGAAGCGGATTGCGCGCAACCGGCCCACAACGATAAACAGGACTGCCTTATGACAAACCCATTGCTGACGCCTTTTACCCTGCCGCCGTTCTCTAAAATTGAACCTGAACACATTGTGCCGGCGATGGAATCCGCGCTGGATGCGTGCCGCAAAACGGTCGAAAGCGTGGTCGCACAAGGCGGGCCGTACACCTGGGACAATTTGTGCCAGCCGCTGGCGGAGTCTGATGACCGCCTGAGCCGCATCTTCTCGCCGGTAAGCCACCTGAACTCCGTGAAAAACAGCCCGGAGCTGCGCGCCGCCTATGAACAGTGCCTGCCGCTGCTCTCTGAATACAGCACCTGGGTCGGCCAGCATGCCGGCCTGTACCAGGCTTACCGTGACCTGAAAGAGGGCGAGAATTTTGCCCGCCTGACCGCGCCGCAGCAGAAAGCCGTGGACAACGCCCTGCGTGATTTCGAACTGTCCGGTATTGGCTTGTCACCGGAAAAGCAGAAGCGTTACGGTGAAATCTCGACCCGCCTGTCGGAACTCGGCTCCACTTACAGCAACAATGTGCTGGATGCCACGATGGGCTGGAGCAAGCTGATTACTGACGTCAACGAGCTCGCCGGCATGCCGGAAAGCGCCCTGGCCGCCGCCCAGGCGCTGGCGCAGGCAAAAGATCAGGAAGGTTACCTGCTGACGCTGGACATCCCCAGCTACCTGCCGGTGATGACTTACTGTGACAACCAGGCGCTGCGTGAAGAGATGTACCGTGCTTACGGCACCCGCGCTTCCGACCAGGGGCCGAACGCCGGCAAATGGGACAACAGCGCCGTGATGGCCGAAGAACTGGCGCTGCGCCACGAACTGGCCCAGTTGCTCGGTTTTGCCTCGTTTGCTGAGAAATCCCTGGCAACCAAAATGGCGGAAAGCCCGCAACAGGTGCTCGACTTCCTGCAGGATCTGGCGAAACGTGCCCGTCCGCAGGGCGAGCAGGAGCTGGCGCAGCTGCGTGCCTTTGCCAAAGAGCATTACGGCGTTGAGACGCTGGAAGCCTGGGATCTCTCCTACTACGGCGAGAAGCAGAAACAGCACCTGTTCTCCATCAGTGACGAGCAGTTACGCCCTTACTTCCCGGAACAGCGCGTGCTGGGCGGCCTGTTTGAGGTAGTGAAACGTATTTACGGCATCACCGCCAAAGAGCGCCACGACGTCGATACCTGGCACCCGGAAGTACGCTTCTTTGACCTGTTTGATGAAAGCGGTGAACTGCGCGGCAGCTTCTACCTCGATCTCTACGCCCGTGAGCACAAACGTGGCGGGGCCTGGATGGACGATTGCGCCGGCAGCCTGCGTAAAGCCAACGGTGAGCTGCAAAAGCCGGTGGCCTACCTGACCTGTAACTTCAACCGCCCGATTGGCGACAAACCGGCGCTGTTCACCCATAACGAAGTGACCACGCTGTTCCATGAGTTCGGCCATGGCCTGCACCATATGCTGACCAAAATCGACACCGCCGGCGTCGCCGGGATCAGCGGTGTGCCGTGGGATGCCGTGGAGCTGCCGAGCCAGTTTATGGAAAACTGGTGCTGGGAGCCGGAAGCGCTGGCCTTTATCTCCGGCCATTACCAGACCGGCGAGCCGCTGCCGCAAGAGATGCTCGACAAACTGCTGGCAGCGAAAAACTACCAGGCGGCGCTGTTTATCCTGCGTCAGCTGGAGTTCGGCCTGTTCGACTTCCGTATGCATGCCGAGTATGACCCGGCCAAAGGCGCAGAAATCCTCCAGACCCTGGCTGAAGTGAAAAAACAGGTGGCGGTGGTGCCGTCCCCGAGCTGGGGCCGCTTCCCGCACGCGTTCAGCCACATCTTCGCCGGGGGTTACGCCGCAGGTTACTACAGCTACCTGTGGGCGGAAGTGCTCTCAGCGGATGCCTACTCCCGCTTTGAGGAAGAAGGGATCTTTAACCGCGAAACCGGCCAGTCGTTCCTGGAGAACATCCTGACGCGCGGCGGTTCCGAGGAGCCGATGACGCTGTTCAAACGCTTCCGTGGCCGTGAGCCGCAGATCGATGCAATGCTGCGCCACTACGGCATCAAAGGCTGAGTTGTGAGCATCTGTTTACTTTGTGAAGAAGGCGCCGATCCCGGCGCCTTATCGCTTTTGGCGGCGCGCTGGCAACTCACCTCTGACGATAACGCCGTGATGGCGCTGGTGCTGACACCGGAACGTCTCGAACTGCGCAAGCGTGATGAGCCGAAACTGGGCGCCATCTATGTGGATTTCGTCACCGGCACGATGGCACACCGCCGCCGTTTCGGTGGCGGGCGCGGGGAGGCGGTCGCCAAAGCGGTGGGCATTAAGGGCAGTTACCTGCCGGACGTGGTGGATGCCACTGCCGGGCTGGGGCGTGATGCATTTGTGCTGGCGGCGTTGGGCTGCCGGGTACGGATGCTTGAGCGTAACCCGGTGGTGGCCGCCCTGCTGGATGACGGCCTGCAACGCGGCTATCAGGATGCAGAAATCGGCCCCTGGCTGCGTGAGCGCCTGACGTTGCTGCACGCCTCCAGCCTGACTGCGCTGGCAGGCATCACCCCGCGGCCGGAAGTGGTCTACCTCGACCCGATGTATCCGCACCGGCAAAAGAGTGCGCTGGTGAAAAAAGAGATGCGGGTATTCCAGTCCCTGGTGGGGCCGGATCTTGATGCTGACGGGCTGCTGGCTCCAGCCAGAGCGCTGGCGTCCAAACGGGTGGTGGTAAAACGCCCGGATTACGCACCGCCGTTGGCCGGCATTGCCGCCCAGGCCGCCATTGAAACCAAATCCCACCGGTTTGATCTCTATCCCGGCACCGCTGACCCAGCGGACAAGTCATAAGTCAGTGAATACGGTATAGGATCGCCGGCTGGCCATGTGCCCCGTTTTCGCTGCAGGGGCACACCATTTCTGCCTGTTTTCCCTTCATGTTGCGAAGAAGTTTCCTTTAACGCAGCATTTTCCTGTATGGTTCAAAAAACGCCCATCCCACTTAAGGAAACCGGCATGGCACTCTATAGTATCGACGTCGTGGCACAACTTTGTGGTGTCAACCCGGTCACCCTGCGCTCCTGGCAGCGGCATGGCTTGCTGAAGCCGCTGCAGGGTGAAGACGGTAAACGACGTTATTCAGACAGCGATCTTTCACGCGCGCACATTATCCTGCATTGGGTATCACGCGGGGTGCCGCTGACGCAAATCCGTGCCATTTTAACCGGTGATGCAAAACAGGTCTCCCAGGGCTGGCAGGCGCAACAGGAAGCACTGCTTTACCACCTTGAGCACCATCAGACGGCCAAACTGCGCCATCTGCTGTGGCGTTACGGGCGTGAAATTCCCTCTGAGAACCTGGTCAACGATATTCTGCGCCCACTGCGGCTGTTCCTGAGTTCCGGCCGCCAATCGGCGCTGTTGCAACAGCGGGCAATGCTGGATGTGGCGATCATGGAATATGCCAGTTTCGCCATGCACACGGCCCGCAAACGGCCCGGTGCGCCGGTGCTGTTGCTGGCCTGGCAGGTCAAAGACAGCCTGGAGCTGTGGCTGGAAGCGATCCGGCTGGTCAGTGAGGGGCTGCGGGTCGAGCTGTTGCCTTATCCGCTGCCGGAGCCGGAGCTGGAACGCTATCAGGCCGAGAATTTCTTTATCTGGTCAGACAAACCGCTGACCGTGGCGCAGCAGGTGCAGTTTGACGCCTGGCTGGCGAAAGGGCTGGCCGTGATGCTGGTAGGCGCGGCGGCAACCTCGGTGTTAATGGCCCCGGCCAACGCTCTGGTTCTGCCGGCGGAGAATGACAATGAGATTCAGGATAACGTCACCGATCTGCCTGCCTGAAAAAAAGACGCCCGCATTCGCGGGCGTCCGGCAGAGCCTGAGGCTGTTTGCTGCCTTACTCGTCGTCTTCATCATCCTGCAACGGCACAATCAGCATGTCGATGTGGATGGTGTTAATCAGCTGGCGGGCTGAAGACATCAGCTTGCTCCAGAAATCCTGATGGTGGCCGCATACCACCAGATCAACATCATATTTTTTAATCGCGTCCACCAGCACCTGGCCCAGGTCACCGCTGCCGCTCAGGGTTTCCGCCACCGGGTAGCCCGCGTTGGTCGACAGCTCCGTCAGCGCGTTGTGGGTCTCCTCAGAGATACGCTTTTGCATATCCCCCAGATTGACGTCAATCAGGCCGGTGTAGAGGTCGGAATAGTTAACATCGACGTGGATCAGGGAGACTTTGGCATTGTAAGGTCTTGCCATTGAAACCGCCTTGTCGACCAGGATTTTGCTCTCCGGGGACAGGTCAACAGCAATCAGAATATGTTGGTAAGCCATAAGTGTACTCCTTCCATAAAGCCGGTTAAAAAATCACTCTCTGAGGCGCTGCCCGGAAGCAGAATGCGCTGCGGCCAGCCCCGTCTGAATCATTATTGTTTTACCTGTTCGCGCCGTTCCCGGCCGCGTAACGCACTCGCTGCTTTTCACCCTCAACGGCAACCTTTAACACCTTGTTGCGTATCCTGTTCTCCTGCGGCAGCCCCGCCATGACGGCGGCTTACCTCTTTTTTACACCTTAACGCCTGAAAAGTACCCTTTTTTCCTTTTCAGCGCGCGTTAGTGTGAGAAATATCAGCAGCATGAGCTAAGTATAGCGCCTTTGGGGCACTCCAGATTTTATCATTAATCCGGGGGTAATCCCGCCGTGCTGTGGCAGGGGCGTGAAGGGGGTCACGTGCGGCTGCAACACACAGTCCCGCTTATGCATCCGGGTATGATCCCGGCGGCGCACAGCACGGCAACGGCGAAAAAACGGCAGGCTTCGAACAAATTGTTATGAACAGGCACGCCGTTTTACTTTTTCATTTTCTACACTCAATAAGGAGCCACCGCCCGGCGTGTGCCGGGGGCGGTAGCTCAACAAAAAGATGATCCAGGGGCGAGGGTAGGTAAACGCCCCGGTATGTCAGGAGTCAAGCAGACGCGGGGCGAGTGCGTTCCCTACCGGCCAGGCCGGCTTTGGGAGCGGTGCCCTGAGGGGGGATCATGATCAGTACTGTTGCGCTGTTTTGGGCATTGTGTGTGGTATGTGTGATTAATATGGCGCGCTATTTTTCTTCATTGCGGGCATTGCTGGTGGTGTTGCGTGGCTGCGATCCGCTGCTTTATCAGTATGTGGATGGCGGGGGATTCTTCACGTCACATGGGCAGCCCAGCAAACAGATCAGGCTGGTGCGTTATATCTATTCCCAACGTTATCTTGATCATCATGATCCTGAATTTATCCGCCGTTGTGCCAGGGTTCGCGGGCAGTTTATTTTGACCAGCGCCCTGTGCGGATTGGTGGTCATCAGTCTGGTCGCGATGATGATCTGGTACTGAGTACGGTACGGGCATAAAAAAGGCGACCCCGGAGGGTCGCCTTTTCTTTGCATGTTGCCCGACGAGGCCGGTGGCAACGGAGGTTAAATCACCTGCAATGCCAGCCAGTAGAGCACGCCGGAAAGCACAATCGCAATCGGCAGGGTCAGGAACCACGCCAGCAGGATGTTTTTCACGGTTTTGCTCTGTACGCCGCCGCCATCCACGATCATGGTGCCGGCAACCGCAGAGGAGAGCACATGGGTCGTTGAAACCGGCATACCGGTGTAGCTGGCCACGCCAATCGACACCGCCGCGGTCATCTGCGCGGAGACGCCCTGGGCGTAGGTCATGCCTTTTTTACCGATCTTCTCACCAATCGTGGTCGCCACACGGCGCCAGCCCACCATCGTGCCCAGTGAGAGCGCGAGCGCCACGGCCAGAATGATCCAGACCGGTGCGTACTCGACGGTCGCCAGCAGGTCAGTGCGCAGGTTGCTCAGGAAGCGCTTGTCTTCCGTAGAGGTGCCCGGCAACTTGGCCGCCTTGTCAGCGGTATCCGCCACGCACATCAGCAGGCGGCGCATATGGTTGCGCTGGTCTACGGAGAGGTCGCTGTAGCTGGCCAGGTTGGTCAGCAACGTCTGGGCGCGGTTAATCGCCTCCAGCGCGCGGCTGCTGTCACAGTGGAACTCTTTCGGCGTATCCGGCAGGGTTTCTTCCGGCGTCGGCACCAGCGGCTTCTGCACGGCAATATGCGACAGGGCATCAGTGTGTTGCTGATAATACTGTTGCAGGTGCACCACGGCATCACGGGTACGGGTGATGTCATAACCGGTGGCATTCATGTTGACCACGAAGCCAGCCGGAGCCACCCCAATCAGCACCAGCATAATCAGGCCGATGCCTTTCTGGCCGTCATTCGCGCCGTGCGAGAAGCTGACGCCAATCGCGGAGAGGATCAGGGCGGTACGCGTCCAGAACGGCGGCTTTTTCTTGCCGTCGACTTTTTCGCGTTCTGCCGGGGTCATGTGGATACGGCGGCGCTTCTTGGTGCCGCTCCAGTAGCGGCGCAGCAGGAACACCACCGCACCCGCCAGACCCAGGCCGACCAGCGGAGAGATAATCAGCGACAGGAAAATGCTGACCATTTTCGGGATGTTCAGCGCGTCGACCACGGAGCTGTCCGTGATGATGGCGTTGGTCAGCCCGATGCCGATGATGGCACCAATCAGGGTGTGGGAACTGGAGGCCGGTAACCCAAAATACCAGGTACCGAGGTTCCAGATAATCGCTGCCAGCAGCATGGAGAAGACCATCGCCAGGCCGTGGGAAGACCCCACGTTCAACAGCAGATCGGTAGGCAATAAGTGGACAATAGCGTAAGCAACACTCAATCCGCCGAGTATGACGCCAAGGAAGTTAAAGAAACCCGCCATTACGACCGCAATTTGCGAACGCATAGCACGGGTATAGATCACAGTGGCTACCGCATTTGCCGTGTCATGGAAACCGTTAATGGCTTCATAGAACAGCACAAACAGCAGCGCGAGGACTAACAACAGGCCGGTATGGAAATCCAGCCCAGCGAACAGATGTAGCATAAGCGTTACGCCAGTTGGTGGACATGAACGCGGCGCATTATCCGCGACAAGGGGGGGTATCGGAAAGCAAAATATGTCATTTTTTTGACAAAAACGTTGCCAGGCTCACGGTATTTTTAAGAAAACTTAAAAGGAATCATACTGTTAATAAGGCTTACGCTTTTTAACGTTTGCTTACGCTGGTACTTCCATCAGGGCAGACATACAATTTGCCGCCTGAATATTCTGCCCGAAGCGATTCGGTGCTTCTTTATATGTAGCAGAAAATTCAGGTATAGCGCGTAAAATCAGTGACTTCATAAGCAAGAGGTAAGGCAGTGGAACAGTTTGATGTGGTGGTGATCGGCGCAGGGGCAGCCGGGATGTTTTGTGCTGCGCTGGCCGGGCAGGGAGGCTGCCGCGTTCTGCTGCTGGATAACGGCAAAAAGGCCGGGCGTAAAATCCTGATGTCCGGCGGGGGCCGCTGCAACTTCACCAATATGTACACCGAACCGGCCGCCTACCTCTCGCAAAACCCGCACTTTTGCAAATCGGCACTGGCGCGTTACACCCAGTGGGATTTCATCGATCTGGTTAACCGCCACGGTATCGCGTACCACGAAAAGACCCTCGGCCAGCTGTTTTGTGATGACTCCGCGCAACAAATTGTTGACCTGCTGCTGAAAGAGTGTGAGAAGGGCAAGGTGACGATCCGCCTGCGCAGTGAGGTGCTGGCGGTCACACAGGGTGACGGCGGCTACACGCTGGCGCTGAACGGTGCCGAAGTGAGCGCCCGCTCAGTGGTGGTGGCGTCCGGTGGGTTATCGATGCCGGGGCTGGGGGCATCGCCGTTTGGGTATAAACTGGCGGAGCAGTTTGGCCTGAAGGTGCTGCCGACCCGCGCCGCGCTGGTGCCGTTCACCCTGCACAAGCCGCTGCTGGAGCACCTGCAAACGCTGTCCGGCGTGTCGGTGCCGTCGGTGGTCACGGCGGAAAACGGCGTGGCGTTTAAAGAGAGCATCCTGTTTACCCACCGCGGCCTCTCCGGCCCGGCGATCCTCCAGCTCTCGAGCTACTGGCAGCCTGGTGAGTTTGTGAGCATTAACTTACTGCCGAATCTGGATCTGGCAGCGTTTCTGGATGAGGAGCGCCGCGCGCACCCGAACCAGAGCCTGAAAAACACGCTGGCGCAGCAGTTGCCGAAGCGGCTGGTGGAGTGCCTGCAAACCCTGGGGCAGTTGCCGGACGTCACCCTCAGGCAGCTTAACGTGCCGCAACAGGCGGCGCTGGTAGAGAGCCTGCAGGCGTGGCGGGTGCAGCCGAACGGCACCGAGGGCTACCGCACCGCCGAAGTCACGCTGGGCGGCGTTGACACCCGCGCGCTCTCCTCCAAAACCATGATGGCGAACAACGTGCCGGGGCTCTACTTTATCGGCGAGGTGGTGGATGTCACCGGCTGGCTGGGCGGCTATAACTTCCAGTGGGCGTGGAGCAGCGCCTGGGCCTGTGCGCAGGCGCTGGTGGCGGAACAGCAGCCGTAAAAACAAAAAGGGCCTCATGATGAGGCCCTTTTGCTTATCCGCGTTTTATGTCCCCCGCGCCATCGGGGGGGCGCATTACTCTTTGTGATGCAGTGACTTACGCACGTCAGCGACCTGTTCTTTGGTCACGGCCTCAGCGTGGTTGCTCCAGCCCTGACGAATGAAGGTGGTGAGCGCGGCCACCTCTTCATCGCTCAGGCGCGCCGCGAAGCCCGGCATCGCCAGCGTGGACGGTGCTTTCGCGGTGGAAGGCTGTTGCGCGCCGGCCAGCACGGTGTGGATCAGGCCGGTCGGGTCATCCGCATTCACAATGGTGGCCTGGTCCAGCTCCGGGAAGATGCCCGGTGCGCCCTTGCCGCTGACAAAGTGGCAGGCGCCGCAGTTGTCGAGGTACAGGCGCTCGCCTTCACTCAGGTTTTTCGCTGCCGTGAGTTTGGCTTCGGTAGCCTGTGCCGCTTTCTCATTGCGTGCCGGCAGGGCCGGGTTGCCGCCCAGGAACTTCAGGTAAGCCGCCACCGCTTTCAGGTCAGCCTCCGTCATGTGCGAGGAGCTGTGCTCGACCACGGAGGTCATTTCGCCGCCGACTGCCGCTTTGTCATTACGCCCGGTCTGGAGGTAATCCACGATCTCCTGCTCCGTCCAGCGCGGCAGGCCGCGCAGGGACGGCACATCCCAGTGGTTCAGGCTGCCGCCGGAGAGGAACTTATCCTCGCCGCTGTCGAGCGCTTTCTCGTTCATGCCGAGGCCGCGCGGAGTGTGGCAACTGCCGCAGTGGCCGAGGCTCTCCACGATATAAGCGCCGCGGTTAACTTCCGCTGACGCGCCGCCAATCGGCTTGAACGGCGTGTCCGTGGTAAATACCCAGTTCCAGAACATCATGCCCCAGCGCTGGTTGAACGGGAAACTGAGATCGGTTTCCGGCGGCTGCTCGGCGCTCGGTTGTACCCCTTTCATGAAGTAGGTGTACAGCGCGTGCATATCCTCATCGCTGATTTTGGCGTAATCCGGGTACGGCATCGCCGGGTAGAGGTGGCTGCCGTCCGGCAACACCCCTTTGCGCACCGCGTCCGAGAACTGCTGCTCGCTGTAATTGCCGATACCGTGCTTCTTGTCTGGTGTGATGTTGGTGGAGTAGATCGTGCCGAGATCGGACTCGATCGCCAGGCCGCCGGAGTAGGCCGGTTTGTTGGGCAGCGAGTGGCACGCCATGCAGTCACCGAGCCGGGACAGGTACTCACCCTGCTTAATCAGTTGCGCGTCATCCGCCGCCTGCGCCTGCCAGGCGAAACCGGCTGCCAGCGCCACCGCGCTTACTTTAAAAAAACGTTTCATTGTTAACATTTTCATGTGCTTACACCTGCACCAGTGGACCGGGGTTTTTCAGATACTGTTCCTTGATCGCCTGCGCCGCCATCAGGGTAATGGCACCGATGGTGTCGGTGGGGTTCGCCTGGAAGTTCTGCGGGAAGGCGTTGCCGCCCGGCACAAACACGTTGTGCACGTCCCAGCTTTGCAGGTAACGGTTCAGCGCTGAGGTGCGCGGGTCGTCGCCCATCACCGCGCCGCCCACGTTATGGGTGGAGACGTATTTGGTGAGGTCAAAGGTGGCGTCCATCGGCAGGAAGCTCATGCTCATGCTGTCCGGGTTCAGCTCTTTGGCGATGTTGCCCACAATCCCTTTCAGGTACTGTTGAAGCTTCAGCTCGTTCTGCTTCCAGTTGAAGGTCATGCGCAGCAGCGGCTGGCCATGCTCATTGGTGTAGTTCGGATCGAGATCGAGGTAGATATCACGATACGACATACAGGTGGTGGTGATGCTGATCTTCATCGAATGGCCGTACCACTCTTCCAGGCCCTCTTTCCAGCCGGTGCCCCAGCTCGGGACGCCTTTCGGCAATGCGGTACCGATCGGGGTGCCGGTGGCCTGTGAGCTGTGGATCTTCGCGCCGCCGATAAAGCCAAGGCCGGGGCCGTCGAAGTTGCCCGGCGAGATGTCATTGAACATCTGCCCGGTCGGGCCGGAGGTGGCGAACGGGTTGAAGTTTTTGTCTTTGAAGAACAGCGTCGCGCCGCCGTTGCTCAGGAACGCATAGTTACGGCCAACCACGCCCTCTTCAGTCACCGGGTTGTAAGGCTTGCCGATGCCGGAGAGCAGCATCAAATGCACGTTGTAGAGCTGGAAGCTGCTCAGCACCACGATTTTCGCCGGCTGGAAGCACTCGTTGCCGTCCCGGTCGATGTAGGTCACGCCTTTGGCGGTTTTCTTGTCATCATGCAGTTCGACTTTCAGCACATTGGCGTGCACTTCGTAGGAGAAGTTGTCCATGCGCTTCAGCGCGTCCATCACTGCCGTCTGCGGCGAGGCTTTGGAGTAGTTCAGGCACGGGTATTTACTGCAATAGCCGCAGTAGTTACACGGCGCGATCTGGTTGCCGTAAGGGTTGGTCCAGGCACGGGAAACCGCGGCGGACGGGTTCGGGAACGGGTGGTAACCGAGCTTTTTCGCCGCTTCCGCGAACATCACGTTGTTGAGCGTGTCATCCAGCGCCGGCAGCGGCATCGGGTTGGAGCGCGGGCCTTCGAACGGGTCACCGCCCGGCAGGATCTTGCCGCGCAGGTTACCGGTATTACCGGACTGGCCGCAAATGCGCTCGAACTTGTCAAAATAGGGTTCGATCTCATCCCAGGTGAACGGGAAATCCATAACGCGCATATCGTCCTGAAGGATACCCGGCTTGTACGCCTCATCGGCATAGGTTTTCAGCTTCAGGTCAATCGGCGTCGGGCGGATCAGTACCCCGGTCCAGTGCAGGCCGGAGCCACCTACGCCGCCGCCGGGCACAAACGCGCCCCATTTACGGGTCGGCAGGGCGGTGTCCTGCATGGTATAGCGCACCGTCACGGCAGATTCCGCCGGGGTGGTCATCACTTTGTTACGCACGCCGTAAGCGTACTCGTCTGCCGGTTTCGGATAGGCGAAATCGTCATAGGTACGGTCCGCGCCTTTTTCCAGCGCCCGCACTTTTAATCCTGCCATTGCCAGCTCGATACTCATCAGCGAGCCGGCCCAGCCCAGGCCGACCACGACAACGTCGACTTCTTCTTTATTCAGCTGTGCCATCATTTACCCTGTAAAAATCACAAAAATTGCTTAAAAACACCTCACGGCTGCCCGGTTCAGGCACGCGCGCCCTGCAGGCTCACCGGCCCCAGCGGATAAGGGATGTTGTGTTGCTTCACCCACTCCAGATAGCTGGCGCGTGCACCGGGGAAGCCAATGGCGATCCAGGCTTTCATCCCTTTGTTGCCGCCGTAAATCGGGTCAGAGAGGTAGCCGTGTTTGGTATCGGTCAGCAGCTGGTTAAAGAAATGCGAGGCTTTCAGGTCGTTTTCGCCCAGCGTGGCGAAATCGATGCCGTTTTTCTGCATCTGCGTCAGGGCGTCATCTTTTTCTTGCTGGGAGAGCTGGTGGAACGGTTTCTGGTGCGTTGCCTGGCTCCAGGCATTCACCAGGCGGATACCGTTTTTATAGATCTGCTGCGGGCGGAACGGCAGCTGGTAACCCATGGTGGCCGGGGCGTGCGCATTGAACGGCCCTTGCATGTAAATCTCTTCGCCGAAATCGCCGTGCAGTTGCTGGTCGATAAACACCGGCACATTGGTTTCCAGCGCGCCGGGCGCTTTGCCTTTGCCGCCGGCCGGGATCAGGCGATCGGTCGCCGCGAGGATAAATGCCCACTCCTCAGGGCCAAAAAAGATCGGTTTGTAGTCTGCCAGCTCCGGGGCAGCCAGTTCAGCGGCTTCTGCGGCTGTCAGGCCTTTCAGAATCATGCCGCTTAATGGCAATGCAGCCAGCGACCCAAGCAGGAACTTGCGTCGGGAAGTCTCTTTTTGAAGAAGCATAAAAGGAGGTGTCTCACATTAAAGGGTTGTTAATTTTTTATAGGTATCTTTAAAAGTTCGTTAGTTTACATAGCCGGACTACACCTGAAAATGTTAATGGAATTACAAGATACGAATAAATGTAAATATAATTCAATAAGTTGGCTAAAAACCCACCAATTTAAAAAGCCAAATTCATTAACTATTTCTTATATATCAGTGTGATAAATATCACACCCCTGCACTGGAACCGGTTCCTGCCTTGCGCCTGAAAATGTAACAATGCACCGCACTTTTCGGTAAAGGGGTTTACTGATTGCCAATCTGCAAGCTTTCAGGGTTACGAATGAGGCCGCTTTCGCGTTTATATGACAGAAATGTTAAAAGAAACGCAGCACTCACACTCAGTATCGGCCGGAAACCGGCAGGACTTTACTACGCCGTGCCGCTGCCCGATATTGTGGTGAAAATACATCTAAGATATATTTTACGCCCGCAGGCAGTGATGAACCGCCCGGTGGCACCTCTCCTGTACGTTCCTATTTCAACCAGAAGGCCCCGTGATGCAGCACTCTACTTCCCCAGCTTTAACCCCATTACCCACCCGCGTGCGCAATCCGCTGGTGTTCCGGCAGATCACCGTAAAACAGGCGGACACCGTCGCCGGCTGCTTCCGCCGGATCGTGTTCCACGGCGACCAGCTCAAGGGCTTCAGCTCTGCCGGGTTCGATGACCACATCAAAATTTTCTTCCCCGATCGGGAAACCGGCGAGCTGCACCTGCCGCAGGTGACGCCGGAGGGCATCGTCTGGGGTGACCAGCGCCCGGCCTCACGTGACTACACGCCGCTGCATTTTGATGCGGCGACGAACGAACTGACGGTGGATTTCTTCATCCATGCGCAGGGCCTGGCGAGTGACTGGGCTGTGGCCGCCAAACCGGGGGACGGGCTGGCGATGGGCGGGCCGCGCGGCTCGCTGGTGGTGCCGGAAACCTACGCGCACCAGATTTACCTTTGTGATGAGTCCGGTTTGCCGGCGTTACGCCGCCGCCTGTTGGCACTGGCCCCGCATCAGCACATTACGTTGACGGTGCTCGTCAGCCTCCACCGCCCGGAAGCGAAAGCCTATCTGGCGGATCTGGATCATGTGCAGTGCGAATGGCTGCCGGCGGATGCTGCACAGCTTAACGCCCGCATGGCCGCACTGGCGCTGCCGCCGGAAGACAGTTTCATCTGGGTCACCGGTGAAGGGGAAGGGGTGAAAGCGATCAGCGACCAGTTGATTGAACGGGGCGTAAACCCGGACAGGCTGCGCGCTGTGGCCTACTGGCATCAGAAATAATTCTCCGGCTCCCTGGCCGGGGAGCCTTATTTCCCGTGCGCCTTACCGGGTTATTTCCTGCGGCGGCTATTCAAAATAGCCTGAACCCCATGCGTTATTTTTATCACGCTGCATCCCTGCAAAAAAAACGGGTAAGGTTATTCCCCGGATATATCCTGTTTCATTTTCTGAAAAAAGCCTGACGCCATCACGTAATAACGCCGGAATTAAGGATGTGGGTAAAAAGGTATGCTGAAGGCGGCATAAAATAAAAAGGAACAATCATGGTGTTTACCCGTAATAAGTATTACCGCGCGATCTTTGCCTTAATAACGGCAGGCATGGGCGGGCTAAGTGGCCATGCGCACAGCGCAGAAAACCCGGTTCCGGCTTTATCTGTGATTAAACCCGCCACCGGCTGCGCAACACTGACGAATATTGACCTGACGGGGATAGGCGGCGCAGGCAGCAAAATTACCTCTGCCGCCGAGACCACGCAGAACGGCGCAGCGTTCTGCATGGTGGAGGGCACGCTGGCCCCGGCCATTGGCTTCCGGGTAGCATTGCCGATGGCAAGCTGGCGCCAGCGCTTCCTGCAAGTGGGCTGCGGCGGGCTGTGTGGCCGGATTGATTTGCAGGCCGGCGCGGCAGCGGGTTGCGCCCCGCTTAACAGCAATGGTTTCGCCATCGCCTCGACCAATATGGGCCACACCCAGGAAGAGGAAGACTTCGGCAACGATGCGCAAAAACGTAAAGATTTCGCTTACCGCGGCGTGCACCTGACGGCGGTGGCCTCGAAGAAGATTATTGAGGCGTTTTACCACCACCCGGCGGCCTACGCTTACTTTGACGGCTGCTCAGACGGCGGCCGCGAAGCACTGATGGAAGCCCAGCGTTACCCGCAGGATTTCAACGGCGTGATTGCCGGCGCGGCAGCGATGAACTTCCAGTCGCAGAACGCGCTCTACCATGCCTGGCAGGCGGTGACCAACACCGGCAGCGATGGCAAGGCGATCATCACGGCGGCCCAGTTGCCGCTGATCCACCAGGCGGTGCTGGCGCACTGTGACGCCCTGGACGGCCAGAAAGATGGACTGATCGCGGATCCGCAGGCGTGCCATTTTGATGTCTCCAGCCTGCGCTGCAAGGCGGGTGACAATGCCTCCTCTTGCCTGTCCGGGCTTCAGGTTGCGACCTTGCGCCGCCTGTATGACGGCCCGCGCGCGGAAGGGAGCGGGCAGAAAATGATTGTCGGCGGGCCGCAGTTTGGCTCGGAGCTGGCCTGGGCCGGGGTGTTTATTCCGCAGGCCGCCAATGACCCGATCTTCAGCCGTAATATTGCGCTGCCGGCGCTGAAGACCATAAGTTTTGTGAACAACCCTCCGGCAGGCTATACCCTGGAGGATCTGCGCTTCACCCGTGAAACCTTTGATGCCCTGCGCGCGCTGCACCCGCTGTATGACGCCACCAACCCGGATCTGTCGGCGTTTGCTGCCGCAGGCGGCAAGCTGATCATCTGGCACGGCTGGGCCGATCCGCATATTTCACCGCTGAATTCAGTGGCCTACCACACGGCGGTGGGTAAAACGCTGGGCGAGGCGAAACGCGACAGCTTTGAGCGCCTCTACCTGTTGCCGGGCATGTACCACTGTTCCGGCGGTGAAGGCCCAAGCCTGCTCGACCTGCTTACCCCAATGGTCAACTGGGTGGAGCGCGGCCACGCCCCGCAGGCCATCACCACCTGGCAGGCGGCGCCGCAGCAGAAAAACAGCTTTGGGCAACCGATGATGGAGAAAGGCACCCCGCCGCCGCAGGCCGCCGGGCACCAACAGCCACCGATGCGCCTGGAAACTGTCCCGGCCAATGCCGCCTCACGCCCGGTATTCCCCTACCCGGATTACGCGGTATACAGCGGCAAAGGGGATGTGAACCGCGCTGACAGCTACGTCCGTAAGCCCCTGCACCAGACATATGACACGTATCATTGGCTGGGCGAAGATTTCTACACGCCTTATACCTTTATTGAATAATCCCACTGGGGCAGCACAGGCTGCCCCATTTTATTTCCAGCCTCCTTTTATTTCCGGCCCCGATGGCGGCCGCGCGCCTTGTAATCCGCAGGCTGCCCCGATATGCTTCGGGGCTGTTTCCCTGCCTGTGCCGTGACCTATGAAAAATCCCGTTACTCATGCCGATGCCCCGCTTATTTTTTCTGCCGGTGAAAAAGCACGGAGCGATCGCAGGCAGGGAATGGGCGGCAAAAAACAGCGCCGTGAAAAATTATTCGATGCCAATGATATTCGTTTGCTGATGCTGTCGGCGCTGGAAACCCGCCCGGCACATGGCTATGAATTAATTAAGGCGATTGAAGATCGCTCCGGTGGGGAATATGCGCCCAGCCCCGGCATTATTTACCCTAATCTCACGCTGATGGAAGAGATGGGGTATATCGACGCCTTTGATCATGCCGGCGGAAAAAAAGCCTACCGCCTCACTGCACAGGGTGCCGCCTTCTTGCAGGAAAACCGGGAAACACTGGCGCGCGCCGCCGGGCGGTTACATGCGCTGACGGTACTGGCCAATAACCGCGCTATCCCGGAAATTGAACGCGCCATTAATAATTTCCGCACTGCGCTGAATATGCGTCTATCGAAAGAGAATTTATCCGCTGAGACGCTGCACGCCATTATTGACAGCCTTGACCGCACCGCCAAAGAGATTGAGCGCAGCTGACGCACCTTGCGTTAGACGTACCTTGTGTCATCGGCACGTTACCCTTTCCCCTTTATTTGTGCGCCGGCACATATCGCATTATTTGTGATCCGGTGCTGAAAAAACGCTTTTTCCTCCTTGCTGGCGGCCATTAAAAAAGCAATGTGCGATCTATCGCGCATTGCTTTAGGCATCCCGATATTTATCGGCTTTTATTCATCGCGTGAATTGTACATTTGCACAATGGTATTCGGATGAATGTCCTTTAAGATTTCATTTCTTTCCTGAATGTTTATTACCCCCATTATTTCCCGCGGCGGCGGGCTGATGCCGCTGTGCCGAATAAAAGGCAAAAAATCAATCACTTTGAGGATCAAGAGATGAGCGTCACGACCGTTGAAGCGGCAGCAAAGGGCCATCGCACCCGCTATCTGATCTTACTGATTATTTTTATTGTGACGGCGGTCAATTATGCTGACCGCGCCACCCTCTCTATTGCCGGCAGCGCGGTGGGTAAAGAACTGCACCTCAGCGCCATGTCGATGGGCTATATATTTTCGGCATTCGGCTGGGCCTATTTATTGATGCAGATCCCCGGCGGCTGGTTGCTTGACCGCTTCGGCTCTAAAAAGGTCTATACCTACAGCCTGTTTTTCTGGTCGCTGTTTACCTTCCTGCAAGGGTTTGTGCATCTGGTGCCGTTGGCCTGGGCGGCGGCCTCGATGTTTGCCATGCGCTTTATGCTCGGTTTTTCTGAGGCTCCCTCTTTCCCGGCCAATGCGCGTATTGTCGCCGCCTGGTTCCCGACCAAAGAGCGCGGCACCGCCTCCGCGATTTTTAACTCGGCACAATACTTCTCCCTGGCGATCTTCTCGCCGCTGCTCGGCTACCTGACCTACGCCTGGGGCTGGCAACATGTGTTCACCGTGATGGGCGCGATAGGCTTTGTGCTGACGGCGGTGTGGGTGAAATATATCCACAACCCGACCGACCACCCGCGGATGTCCAAAAGTGAGCTGGAATACGTGGCGCAGGGCGGCGCGGTAGTTGACATGGATCACCCGCAGGCGAAAAAAGCGGGCGGTGGCCCGAAACTGGGTTACCTCAAACAGTTGCTGGCGAACCGGATGATGCTCGGCATTTTCTTCGGCCAATATTTTATCAACACCATCACCTGGTTCTTCCTGACCTGGTTCCCGATCTATCTGGTGCAGGACAAAGGGATGTCGATCCTGAAAGTCGGGCTGGTGGCCTCGATCCCGGCGCTGTGCGGCTTTATCGGCGGGGTGGCGGGCGGCCTGTTCTCTGATTCGCTGATCAAACGCGGGATGTCGCTGACGCTGGCGCGTAAACTGCCGATTGTGCTGGGGATGCTGCTCGCGTCCAGCATTATTTTGTGCAACTACACCGACAGCACCACGCTGGTGGTGGCGCTGATGGCGCTGGCGTTCTTCGGCAAAGGGTTTGGTGCGCTGGGCTGGCCGGTGATTGCCGACACCGCACCGAAAGAGATTGTCGGGTTGTGCGGCGGCCTGTTTAACGTTTTCGGTAACGTCGCCTCGATCGTCACCCCGCTGGTGATTGGCTACCTGGTCAGCGAGCTGCATTCATTCAACGCCGCGCTGATCTTTGTCGGCTGTTCCGCGCTGATGGCGATGGTCTGCTACCTGTTTGTGGTCGGCGAGATTAAACGGATGGAACTCAAGGTGTAACCGGCCTCCTTTCTCCTGCAGGCACCCTTCGCGGTGCCTTTTTCTTTCCCGGACAAACCAGCCTGAACTACCCTTGAAACAGGCGGGGCCGTACAGTTTCCCCTTTTTCTCTTCAGCAATCAGCGTGGTATCCAATGAAAGCAGCCAAACGAGGGCAAACGCCCGGTATCGAAAATATTGTGATTGAACAGGTAGCGGAACCGGGCGAACCGGGGCCGGGTGAGGTGCGGGTGCGCATCCACGCCAACTCCCTTAACTTCCATGATTACGCGGTAGCGGCCGGGATGATGTCCTCAGAGGCCGGGCGGCTGTTGCTGTCTGATGGCGCGGGCGTGGTAGAGAGCGTCGGTGCGGGCGTCACCACATTGAAAGCGGGCGACCATGTGGTTTCTTGTTTCTTCCCGGACTGGGAAGATGGCCCCTGCCCGGTGACCGGGTTTTCCGGCACGCCGGGCGACGGCATTGACGGCTATGCTACGCCCTGGGTGGTGCGCCCGGCCCGGTTCTTCACCCTTGCGCCGCAGGGCTGGAGCCATGCGCAGTCTGCCACACTTACCACCGCCGGGCTGACCGCCTGGCGCGCGCTGGTGGTCAACGGCGGGTTAAAAGCGGGGGACGATGTGCTGATCCTCGGCACCGGTGGTGTGTCGTTGTTTGCGCTGCAACTGGCCCAGATGATGGGCGCACGCGTCTTTGCCACCTCCTCATCTGATGAAAAACTCACACGCCTGAAAACGATGGGCGTGCATGCCGGGGTGAACTACCGTCAGCACCAGGACTGGGGCAAACAGATTTGGGAACTGACCGGCGGCCGCGGCGTTGACCATGTGATTGAAATCGGTGGGCCGGGCACGCTGGCGAACTCCATCGATGCGGTAGCCATCGGCGGCCATATCGCGCTGATTGGCGTCTTTACCGGGCTGGCGGGTGATGTGCCCACCGCCCAGCTGATGGCCAAACAGGCGGCGCTGCGCGGCATCACCGTGGGCAGCCGCCGCCATCAGCAGGAGATGATCCGCGCGCTGGACGCCAACCGCGTCACGCCGTTTATCGACAAATCCTTTGCCCTTGAGGAACTGGCAGACGCCTTTAACTACGAATATTCCGGCCAGCATATGGGCAAAATCGTTATTGAACAGTGACCCGGCGTCACCCCACGCCATACGGGCGGCCTGAGCCTGCACACTGCGCTCAGGCCGCCTGATCTTTTGATTTCACCCGTCCCACTTTCCCAGGAGAACATCATGAGCAACGCGATAACCCCGGAACAGGCCACGACCGACCGCCATATTGAGCAGTTTCTCAGCCAGCTGAACGCTGCTGGTGGCCCGCCGATGGAGCAGCTCTCACCGGAAGCGGCGCGGCAGGTGCTGACCGATGCGCAGAACGCCGTAGCGGTCGACCTTTCCGGCGTGGAGATCACGGAGCGCACCGTGAACAGCGGCGGGCACGATCTCAGCCTGACCGTGGTGCGGCCGGCAGGGGCGGTGGGTATGCTGCCGGTATTTATGTTCTTCCACGGTGGCGGCTGGGTGCTGGGGGATTTCCCGACGCATCAGCGGCTGGTGCGCGATCTGGTGGTGGAGAGCGGCGCGGCGGCCGTGTTCGTTAACTACATGCCCTCCCCGGAGGCGCAATATCCGGTGGCTATTCATCAGGCCTATGCCGCGACCTGCTGGGTGGCGGGCCACGGCGCAGAGCTGAACCTTGATGGCGGGCGGCTGGCCGTGGTGGGCAACAGCGTCGGCGGCAATATGGCGGCGGTGGTGGCGATGATGGCAAAAGAGCAGGGCGCGCCGCATGTGCGTTTCCAGCTGCTGCTCTGGCCGGTGACGGATGCCGCGTTTGACAGCGGATCTTACCAGTCTTACCCGGAAGGCTTTTTCCTCAGCCGCAACATGATGAAATGGTTCTGGGACAACTACACCACGGATGAGAGCAAGCGCGTGGAGCTGCACGCGTCGCCGTTGCGGGCCACGCCTGACCAGCTTGCCGGGCTGCCGCCCGCCCTGATTCAGGTGGCGGAATTTGATGTGCTGCGTGATGAGGGCGAGGCGTACGGGCGCAAGCTGAATGAAGCCGGGGTGGAAACCACGCTGGTGCGCTATAACGGCCTGATCCATGATTACGGGCTGCTGAACCCGCTCAGCCAGGTGCCGGCGGTGAAAATGGCGTTGTCGCAGGCGGCACAGGCGCTGAAAACATACCTCGCCTGACGCGCCTCGCCTGACACATCTCGTCTGCCACACCTCGTCTGACACGCTCCCCCCGCGCCTGACACGCACAGCGCAGAAATGCCCGGCCATAACAGCGGCCGGGCAGTCAGATCACGCCAATAACGGCCTCAGCTGACGAGTGGCCTCAGCCCTGAATCAACGCCATGCTTTGTTTGATTTCACGCTCAATATCCGCTTCCTGCCAGTTTTCCAGCACCGAGGAGAACGGCTCAAACGAATAGATCCCCTGATACCCCAGCCGTTCCAGGTTATCCACCTGCTGTTTGCTTTTCAGCAGGTCGCCCTGGCTCAGCATGATGCGCTCTTCATCGGTCAGCAGGGATTTGTCACGCGGGTCTTCCACGCCGGAAAGATGCACCAGCCCGATGCTCTCCATCGCCATTTGCTGATCAAACGCGGCCTGATCCACCTCATCCAGATGGTGGTGGAAGGTGTCGATCACCAGTTTATAAGGCGCGGCTGAATCCCGGATCAAGGACTGGGCCAGCAATGAGGAGCGCAGTGAACTGATGCCGAAACCCAGCGGCTCCACCAGCCCGGTCACGCCATACTGTTTGAACAGCGGCGCAAGGGCGATCAGCGCCTGAAGTGTTTCCTGCTGCTTCTGTTCCGCGCTGCGCGCATCACCGGCGCTGCAATGCGGGCAGAGGATCAGCCCACGGCTTCCGATCGCCTGCGCTTCCTGCAACATTGCTTCTGCATTGGCCCAGACCTTGTCGCGCTCCGCCCCGAGGTTAAAGCGGCCCAGCGCGTTAATGGTGATGATGTCCATGCCGTATTGCTGCGCCAGCGCCCTGACCTCGCCGGTGCTCAGGCCGTCCGTGACCTGGCCGCTGGGCATATCATTGCGTAACTCCACCTTATTCAGGCCACATTTCTTCACCACCCTGAAAAACTGCTCAAGGCTCAGGTTGGGGGCAATTTTACGGTTGATACAAAAACGATGTTGCGCGATAGCCATGTTGTTACTCCATACGCGGTAGCGTTATGACGAGGTTGACGTTGACGTGTCCTGCGCGGCGGGGGGCTGCCGGGCCGTCAGCGGCCGGCGGTCGCGCTTCGCCAGGATCACATCATCCATTTTTTCCAGAGAGACACCTTTGGTTTCCGGTACATAGCGGGAAATAAACCAGAAACTGAATACGCAGAGCCCAGCGAAGACCCACATCGGGAACGCGCCGTGGAAATGGGAGAAGAGGTAAGGGTGGTCATTGACCATCGGGAACGACTGTGACACCACAAAATTCACGATCCACATGGCGCCCACCGCCAGGCTCATGCCCTGCGCCCGCATCCGGTTGGGGAACACCTCAGCGATCAGCACCCAGGTGCCGACGCCCCAGGAGAGCGCATAGAACGTCATAAAGAACAGCATGCCGCACAGCGCGATGTAGCCGCTGTCCTGGGTGTAGAGGCCATAAGAGGTGATCAGGAGGCCGATGACCGCCCCGGCTGTTCCGGCGCGCATCAACGGGATGCGGCCCATGCGGTCCATCAGGGACGCGCCGATAACGGACCCGGCCAGTTGCACCACGCCGATCCAGATGGTCTGGAACATTGCTGTTTCGGCACTGCCGGTCACCTCTTTCAGCACCACCGGCGCGTAATACATCATCACGTTCACACCCGTCACCTGTTGCAGCACCGCAATCATCGCGCCGACAAACAGGATGAAGCGCACATTGCCGTCCCGCAGGCTCAGCCGGGCGCTGTGTTGCTGTGCATCCTGACGCAGTGATTCCTTAATCTCCGCCAGCACATGGGCGGCATGGGTGGGGTTCGAAAGCCGGGAGAGCAGTGTGAGCGCCTGCTCATCACGCCCGGTCATGGCACACCAGCGCGGGGATTCAGGAATAAACAGCACCAAAATGCAGAACAACACACAGGGCAGCACGCCGGAGGCGAACATCCAGCGCCAGCCCATGTCGACCAGCCACTGTTCCGTGGCGATGCTGGCGATTTTGTAGTTCACATAGAAAATCAGGATCTGGCCGAACACGATGGCGAACTGCTGCATACTCAACGCCCGGCCGCGCATGTCTTTGGGCGACACTTCTGACATGTACATCGGTGACACCGTGGCCGCCAGCCCGACGGCCACGCCGCCGATGATGCGGAAAATCACAAACCCGGTGAAGGTGTGGGCCAGCGACGCCCCAACGGCGGACACGGTAAACAGCACGGCCGCCAGCATCAGCGCTTTTTTACGCCCCCAGCGTGCCGCCACGCCGCCGGCACAGAAGGCCCCCGCCACACAGCCGATCACGACATTCGACACCGCCCAGCCGGTTTCAGCCGGAGTCAGTTGGAAGTAAATCTTTAAGGATTCAATCGCCCCCGAGATCACGGCCGTGTCATAGCCGAAAAGGATGCCCCCGAGGGCGGCGATGGCGCAGATGCGCAGGATGTACCCGGTATTATGCTTTCGTTGAATGACCATACAGACTCCGTTTGCGCGCACGACAGTGGCTCGCGTGCTGTGAGGAACATCAGGGTAATTCGTGCCGTGAGGGAACCCACGCTTCCGGGTTTTAAAAGAACATTTATTCCATAAATTTAAAATAATGAAATATTGATTTTTAGACACGGTTCAAAAAATTCATCGGCTTTTCACGCAACACCATTGCAACATGCGAGCCAGCTTCCAGGATAAATCCACGGCCTGCATAGGCGTTGTCCTCCCAGCAGGCGCGCGGCTCTGTTAACTTTTTGTGAATGCTGGACGAAGCCCTGGAAAGGGGCTCGCAAAGCTGCCTGCACTTTCTTGGTCACATTCACATTTTTGCGAGGTGTGCCGCTAAAATAAAACATTCCAAAATAAAATATTTGAAACTTTTTTTTCAATGAAATAGAGTTTTTGCCAACAGCGGCTGAACCGGGCGTGCAGGGTGCACACCGGTTTATGCCCCCGCAAACCCGGCACTGCCCGGCTCCACCGATCACATAACGAGGGTGAGACATGAACATCGTGGGTAACTTTATTGGCGGCAAAACCAGCGTCAGCACCAGCAACCAGACGCTGCCGGTCTATAACCCGGCAACCGGCAAGGCAGATCGTGAAGTCACACAAAGCACCGGCGAAGAGGTGCTGGCGGCCATTGAAACGGCACACCAGGCTTTCCCGGCCTGGGCCGCCACCACGCCGCTGCGCCGCGCCCGCATCCTGTTCAACTTCAAAGCCCTGCTGGAGCAGCACCGTGATGAACTGGCTGAACTGATCGTCAGTGAGCACGGCAAGGTCTACTCCGACGCACTGGGAGAACTGACCCGCGGGCTGGAAGTGGTTGAGTTTGCCTGCGGCATTCCGCACCTGATCAAAGGCGAATACTCGCCGGATGTCGGCAGCGGCGTAGACAGCTTCTCCATGCAGCAGCCGCTGGGGGTGGTGGCGGGCATTACGCCGTTTAACTTCCCGGCGATGGTGCCGATGTGGATGTTCCCGATTGCGCTGGCCTGCGGTAATACCTTTGTGCTGAAGCCACCGGCACTGGTGCCGTCTGCCTCCGTCCGCATGGCGGAACTGCTGAAAGAAGCGGGCCTGCCGGACGGCGTATTCAACGTGGTGCACTGCGCCAATGAACATGCCGAACAACTCTATACCGACCCACGCGTGCAGGCGGTGAGCTTTGTCGGCTCCTCCACTGTGGCGGAATATATCTACAAAACCGCCAGCGCCCACGGTAAACGTGTGCAGGCGTTCGGCGCGGCGAAAAACCACGCCATCATCATGCCGGATGCCGATCTGGACGCCACCGTGAATGCCCTGATGGGCGGCGCGTTCGGCTCAGCGGGCGAACGTTGCATGGCGCTGCCGATCGCCGTGGTAGTGGGTGACAGCACCGCCGATAAGCTGGTGGAAAAACTCAAACCGCTGATTGCCCAATTGCGGGTGGGGCCCGGCCTGCAACAGGGCGGTGAAGAAAACGAGATGGGGCCGTTGGTCTCCTCAGATCACCAGAAAAAAGTGCTGGGCTACATCGACAAAGGGGTGGAAGAGGGAGCCACGCTGGTGGCCGACGGCCGCAACTACAAGGTGCCGGGTGCGCCGGACGGCTACTTCGTGGGCGGCACACTGTTCGACCACGTGACGCCGGAGATGGTGATTTACCGCGAAGAGATCTTCGGGCCGGTACTGGGCATTGTGCGGGTGCCGGACTACCAGACCGCCATCGAGACGGTAAACGGCCATGAATACGGCAACGGCAGCGCTATTTTCACCAGCAACGGCCGCTACGCACGCGAGTTCGTCAGCAGCGTGCAGGCGGGCATGGTCGGCGTGAATGTGCCGGTGCCGGTACCGATGGCTTTCCACAGCTTCGGCGGCTGGAAACGCTCGGTGTTCGGCGCGCTGAACGTCCACGGTAATGACGGCGTGCGCTTCTATACCCGCATGAAAACCGTTACCGCCCGTTGGCCGACCGGCCAGCAAACGGTGTCTGAATACAGTATGCCGACGCTGGGCTAAGTGAACGGACAAGACGACAGTTAACCGACAGTAAAGGAGGGAACGATGTCTTCACTGCTTTCCAAATGCCAGAAACCGGACGCGCAGGGGCGCGTCCAGCACGTCACCCCAGAGAATGCCGGCTGGGAGTATGTCGGGTTTGACGTCTACCAGCTCAACGCAGGCCAGTCGCTGACGCTGCAAAGTGACGGCAATGAACTCTGCCTGGTGCTGGTGGCCGGGCTGGCTTCTGTCTCGACCAGCAAAGCGGAGTTTCCGCATATCGGCAAACGCATGAGCCCGTTTGAGCGGGTGCCGCCCTATTCGGTCTATGTGCCGCACCATGAGAGAGTGAACGTGCTGGCCGAAAGCGACCTGGAGCTGGCGGTGTGTCGTTCACCTTCAGCCGGTTCGCTCCCTGCACGGCTGATTTCGCCGGAAGAGGTCGGCGTAGAGCATCGCGGTAAGGGGCGCAACAAACGGCGGGTACATAACATCCTGCCTGACAGCGAACCCGCCGACAGCTTGCTGGTGGTGGAGGTGTATACCGCTGAAGGGGATACCAGTTCCTACCCGAGCCACAAGCATGATGACAAAAACTCGCCGGACGAAACCTATCTGGAGGAGTCCTATTATCACCGGCTCGACCCGGCGCAGGGGTTCTGTATGCAGCGCGTCTACACGGATGACCGCTCCCTGGATGAGTGCATGGCCGTTTATAACGGCGATGTGGTGAAAGTGCCGCGTGGTTACCACCCGGTCGCCACCCTGGCCGGTTACGACAGTTACTACCTTAACGTGATGGCCGGGCCGGTACGGAAATGGAAATTCACCTGGGAAAAAGATCACGCCTGGATCAACAGCGATCACTATCCCAAAGGGTGATCGCGCATTTCAAGCCGGATCGCGTTTGACGCATGATTGTGACCCAACGAAAAGCGGCCACCCCAGGGTGGCCGTTATGGTTGTCAGAGGGCCGGTTTGCTGCCCTATTTGGCGGGCTGGGCGTTCAGGGCGTCGACGGGGCCGTGACGGGCGTTAGTGAGCGCCAGGGAGACGGCGAGGGTCTGGGCGAGGCACATCGAGGCAACCTGTGAGCGGAAACCGTCTACCTGTGCTTCACGCACCACAAAACAGACATCGCTGAAAGCGGCCAGCGGGCTGACCTGGCTGTCCGTTATCGCAATCTGCTGCGCGCCCTGTTTCGCGCCGAGTTGCACCAGATCCACCGCTTCCTGTGCGTATGGCGAGTAGCTGATGGCAATCACCACATCTTTGGGTTTCACCATGCTGAGCTGCTCGGTGAACATGCCGCCCAGCCCGTCGATCAGGAAGGCGCGGCGTTCCAGGTGGCGCAGGGCGTAGGTGAGGTAAGAGGCCACGCTGAAGGAGCGGCGCAGGCCAATCACATAAATGGTGTCGGCGTTGTTGAGCAGATCGACCGCTTTTTCAAGCTGGTCCGGGCTGATTTGCATGGCCAGTTGCTGCAACGCCTGTGCATTCACCATCGTGAAGACGTTCAGGATCTCAGCCGGTTTTTCCGGGACGTTATTCTCTTCGGTGGAAGTCTGGCGGAACAGGCGCGCACGCTCGGTATAGCTCACCGTCTCTTCCATCAGATGCTGGCGGAAAACCTGTTTCATCTCATTAAAGCCGCTGAAACCAAAGGCATTGGCGAAACGGATCAGGGTCGAGGGCGGCACGCTGGCCTGCGCGGCGATTGAGGCCACGGTGTCAAAGGCAATGCTGTTACTGTTATCAAGAATATAGCGGGCCACCTGCTTCAGGCGCTTGCTCAGCGTGTCGTAGCGACGGCGGATCTCATCCTGTAACAACGAGAGTTGGGTCGGGTTAGTCATGTCAGTGGCTCACAGAGAGAAGACAGGGGATCAGGAAAACGAAACATGTTTTCATTGCGGCTATTCTACCAGACGAATCGAAAATTTCATTTAATGTGGCAGATCCCCAGCTTTATTTCATCGGACCTTGAAAAGGCTCACAGATTGCTCAAAAAATAACAAAAATGCACAGTGGCAGGCCATAAAAAACGGCCCCCGCAGGAGCCGTTTCAACCCGCTACTGTTTCAGCGCATCCGGCAGCGGGCGCACGTCCCGCCAGTAGCCGATCAGCGTCAGGTAGTTCTGTTTCACTTGCCGGATAAGCGCGGCGTCATCCAGTTCGCCCTGCAGCCACTGGCGTGACGCCTGGCCGAAAATAGTTCGCCCGACGGCAAACCCTTTCACACACGGTGCGGCGGCTGCCTGGGCAAAGCCCGCTTTCAGCTCCGCTTCCGGTGCATCCAGGCCGAGAATCACCACCCCACGGCAATGCGGGTCGTTAGCCTCAATCACCTCACCCACCTGTGTCCAGCCGGCGACGGAGAGCGGCGGCAGTTTCCACCAGTCAGGCTGAATGCCGAGCTGATAAAAGCGCGACAGTGACGCCACATAGAAACGCTCATCTTTATCAGCGCTCCCTTCCGGCAGAATCACCTCCAGCAGCAGTTCATGGCCGCTCTGGCAGCAGGCGCGCCATACGTCGAGCAGCTGCGCTTCTTGCTCCTGGCGCAGGGCCGCCGGGTCTTGCGGATGGTAAAACACCAGGCATTTCACGACATGTTCCAGCGGCCAGCTCACCAGCTGCGAGCCAAGATTACCGTGTTCCAGCCGGAGCGGGCGTGAACCGGGCATTTCAATCGGGCGGCCAATCCACCAGCCCTGGCCGGTAATAGCATTCAGCGCCGGCTGGCCGTAGGTGGTGTCTGCCAGGATGCCGCTGTTGTGCGCCAGCCCGGCCTCGGCGGCCGCTTCCCTGGCGGCCTGTAACAGCAACTGTTTCAGCGGCGGGATGTTCTGGTAACTGATACCCGCGTCATCGGCCATCTCTTCCAGCTGTTTGCGGTGGTCGAAGGCGAACACGCACAGCTCCGGCCACGCCTGTTGGCGGGTGGTGACGCGGTGCAGGTGGTTGAGGCGCGCATCGCGATCCGGGCGTTTCACTTCGCGGTCACGTTTCAGGTAATCGTCCAGTTCCTCTTTGGTCGGCATTGCCGGGGCGCAGCCGTGGCGTGACACCACCAGCGCGCCGCAGGCATTGGCGTAGCGGCAGGCCTGATCCCAGCCCTCATCATTCAGGTAGCCGCGCAGCAGGCCGGACATAAAGGCATCGCCTGCCCCCAGCACATTCAGTACGTCCACCTGGACGCCCGAATGCAGTTTGACCTGATCCCACCCCTCCGGGATCGCGCCCTCAAACACCGAGCAGCCTTGTGCGCCGCGTTTGCACACCAGCGTTGCCTGGCTGTGGCGGCGCACGTTGGCCAGCGCCGTCAGGGTATCGGTGCTGCCGCCGGCGATATGGAACTCCTCTTCGGTGCCGACAATCAGGTCAAACTTGTCCAGCACTTGCTGGAGCTGGCGGGTGACCGGGCCGGACTCGATGAAACGCGTTTCACCGTCGCCCAGCGAGGTCAGCCCCCAGAGCACCGGGCGGTAGTCAATGTCCAGCGCGGTGCGCAGGCCATGTTTGCGGGCGTAATCCAGCGCTTTCAGCACGGCAGCGCGGGTGTCCGGGTGTGAAAGGTGGGTACCGGTCACGGCCACGGCGCGGGCAGAGGCGATGTAGTCCTCGTCAATATCGTCCGGCACCAGCCCCATGTCTGCGCAGTTATCGCGGTAGAAAATCAGCGGGAACGTCTCTTCATCCTTGATGCCGAGCATCACCAGCGCGGTCAGGCGCTGGGTGTCGGTGATCAGGTATTGCGTGTCTACGCCGGCCCGTTGCAGCGTTTCACGCAGGAAACGGCCGTTATGCTCATCACCAACACGCGCCAGCATGGCGGACTTCAGCCCCTGGATGGCTGTGCCGTAGGCCACATTGCCGGATGAACCGCCGAGATATTTGGAAAAGGTGCTCATATCTTCCAGCCGGGCGCCGATCTGCTGGCCGTAAAGGTCAACCGCGATGCGGCCAATACAGATGACATCCAGCTGTTTTGGGTGTGTCGCCATACCAGATTCCTTCTTTGAAAGGGTGAAGAAGCATTTTTCCGCAGTATGAGGAATAAAAATTTCAAAAACAAGAAAGAATGAAACTTGAAAACCAGAATTGTGAGAGGGATAAAACAACGGCCAAAGAGAGTAAATAATTTTTCATCAAAACAAGGCCGGAAGCCGCGTCATGTCTCGTTTTTCTGGAGAAGCCCCCCGTGCCGCACCTCAGTGCCCTGCGTAGGGAAACCCGGCTGCTGCCTGGGATAACCCCTTGAATTGTCATGTATGGGTAACAGGGTTGTGGCAGAACGGTGAATGGACGTTTTATTTCATTTTTTGATCTCTCTCGCAAAATGAAATGTTTCTTCTGGAATGGGATTTTGTGGAAAAAAAATTTGTTTATAATCGCTCCACGTTTCACCCCGACGGGCTAAAAAGCAGCCGCTCTACGGCCCGGTGCCACCAGACAACGCAAACAGGAAGGGTACAACAATGGCTAAGACGAGACTCACGATGGCGCAGGCGCTGGTTAAGTTCCTGGATAACCAATATGTCCTGGTGGATGGGGCGGAGCACAAGTTCGTCAAAGGGATTTTTGCCATTTTCGGCCACGGCAACGTGCTGGGGCTGGGCCAGGCGCTGGAGCAGGACCGCGGCGGGCTGGTGGTGCATCAGGGACGCAACGAGCAGGGCATGGCCCATGCGGCCATTGGCTACGCCAAGCAGAAGCTGCGCCGTGAAATCTACGCCTGTAGTGCCTCGGTGGGGCCGGGCTCGGCCAATATGGTGACGGCTGCCGCCACCGCCACCGCCAACCGGATCCCGCTGTTGCTGCTGCCGGGAGATGTGTTCGCCACCCGCCAGCCTGACCCGGTACTGCAACAGATTGAGCAGCCGCATGACCTCAGCATCAGCACCAATGACGCCTTCCGCGCCGTGAGCAAATACTGGGATCGCATTACGCGGCCGGAACAGCTGATGAGCGCCTGCATCAACGCGATGCGTGTGCTGACTGACCCGGCGGAAACCGGTGCGGTCACGCTCTGCCTGCCGCAGGATGTGCAGGGCGAAGCCTATGACTACCCGGATTATTTCTTCCAGAAACGCGTGCACCGTATGGATCGCCGCCTGCCGACTGAGGGCATGATGCAGGATGCGCTCACCCTGCTGGCCGGTAAACGCAAGCCGTTGATCGTGTGCGGCGGCGGGGTGAAATATGGCGCGGCCGCGGCCGCGCTGCAACAGTTTGCCGAACGCTTCGGCATCCCGTTTGCGGAAACCCAGGCGGGCAAGGGCGCGATTCTCTCTGAGCATACGCTGAACCTCGGCGGCATCGGTGAAACCGGCAGCCTGGCCGCCAATACGCTGGCCAAAGAGGCCGATCTGGTGATAGGTATCGGCACCCGTTACACCGACTTCACCACCTCCTCGAAATGGATTTTCCAGAACCCGGAGGTGGCCTTCCTTAACATCAACGTCAGTGCGTTTGATGCCGGCAAACTCGACGGCGTACAGATCCTGGCGGATGCCCGTGAGGCGCTGGAAGCCCTGACACCGCGGCTGGCTGCCACGGGCTACCACGCCGCCTGGGGCGATGCGATCCGCACGGCGCGCGAAAGCCTCTACCGTGAAGTAGACCGGGTCTATCAGGTGGAGTACAGCGGCGAGGCGTTTGTACCGGAAATCGACGACCATCTCGACCGTAAGGCGGTGTTCGCCGAATTTATTGAACAGACAAACTCTGTGCTGACGCAAAGCAAAGTGCTCGGCACGCTGAACGAATGTTTGCCGCAAGATGCGGTGATCGTGGCTGCTTCCGGCAGTTTGCCGGGCGATTTGCAGCGCGTCTGGCGCACCACCGGCATCAACGGCTACCACGTGGAATATGGCTACTCCTGCATGGGCTATGAGGTGAACGCCTCGCTGGGCGTCAAACTGGCGGAGCCGCACCGCGAGGTATACACCCTGCTGGGCGACGGCTCATTCATGATGCTGCATTCCGAACTGGTCACCTCAATTCAGGAAGGCTGCAAAATCAATGTGGTACTGCTCGACAACATGACCAACGGCTGCATCAACAATTTGCAGATGGAGCACGGCATGGACAGCTTCAGCACCGAATTCCGCTTCCGTGACCATGAGACGAATAGCCTGACCGGCGGCTTCGTGCCGGTGGACTTCGCCATGCTGGCGCAGGCCTATGGCTGCAAAACCTACCGCGTGACCACCTATGCGCAATTGCGCGAGGCGCTGGAGGATGCGCGCAAGCAAACCGTCTCCACGCTTATCGACATCAAAGTGCTGCCGAAAACCATGGTGCACAAGTATTTCAGCTGGTGGCGGGTAGGCGGCGCGCAGGTGTCAGACAGCCCCCGTATCCGGCAGGTGGCCGATATGCTGAACGAAAACATCAGCCAGGCCCGCGACTACTGAGCCGCCGGGCAGCCCCGGCTGCCCGGATAAGCCGCGTCACGCCTTTTACACCCTTAAACGCAATTAAGCCGTATGCGATGAAGAAAACGTATGCGGGCGGGCAGCCCGTTGATCTGAATCCAGAGGAGTTTCCACTATGTCATTGAATATTGGCGTTATCGGCACCGGTGCGATCGGCCAGGAACATATTCGCCGTTGCAACAAAGTGCTTCAGGGTGGGCGTGTCGTGGCGGTAAACGACATCAATGCTGACCATGCGGCAAAGGTGGTAATCAACCAGCGCCTCGAGGCCAAAGTCTATGAAAACGGGCACGACCTGATCAACGCGCCGGACGTCGATGCGGTGCTGGTCACCTCCTGGGGGCCGAGCCATGAAGAGTTTGTGCTGTCTGCCATCCAGGCCGGTAAGCCGGTGTTCTGCGAGAAGCCGCTGGCGGTGACGGCGGAAGGCTGCAAACGCATTGTGGAAGCGGAGGCACGGCACGGCAAACGGCTGGTGCAGGTCGGCTTTATGCGCCCGTATGACAGCGGCTACCGCGCGCTGAAAGCGGTAATCGGCAGCGGCCAGATCGGCGAGCCGCTGATGCTGCACTGCGCCCACCGCAACCCGGAAGTGGGTGACAGCTACACCACGGATATGGCGATCACCGACACGCTGATCCATGAAATCGACGTGCTGCGCTGGCTGCTGGATGACGACTACGTGTCGGTGCAGGTGGTGTTCCCGCGCAGAACGTCCAATGCCTACAGCCACCTGAAAGATCCGCAGATCGTGCTGTTCGAAACGGCGAAAGGCACGCGGATTGACGTCGAGATCTTCGTGAACTGCCGTTACGGCTATGACATCCAGTGTGAGGTGGTGGGTGAAACCGGCATCGCGCGCCTGCCGGAGCCTTCTTCGGTGCAACTGCGCAGCGAGGCAAAACTCTCTACCTCGATCCTTATGGACTGGAAAGATCGCTTCATCGACGCCTATGACGTCGAGTTGCAGGGCTTTATCAATGACGTGCTGGCCGGGCAGCTCACCGGGCCGTCTGCCTGGGATGGTTACGCCGCTGCCGTCACCGCCGATGCCTGCGTGGCCGCGCAGCTGAGCGGCGAGATCGTGCCGGTGACCATGCCGCCGCGCCCGGCCTTTTATAACCAGCCGGCGGGCTGACCTTATTTTGCCGGGTTGCTGCCTGCGGCCCGGCTGCTGCCACACTGACTTAGGGAGACACCATGAAAATCGCGTTTGATGTCGACGTCATCAAAGATATGGGCATTACCAGAATGGTCCATCAGGTAGCGGAGTGGGGCTACAACTACATTGAGCAGTCGCCACACCCGCAGATTAACCCGTTCTACAAGCACCCGAAAGCCAGCCGTGAAGTGATGACGGAGTACCGCAATGCGCTGAAGGCCACCGGCGTCGAGATCTCGTCGTTTATCGTGGTGTATCGCTGGTCCGGCCCCGGCGAGGATCGCCGTGTGGCGGCGGTGAAGAACTGGAAACGCATGATTGAGATTGCCGTCGAGATGGGCGTGCAGGTGATCAACACCGAGCTGGCCGGTAACCCGAACGAGCCGGAGATCTGTGAGGAGCTGTGGTACAAATCGATGGAGGAGCTGCTGCCGATCATCGAACGTGAAGGCATCCGCATGGAAATCCAGTCCCACCCGTGGGATTTTTGCGAGCTGAACAACGAAACCTGCGATCTGGTGAAATCCCTGCGCAGTGACCATGTGAAATACCTCTACAGCGTGCCGCACACCTTCTTCTATGACAAAGGCGTGGGCGACGTGGCGAACATGCTGCGTTACGCCGGGGACGATCTCTCCCACGTGCTGATCGCTGACACCCATAACCACACCAAACATTGCCGTTACATCGTCAACCCGCCGGGGGTGGATGCCGCGGTGCATCAGCACGTCGGCATCGGTGAAGGGGAAGTGGACTTCGACACGCTGTTCAAAACCCTGCGTGAGATGGATTTCGCCAATAAAACCTTCAAGGTCGGCGGCGAGCCGATTATCGCGGCGTCGCTGTTTGGTTACCCGGAAAAGATGAAATATCAGGCTGTCGAAACCCGCGAGCGCATCGAGCGGGAACTGTTGGTCAAATAACGTTTTCCTGCCTGCGGGTGGGGGAGGCTTACCCATGAACAAAGACAACATCAAACTGGCCATCGCGCCGATTGGCTGGACCAACGACGACATGCCGGATCTGGGCAGTGAAAACACTTTCCAGCAGTGCGTCAGTGAAATGGCGCTGGCCGGGTTTACCGGCAGTGAAGTGGGCAGCAAATACCCACGTGATACCGCGCTGCTGAAACGGATGCTGGACGCGCGCGGCATCCGCATCTGCAACGCCTGGTTCAGCACCTTTTTCGCCGATGGCCAGAAAGAGAAGACCATTGACGAGTTCGTCAACCACATGAATTTCCTGCATGAAATGGGCGCGAAGGTGATTGGCTGTTCCGAGCAGAGCAAAAGCATCCAGTGCACCACCAAAGCGGTGTTTGATGAGAAGCCGTACTTTACCGATGAAGAGTGGCAGCGGGTGGCGGACGGATATAACCAACTGGCGAAGATCGCAGCGGAGAAGGGGATGCAGGTCTGCCTGCATCACCATATGGGCACCGCCATCCAGACCCCGGCCGAGATTGATCGCTTTATGGCGCTGGTGAATGACGATGTCTACCTGCTGTTTGATACCGGCCACCTCTACTACTCCGAAGGCTCCCAGCAGGTGATGATGGACGTACTGGAAAAACATCTGCCGCGCATCAACCATATCCACCTGAAAGATGTACGTGATGAGAAAGTCGCTGACGTGCGGGCGCATCGCCGCAGCTTCCTGGACGGCGTTCGCATGGGCACCTTTACGGTGCCGGGCGACGGGGTCATTGATTTCCGCCCGGTGTTCACGCTGTTGGACCAGCGCGGCTATAAAGGCTGGATGGTGGTTGAGGCGGAGCAAGACCCGGCGCTGGCCAACCCGTTTGAATACGCCGTTAAAGCGCGCCGCTATATCCGTGAGGTTGCCGGGCTGTAAGCCGGCATCAATGCATTGAAAAAGCCACCGGGATTGCCGGTGGCTTTTTGCTTTATGGCGGCGAAAAGCGCCGATTGAGCCGCTATCCGCCGCGATGTGGGCATCTGCGTCAGTGGCCCCCTTTCAGCCGGCCCATATGGTAGGCATCCACGAACAGGCCATCGCGCATGGCAAATTGCGGGCTGGTGCCTTCCACCTCAAACCCAAATTTGCGGTAAAGCGCCAGCGCTGCGTGGTTATCGGTGTAAACCGTCAGTTCGATGCGCCGCACCGCGAGCCAGTTGTCACAGAGATCGATGGCTGCCCCCAGCAAGCGGCTGCCGACGCCATGCCCCTGATACTCCACTGACACGCCCATGCCGAACGTCGCCACATGGCGGCGGCGTGGCGTCAGGTTATGGCTCAGCATCAGTTGCCCGGCGAGGGTGCCGTCCAGCAGCGCGACCAGGTTGCAGGTATCCGGGGCAGGGTTTTTCAGGCGTTCCTCCCAACGGGCAAGCGGTGCGTAGGGGAGTTGCAACGTATCACGGTATAGCGCCGGCTCGCTGTAAAGGCGGTGCAAAGCAGCGGCATCTTCCGGGATGGCGTGGCGGACAGTGATCTCCATAACAGGCTCCTTGTTGAGGGCGTGATAATAACCCCTTAAATTATCTGCTTTATTTTTTTGTGCAAGCCAAAAATTGGGCAAAAAAATACTTTACAGATACGAATGATAATGATTATTATTGTCATGCGTTCCGGGGAGACCGCACTGACATGCTGAGGTTTCCCTGCGAAGGCACGACATTGCTCACATTGCTTCCAGTATTATTTTAAGCCAGCTCGGGTGCTGGCTTTTTTTTTGCCTGCTGTTTCCCCCTCGCCCAATTTCCCTGCGCAAACCTCGAAAAGTCATTCACTTTTTTTGACCAGAGGCGTTAAGTTTTTGCGCTTTCATATTCCCGGCCCGCCGCTAGACTAAGTGAAAACATTGAGGAGAATTGAACATGATTTACTTACGTAAAGCACAAGAACGCGGACACGCCAATCATGGTTGGCTGGACAGCTGGCACACCTTCTCATTCGCGAATTATTACGATCCGAGCTTTATGGGCTTCTCCGCCCTGCGGGTGATTAATGAGGATGTTATCGATGCCGGCCAGGGGTTTGGTACGCACCCGCACAAAGATATGGAAATCCTGACTTACGTGCTCTCCGGCACTGTTGAGCATCAGGACAGCATGGGCAACAAAGAGCAGATCCATGCCGGTGAGTTCCAGATCATGAGCGCCGGTACCGGGGTGAAACACTCGGAGTACAATGGCCGCGACGATGCGCCGCTGCACCTTTACCAGATCTGGATTATCCCGGATACGCAGGGCCTGCCGCCGCGCTATGAGCAGCGGATGTTCGACGCCCCGCAGGGCCGCCAGCTGGTGCTGTCGCCGGACGCGCGTGACGGCTCGCTGAAAGTGTTCCAGGACATGACGCTGTGGCGCTGGGCGCTGAACCAGGATGAGCAAAACAGCTACGCGATCGAAAACGGCCGCCGCATCTGGATTCAGGTGGTACGCGGGTCAGTGACGGTCAACGGCCAGCCGGCCGGGAAAAGTGATGCGTTCGCCGTCTGGGATGAACCGCATCTCGACATCCGCGCGACAGAAGAGAGTGAAGTGCTGCTGTTTGACCTGCCGCCGGTGTAAGCCACACGGTACACAGGCAGGGACAGGTAAAGGGCGATGCGCAGGCATCGCCCTTTTTTATGCGTCAGAACCTTTGGCTAAGGTTCAGCATAAAGCCGGTATCCATGAGGCCATCCTCTTTCCAGTGATAGGCATCCAGCCCCAGCGTGGCGGCGTTGCTTTGGTAGGCCAGCCCAATTTGGGCCAGCCCATTGATACCACCGCCCTGTTGGCCGTCATCTACCCGGAACGTCTGCCCCGCCGCGCCCGCCAGTGATGCGCTGCGCTGGCGTTGGTGATAACTCAGATTCGGCCCGCCCTCCAGCAGCGCCGTCGCGCGCCAGCCGTTTTGCCCCTCATAGGCCAGTTTCAGCCCGGCCACGGCATCTACTGCGGTTTCCGCGCCCGCGCCCATGTTCAGGTTAAAATCTCCGGCGCCGCGCTCCTGATATCCCTCTTCCATCACATGGCGCAGTGCCAGCCCGGCAAACGGCGTGACCGTCAGGTTTTCACCCAGCGTCAGGGGCCTGGCGGCTTCGCTTCGGAACGATAACGCGTGCTGACGCTGGCTGGCATCACTGCTTTTGTTGATGCCGTCGTAACGGATGGCGCGGCGGCTGTCGAGCGAGTGAACGTCATAATGCAGTGCGTTGCGCCACATCAGCGTATCACCCAGCGGCTGCGTATGTTGCAGGCCAAAGAACTGGCTGTAACCGCCGGTCACGCCGTTGTCACCCGGTTGCCGGCTGCCGTTGCCGGCCAGCCGCGCGATGCCGTACTCCACTTCCAGCGCCTGATTGCTGCCGAATGCCAACGACTTACGCAGCGCCAGCATGTCATATTGCGTGTCATTGCCCAGTTCTGCCCTTGGGTCGCCCTGTGCTACCACATTGAATGCCAGCCCGTTGCCAAACTGCGGCGCGCTGTCAGCCAGCATGGAGAAGCGGTTGCTCAGCACCCTGGCTTCACGCGTTAATGAGGTCGCCTGGTTGCCGGAGATCTGTTTCAGCGCGTTGTTCAGCGCTTGCGTCGTGCTGAGGTTCAGGCTGGTGAAGAGTTCGTTATTGGTGTAACCCTTATCCAGCGCCTGCGCGACCCCACTCGCCTGCGGGTCAGTGACCAGCCCGGCGTAGCTGTTTTTGGTCATGGTGATGTCGATGTTGCCGTGTTCATCTTTATCGGCCTGCGCCTGCCATACCACGCTGGCGGAGCGGATGTTCTGCTCGTTGATCTGGCCGCTGGCCAACGCATCCTGTAACACCACCTGTTGCGCGTCTGTCCCGGCAGTAAAGCCGGTACCGATGCGAACACCGGTTACGGCGATGCGTTTCGCGCGGGCAGCGCCATCCGTCAGGCGGGCAGTCAGCACCGGCGATGCCCGGCCACGGGATAATGTATCCGCGCTTTCCAGTGTCATGTAGCCGGCAGCGTTATACGTCCACGTCAGATTGTCATCACCGTAGGTGCCTTCCAGCAACAGGTCGCCATAGGATGTATACCATCCGTTTAGTATCAGCGTTTTGCCATCCGGCGAGGTTAACTGGTAGTCGATGCCATAGGGCGTGTAGGTAAACGCCGTATTGTAATAGGTTTGGTTGTTTACCGTCAGCTCACCAAAGGTCAGGGTTTTGGCGCGGGTATCCAGCGTCACGCCATTGCCATAGACAAACAGCGTCTTATCAGGGTCATTAGAGGGCGTAGGGGTCGGGTCGGACGGCGAATCATCACCCCCACCGCCGGCGGCGGCGCTGATGGCTACCCCGGCGCCCGCAATAGCGAGGCTGCCGAGTGTGGCCCACAGCGCCCCATTGCCTTGCTCTGAATGCGCTGCCGCCGGGGCCACTTTCCGGCACGATTCCGGCAGGGCGTCCCGTTGTGCTTTGGTTAACGTCTGAAGATCAGCAGGGCAATCCGCTGACGCCGCAGGCGGGGTGGCGGCCACGCTCTGCGTACTGATAGCGAAGGCGATACAAAGAGAAAGCATTTTCCGTTGCATACGGTTCCTTATCTTATTTTCAACCAGGGGTTTCCTGCCATGCGCGAACAGGCAGGAATAAATAACAACAACAGATCGAAGGACAAAAAATCGCGGGAATGCTAATACAAAGAAAGTAATGGTGGCTATTTGTCAGGAATAAGGTTTTATGGAGATCACTTATTTTTTTATCAATAAATACAATGGGTAATGTTGGTTTATTTTTTCTATTAAAATCTAATTAATTCAAATTTAAATTAATTTAAAATTAAATAGGCAAGACGCCGCTATTTTTAAGAATAATGCATAAGATGATTCTCATAATAATTCAGGTGACATGCGGCATCTTTATTTACTGAAGCATTGTTCACTACTGCTTCTCATAAAGCAGCTTATGTGAAAACCAGCGCCGCCCAACGCAACGCGGAGAGTCAGCTAAACTAACACTATGACAGGGTTACCATTACTGACTGGTGAGAACAAAAATAAGGAGATAAGCGTTTATGTTGATGACATTTGCTGTGATGAGCTGGATCTGTAGCCTGATTACCGGCGGCTGCATTGTGAACTGGAAAAACAAGCAAAACTCCGACAGCCGGATCGCGATGATTGTCGCTATCGCCGTCACGGTGATTATTTGCGGGATCTATCTGGTCGTGTTGATGAAGTACTGATGCCCCCTGGCGTCTGCCCCTTTCTGCGCGCTGACCGGCGCGCATCTTGCCCACCGTTAGCCTGCCGTGTATAGGCTGGTTGAAATTTCAGCGCAATCCGTGAAGCACTTCACAATGGTAACAGGGCATTTCGCAGAATTTTGAAAGCGCTCCCAAATTCCCGGTGTGAGGATGGAAACCGGTTTCCATGTCTGTTTCAAATAGAACCCGGCCCAAAGGCCGTGGCTGGAATATGGCATGCAGCATAGCGGTAACATGCCCGATTCTTCTTTTTGAACGATTGAACGGGGTAGGGTTATGAGCAGGTTATATCAGGCGATGGTGGAGGTAATTGAGCAAAAAATTACCCCACTGGCCGGTGCACTGGGTCAGCAAAAATACATTATTGCCATCCGCGACGGCTTCACCTCGGCGCTGCCGTTTATGATCATCGGCTCGTTTATGCTGGTGTTTATCTTCCCGCCATTTGCCGCCGATACCACGCTCGGCTTTGCCCGCGCCTGGCTGGACTTCTCGCTGCGCTACCGCGAACAGCTGATGTTGCCGTTTAACCTCAGCATGGGGGTGATGACCTTCTTTATCGCGGTCGGCATCGGCTCGAGCCTCGGCAAACAGTACCAGCTTGACCCGATCATGACCGGGCTGCTGGCGCTGAGCGGCTTTTTGCTGGTGGCCGCACCCTACCATGACGGCCAGATCTCCACGCAATACTTCTCCGGCCAGGGCATTTTTACCGCCATCCTGACCGGCATCTACTGCACCGAGGTCTACCACTTTTTGAAGCGGCGCAACATCACCATCCGCCTGCCGAAAGAGGTGCCGACCGGCGTGGCGCGCTCCTTTGAGATCCTGATCCCGGTGATCGTCATCGTCGCCACGCTGCACCCGCTTAACCTGCTGATCCAGTCCACCACCGGCATGATCATCCCGGAAGCGATTATGCACCTGCTGGCCCCGCTGGTGTCGGCGTCAGACTCCCTGCCGGCCATCCTGATTTCAGTGCTGATCTGCCAGATCCTGTGGTTTGCCGGTATCCACGGCGCGTTGATTGTCACCGGCATCATGAACCCGTTCTGGATGACCAACCTGGCGCTGAACCAGAGTGCGCTCTCTGCCGGCGGCGCGCTGCCGCACATCTATTTGCAGGGCTTCTGGGATCACTACCTGCTGATTGGCGGCGTCGGCTCCACCCTGCCGCTGGCGTTCCTGCTGCTGCGCAGCCGGGCGGTGCACCTGCGCACCATCGGCAAAATGGGCGTGGTGCCGAGCTTCTTCAACATCAACGAACCGATCCTGTTCGGCACGCCGATTATCATGAACCCGGTGCTGTTCCTGCCGTTCATCCTGGTGCCGATGCTGAATGCCACCTTTGCCTACATCGCCACCAAACTCGGCTGGGTCGCGCAGGTGGTGTCGCTGACACCGTGGACCACCCCAGCGCCGATCGGGGCCTCCTGGGCCGCCAACTGGGCCTTCAGCCCGGTGATTATGTGCCTGTTCTGTATGGTGCTTTCCGCGGTGATGTATTACCCGTTCCTGAAAGCCTACGAGCGCACCCTGCTGCGTCAGGAGCAGGAAACCGCCCAACAGGAACGCGCAGGTGTCGCGGTCAGCCAGTGATTCCGGCTTTTGCCGTCAACGTAACGTGAGGGACAACATGCACTATCAGTTTCCGGACAATTTTTGGTGGGGCAGCGCCAGCTCGGCGCCGCAAACCGAGGGCGAGAGCCTGAACTTCGGCAAAAGCGAAACCATCTGGGATCGCTGGTTCCGCGAGCAGCCGGGGCGTTTTCACCAACAGGTCGGCCCGCAGACCACCTCGACCTTTTACCAGCACTGGCGCGAAGACATCGCGCTGTTAAAACGCACCGGCCATAACAGCTTCCGCACCTCGATCTCCTGGGCGCGGCTGCTGCCAAATGGGCGCGGCGAGCCGAACCCGCAGGCGGTGGCGTTCTACAACCAGGTGATTGATGAGCTGCTGGCGCAGGGCATTACGCCGTTTATCAACCTGTTCCACTTCGACATGCCGATGTGTATGCAGGAGGAGGGCGGTTGGGAGAGCCGGGAAGTGGTGGCCGCCTATGCTGATTACGCAGAAACCTGCTTTGCGCTGTTCGGCGATCGGGTGGCGCACTGGTTCACCTTTAATGAGCCGGTGGTGCCGGTCGAGGGCGGTTACCTCTACGATTTCCACTACCCGAACGTGGTGGATTTCAAACGCGCTGCCACCGTTGCCTACCACACCATGCTGGCCCATGCGGAGGCGGTGCGCCGTTTCCGCCGCTGGCAGCAACAGCCGCAGGCGCACACAGACGCGCAGATCGGCATTATCCTGAACCTGACGCCCTCCTACCCGCGCTCACAGAACCCGGCGGATGTGAAGGCGGCGCATATCGCCGATCTGATGTTTAACCGCAGCTTCCTCGACCCGGCGCTGCGCGGCCACTACCCGGACGACCTGGTGGCGCTACTGAAGGCGCATGGGCAGTTGCCGGAGTGCCGTGACGGTGACCGCGAACTGCTGGCCGGCGGCGTGGTGGATCTGCTCGGCATCAATTACTACCAGCCGCGCCGCATCAAGTGCCGCGACAGCCTGGTCAACCCGGACAGCCCATTTATGCCGGAATGGTTCTTTGAGAGCTACGAGATGCCGGGGCGCAAGATGAACCCGTACCGTGGCTGGGAAATTTACGAGCCGGGCATTTACGACATCCTGACCAACCTGCGGGAAAACTACGGCAACCCGCGCTGCTTTATCTCCGAAAACGGCATGGGCGTGGAGAACGAGCAGCGCTTCCTGCAACAGGGGCAGATTCAGGATGATTACCGGATCGCGTTCGTGCGTGAGCACCTGACCTGGCTGCATCGCGGTATTGCCGAAGGCAGCCGCTGCCTCGGCTACCACATGTGGACCTTTATCGATAACTGGTCCTGGTGCAACGCCTACAAAAACCGTTACGGCCTGGTGCAGCTCGACCTCGCCAGCCAGCAGCGCACGGTGAAAAAAAGCGGCGAATGGTTTGCGGCCACGGCTGCCAATAATGGGTTTACTGACACCACCAACACCACTGAGGGAGAGGCATCATGAGAGATCTGGAAACGACCGTCATGGAAATTATCGTCAACGCCGGGCAGACGCGCAGCCTCTGTTTCGAGGCGCTGTATGCCGCCCGCGAAGGCAATTTTGACCAGGCGCAGGCCCTGCTGAAAGAGGCAGACACCTACGCCCACGCCGCCCACCGGGTGCAGACCCAGCTGATTGAGGAGGACGCAGGGGAGGGCAAAACGCCGATGACGCTGATCATGGTACATGCGCAGGATCACCTGATGAATGCTATTCTGGCGCGCGAACTGATCGAAGAGATGGTCAGGCTTTATCAGCGCTGACGTCCGGCGCGGGCGGCCGCAGAAGGGGAACAGGCTATGGCCAATATCAATGATGTGTCACGGCTGGCGCAGGTTTCAAAAGCCACGGTATCCAGGGTGCTGAGCGGCAGCCGGGGCGTGCGGCAGGAGAGCCGCGAGGCGGTGCTGCGGGCCGTCGAGATCCTCGGCTACCAGCCGAACGTGATTGCCCAGTCACTCACCAGCCAGTCCACCGGCTGTGTCGGGGTCATCTGTGCCACAGAACATATGCAACAGGGCACCGGTTACCTCTATGCGCTGGAAGGGCAGTTGCGCCGCCATAACAAACACCTGCTGCTGCGGTTCGCCAATGATCCTGACGGCGTGGCCCATGCGGTGCGTGAGCTGGGGCGCGGGCTGTGCGATGCGATGGTGGTGATCGGCGCGCGTTTCACGTTGCCGCCGCTGCCGGAAAACGTGCTGCTGCTCGATTGCCTGGCCCCGCCCACCGCCAACAGCATCGGCGTTGACCACCGTTTCGCCGCGGAGACGGCCACCCGTTACCTGGTGGCGCAGGGGCGGCGCAACATCGCCTTGCTTAACTACCCGGCGGGGGATGCCGCCGAAAACACCCTGTTCGGCTACCGGCAGGCGCTGGAAAGCCACCTGATCCCTTACCACCGCCAGCGGCTGCTGACGGTGGATGAGCCGGTGGCCACGGCGCTGGCGACGCTGCTCAGGCACGATCCGGGCTGCAATGCGTTGCTGGTCACGGACGATCACCAGGGGCGGGAGGCGATAGCCGCGCTGGCAGCCCTGCGGCGCGCGGTGCCGCAACAGATGATGGTGTTCAGCCTCGATGGTTCGCAAACGCTGCCCGGCGCACCCCCGTTGCCCGCCATTACCTATTCACTCGATACCCTGGCGCGGCAGGTGGTGGAGCGGCTGGCAGGCGGCGGCAACAGCGACCCGCTGCGCGGGCGCTTAATCACCCCCTGAACGCCGGGCGCGCAATATCACCGGGGCATTTTTTTTGCTACACTAACGCCCCGCTCACCTCTACTTAGCGCGTTGATAATGAAGAAAAAAAGGCCAGTGCTTCAGGATGTTGCCGACCGCGTCGGCGTCACCAAAATGACGGTGAGCCGTTTTCTGCGTAACCCGGAACAGGTTTCCGAGGCATTACAGGCAAAAATCTCTGCGGCATTGGATGAGCTGGGCTACATTCCCAACCGCGCGCCGGATATTCTTTCCAACGCCAAAAGCCGCGCCATCGGCGTGCTGCTGCCCTCCCTGACCAACCAGGTATTCGCCGAAGTGTTGCGCGGTATCGAAAGCGTGACCGACGCGCACGGCTACCAGACCATGCTGGCGCACTACGGCTACCATCAGCAGCGTGAGGAACAGCGGCTGACCTCACTGCTCTCTTACAATATTGACGGGCTGATCCTCTCCGAGCGCCAGCACACGCTGCGCACGCTGAAGATGATTGAGGTGGCGGGCATTCCGGTGGTGGAGCTGATGGATTGCGTGTCGCCCTGCCTGGATCTGGCGGTGGGGTTCAATAACTTTGAGGCAGCGCGCCAGATGACCCAGCAGATCATCGCCCGCGGCCACCGCCACGTGGTCTACTTCGGCGCGCGGCAGGACGAGCGGACGCTGATTAAATTCCAGGGTTACGAGCAGGCGATGCGTGAGTCGGGGTTACAGCCCGCCAGTGTGATGACCACGCGCTCGTCGTCCTATTCTGCCGGTGGCGAGTTGTTGCGCCAGGCGCAGCAGCAGTACCCGGAGATCGACAGCATCTTCTGTACCAATGACGATCTGGCGGTCGGCGCGGTGTTTGAGTGCCAGCGGCAGGGGTTGCGCATCCCGCAGGATATGGCGGTGGCAGGCTTCCACGGCCATGACATCGGCCAGTCGATGGAGCCGCGGCTGGCAAGCGTCGTCACGCCGCGTGAAAAGATGGGGCAGATTGGGGCGGAGCGCTTGCTGGCGCGGTTACGCGGTGAAACCGTGACGCCGCGCATGATAGACGTCGGCTTTACGCTCTCGCCGGGCGGCAGTATCTGACCCACCCGGCGGGGTAAGCCCCGCCGGGCGCCTGCGCGGCGTGTTTATTAACGTTGATAATCCTTAAGCGCCTCGACGCAGCGGCGCACCACTTCATCAATGTCCGCCCCGTCGATATCCACAAACAGCACGTCTTTCTCATCCGCACCCGGTTCTTCCAGCGCAGCGAACTGCGTTTTCAGCAGGTCAGTCGGCATAAAGTGGCCGGTTCGCGCCTTCATGCGTTGCAGGATGACGTCGTAACTGCCCTTGAGATAGAGAAACACCATCTTGTCATTGCCTTCGCGCAGCGCATCACGGTAGCGGCGCTTCAGGGCGGAACAGACAATAATGCCGTTCTCATTTTTGTGGGCCAGGCTGTAGGCGGCATCGCTCAGGCGGACCAGCCAGGGTGCACGGTCTTCATCATTCAGCGGCGTGCCGCTGCCCATTTTATCGATGTTGGCGCGCGGGTGCAGATCATCGCCATCGATGAATTTGGCCTTGATAAGGCCGGCGACGCGGGCGCCGACGGTGGTTTTACCGCTGCCTGAAACGCCCATCAAGATAATGCTGTGTCCTGCCATAAGTTTGATCTCTATCTCAAAATGCGAATTTCGCCAGTGACTCGGGTTCCGTATCTTAGCATGTTACCGGTATCATGATACCGGTAACAAGGGGAGATGTGACTACTATCACAGGATAGAACACTCTCCTCTTTTCACATTTACATAAAAGAAAGAACCGATTATTTACGCGTAACCCGCGAACTGATACCTGCAACGTTTCGCCTCACCGGCAAACGTCTTACTGAAAATGAACGCGCCCCGTTTTGCGGGGAGAATGCGGTAAAAAGGTGGAAAACATTATGCCCTTAGTCATTGTCGCGATTGGCGTTGTCCTGTTGCTGATACTCATGATCAAACTGAAACTAAACGGGTTTATCTCGCTGATCCTGGTCGCACTGGCGGTAGGCATCATGCAGGGAATGCCGGTGGACAAAGTGATCGCCGCGATTAAAGCCGGGGTAGGCGGCACGCTCGGCAGCCTGGCGCTGATCATGGGCTTTGGTGCCATGCTCGGGAAATTGCTGGCCGATTGCGGTGGCGCGCAACGCATCGCCACCACCTTGATCAACAAGTTTGGCCGTGACTACATCCAGTGGGCGGTGGTGCTCACCGGCTTCACCGTCGGCTTCGCGCTGTTCTACGAAGTGGGCTTTGTGCTGCTGCTGCCGCTGGTGTTTACCATCGCGGCCTCGGCGCGCATCCCGCTGCTGTATGTCGGCGTGCCGATGGCGGCCGCGCTCTCCGTGACCCACGGGTTCCTGCCGCCGCACCCCGGCCCGACGGCCATCGCCACCCTGTTCCACGCGGACATGGGCAAAACCCTGCTTTACGGCGCGCTGCTCGGCATCCCGACGGTGATCCTGGCCGGGCCGGTCTATGCCCGCTTCCTGAAAGGTATCGACAAGCCGGTGCCGCAGGGGATGTACAACCCGAAAGAGTTTACCGAAGCAGAAATGCCGAGCTTTGGCGTCAGCGTCGCGACCTCACTGGTGCCGGTTATCCTGATGGCTGCGCGCGCCGTGGCGGAGATGGTGCTGCCGAAAGGCCACGCGCTGCTGCCGTATGCCGAGTTCTTTGGTGACCCGGTGATGGCAACGCTGATTGCCGTGCTTATCGGTATTTTCACCTTTGGCCTGAACCGTGGCCGCCCGATGGAAGATGTGATGGACACCCTCACTGACTCCATCAAACTGATCGCCATGATGCTGCTGATTATCGGCGGCGGCGGGGCGTTCAAGCAGGTGCTGGTAGAGAGCGGGGTGGACAAATACATCGCGGCGCTGATGAGCGGCAGCAACGTATCACCGCTGGTGATGGCGTGGTCGATCGCTGCCGTGCTGCGCATCGCACTGGGTTCCGCCACCGTGGCCGCGATCACCGCCGGGGGCATTGCCGCACCGCTTATCGCCACTACCGGCGTCAGCCCGGAACTGATGGTAATCGCCGTCGGCTCCGGCAGCGTGATCTTCTCCCACGTGAATGACCCCGGTTTCTGGCTGTTCAAGGAGTACTTCAACCTGACGATTGTCGAGACGATAAAATCCTGGTCAGTGCTGGAAACCATTATCTCGGTATGCGGGCTGGCGGGCTGCCTGCTGTTGTCGATGGTGGTGTAACGGAGAGCGGTATAACGCCGGGCAGCACAAAAAAGCGGGCATTGGCCCGCTTTTTTTACATCTGAATAACTCATCTCATCATTAACCTTGATTATATTTAACAATGAGATTTTAAATTTAGTTAATTTTGAATTAATTAATATTAAATTGATTCATAGATGATTGATTGCTTGCGAATAATACGTTCCTGTTACGAAACCCCTTCATTTGCTTTCCCCTGCCAACCTAAATATATTCCTATTTTCGTTATCAAGCTAATCATACATTTTTAAACTTACGCCCACAGGGAAGCACCAACATGAAGAGCACATTGAAGAAAACAGCGCTGTTAACCGGCCTGACATTTGCCGCGCTGGGAATGGCATCATCTGGATATTCTGCCGATACCGGGAAAGTGAATTTCTCCGGGAAAATTATTGCACCGCCTTGTGAAGTCGACGCCTCAAATACCGTCACCAATGTGGCGGCATTCAGCAGTGTGGGGGCGAATACCTTTAATGACCAGATTGGGGTTGAAGGCAGCGAAAGCCGTGACTTTGATATTATCCTGAAAAATTGCCCGACGGACACCACCATTAATGTCGGGTTCAGCGGGCCGACGGATGGCGCAAATACCACGCTGGCGGTGGATGAAAGCAGCGCCGGTAAAGGGGTAGGTATTGTGGTTTATCATAAAGGCAGCACTGATAAGGTGAAATTCGATTCATCAATCGATGCGGCCCATAATAAAACGTTGGCGGAGAGCGGGGAATCAACGTTCTCTTATACCGCGAAATTAATTTCTACCAAATCAGTCAGCGACATGACGAACGGTGATTTTACCGCCTCTGCGGATTTCACGGTCTATTACCCTTAATAATGCCTGTCAGACACAGAGGGCATGGTGCTCTGTGTCTGCTTTATGATGAGTAAGCATGATGAATTTCCGTTTCACCGCGTTATTGCTGCCGCTGATGCTGGCACTCTCAGGCGCAGCCAGTGCCGGTGTCGTCGTGGGCGCAACCCGTATTATTTATAATGCCGACCAGCAGGAAGTGCAGTTACCGGTTAAAAATAACGATCAGGAGGCCAGCCACCTGGTGCAGTCCTGGGTCAGTAACCTTGACGACCAGGGGAAACCGGCATTTATTGTGACCCCGCCGCTGTTTAAGCTGGCCGCACAACATGAAATGCAGCTGCATTTTATCTATTCCGGCACGGCCGCTGCCTTGCCGCAGGATCGGGAATCGGTATTCTGGGCGAATATTAAATCGATTGCCGCGACCCCGGACGCAGTAAAAGAGAAAAGCAAATTACAGATTGCGGCGAAAACCCGCATCAAACTTTTTTACCGCCCCGCGGCGCTGACGAATAAAAGCGCACAGGAGGCGTATAAAAAACTGACGTTTACCCGTCAGGGAAATACATTGCATGTTACGAACCCGACGCCGTTTTATATCACGCTACAGGATATTACCGTCGGCGGTATTCAGGTGATGCCACCGGAAAATAGCCTGCCGGCGTTATCAATGATGATTTCGCCGTTCAGTGAACAGAATTATTCCGTGCCGGGAAATGCCCACGGTGCGGTGACTTGGTCAGCCATTACCGATTATGGCGGCCGGACGAAACCATTAACCCAATAATCCTTATCACCTGGCCTGGGGCTGTCTAACGCGGAAAATCACCATGACATCGTTAACCTTGAGATTATTAAGGCGCTTTCCGCACGCCCCGCTGATCATTTGCCTGTTATTTGCCGCGCCCACACTTTTTGCCAGCGAGGAATTTAACCTGAATGCGCTGGAATTTAATTCCCCATTGGAAAATACCGCTGAGCTTAAACACTTTATCCATAATAATGCGCTGATGCCCGGCCGTTATTTGTCGGCGGTGTATGTCAATAATGATTATTTCGGCCAGTTGAATGTCCAGTATGCTGTGTCAGCCGATAAAAAAGCGCTGATCCCCCAGTTCAGCCGTGCGGAGCTGCACACCTTCGGCGTGAAGGTAGAAGCCGTACCGGCGCTGAAGCGCGTGGCGGATGCCAGAATACTGGGCGATCTGGCCGGGTATATTCCCGGTGCACGCTACGAATTCCAGCCGGACACGCAGCGGCTCGACATCCGCATCCCGCAGGTGGCGCTGGACCAGCACGCCAGGGATTACATCGACCCGGCGCAGTGGGACGACGGGCTGCCGGCGTTGCTGCTCGACTACTACTACAGCGGCGCGCGTGAACACCATGCGCAAGGCGACGACACCGAAAACCATTACCTCGACCTGAACGCCGGGCTGAACGTCGGTGCCTGGCGGCTGCGCCATGCTTCCGGCCACAGCAGTGATGAAGGCCCGCAGTCACGGTATACCTACCTGCAACGGGACATCAAACCCTGGCGCAGCCAGTTTGTGCTGGGCGAAACCTACACCGCCGGGGAGGTGTTTGACAGCCTGCCGCTGACCGGACTCCAGCTGGAAACCGACACCGACATGCTGCCGTTCAGCGAGCAGGGGTTTGCACCGGCGATACACGGCATCGCGCAGAGTGACGCCAAAGTCACCGTGAAGCAGAACGGCTATGTGATTTACCAGACCTACGTTGCGCCTGGCCCCTTTGAAATCAACGACCTCAATCAGGTGTCGTCGGGCAGCGATCTGGATGTCACCGTCACGGAGGCAGACGGCAGCGAGCACCGTTTCACCCAGGCCAGCGCCTCGGTGCCGATCATGCAGCGCCAGGGGGCGCTGAAATACAGCCTGGCCGGTGGCCGCTACCGCAGTGAAGACAATGACGCCGCCCCGGAGATGGCGCAGGCGACGCTGATCTATGGCCTGCCGCGTGGCGTGACGCTGTACGGCGGCGCACAGGGGGCAAACTTTTACCACGCGGCGGCGCTGGGGCTGGGGATTGACCTGCATTCGCTGGGCTCGCTCTCGCTGGACGCCACCGCCGCCACCAGCGATCTGGATGACGGCAACGGCAACTATGCCGGCACCTCTTACCGTGCGCAGTATGCCAAAAGCCTGAGCACCACTCAGACCTCCCTGACGCTGGCGAGCTACCGCTACTCCACCGCCGGGTTTTACACCTTTGAAGAGGCGACCGACCGGCGGGCCGGTTACGCGGAAGAGGGCATCTACGCCTACCGTGACAGCAACACCCGCCGCAGCCGCCTTCAGCTCACCATCAACCAGCCGCTGGGGAAATGGGGATCGCTGTATGCCTCCGGCTATCAGCAGGATTACTGGGAGATGGGCGGGCACGAGCGCAACATCAGTGTCGGCGTGAATTCGTCCATTGAACAGGTGCGCTACTCGCTGAACTACACCCAGACCCAAACCCCCGGCGAGGCGGTGGACAAGCAGATCGCCTTTACCCTCAGCGTGCCGCTGGAGAAATGGCTGCATAACGCCTGGGCGAATTACAGCCTGAACCGCTCGCTGGGCGGGAGCGCCACCCACCAACTGGGCATGAGCGGCACCGCGCTGGCGGACGACCGCCTGAGCTACAACCTCCAGCAGAGCGTCACACCGGAAGACGGCAGCACCAGCAGCAGCGCATCGGCCACTTATCGCGGGTCACGCGGGGTGGCCACCCTGGGCTACAACACATCACCGGATAACCGGCAGATGAATTACAGCCTGCAAGGCGGGCTGGTGGTGCACCCCTATGGCGTGACACTGGCGCAATCCCTGCCGGAAACCGTGGCGCTGGTACGCGCGCCGGGGGCGGCCGGAGTGAAAGTCGAGAATACCCAGGGCCTCTATACCGACCGCCGCGGTTACGCCGTGGTGCCGAACCTGACCGGTTACCGGAAAAACCGCGTCGCCCTGAATACCCAGGGCAAACGCGGCATTGATATCCCGGAACCGGTGCAGACGGTGATCCCCAGCCGGGGGGCGGTGGTGCTGGCCGACTTTGATACCCATCTCGGCAGCCGGATGCTGGTGACCCTGCGTTACGGCCACAAACCGGTGCCGTTCGGCGCTATCGCCGCCGTCGACGGTGCCACCGGGCAGACCGGCATCGTCGGTGAAGAGGGGGAAGTCTACCTGAGCGGGATTAACCACCGCACTGCGCTGCGGGTGAAATGGGGCGATGAGGCCTACGAGCAGTGCCGCGCCCTGATCACGCCCCCGGCACAGGCCGACGCATCGGCTGCCGTGGTGCGGCAAACCGTCACCTGCCATTAACCAGAGAGAACTGATGTTGACGCTAAACACGCTTTTCCGCCGCACGCTGATCTGTTCAGGGCTGGCACTCACCGGCCTGCTGACCGCCCAACCTGTCGTCGCCGGGGTCTGCTATTTTGTTAATGGTGCGGCCACTTCCACCGCCATGATGACGCTGCCTGCGGAGATCACCGTGCAGCAAGGCGCGCCGGTGAACACGGTGATCGGCACCTGGGACGCCGCCAACGGGCGCACGGACATTACCTGTTCGTCACGCTTCAGCACCTGGGTCGGGTATGACCTCATCACCGAGGCTGACGTGGCACCGGGCGTCCGCCATGTGTATAAAACCAATATTCCCGGTATCGGCGTGCGCGGCTGGAGCGGCAATGATCCCCGCTATCTGGTCACTGACCGCAACGTGCTGTTACCCAAACATATTGGCAGCAATAACAATGAGGGCATGACCGGTTATGTGCCGTCGGCCAACTACCGGATCCAGCTGGTGGTGACCGGCCCGGTAGAGGACGGCACGCTGGATCTCAGCCATTTCACCGCCGGGCTGTGGTATGACGACCTGCTGGCGACCCGCCTGCAATACAGTTCGCCGACAATCCATGTGATCGCCAACGCCTGTGAGATCCAGACCGGCAATATCCAGGTGCCGCTGGGTGAGACCTCCGCCGCGCTGTTGGACCAGCCGGGGAAAACCTCTGCGCCGGTAAATTTCAATGTGGACGTGCTCTGTGACGCAGGCACCAACGTCAATATCACCTATACCGGCACGGTCGTCAGCGGGCAGCCGGACACGCTGCAACTGGATAACGCCGGGGCAGCGGGCAGCGCCCAAGGGGTCGGGGTACAGATTCTTCAGGCGGGCAGCAGCACCCCGCTGCACTTCGGCAGGCAGTACGCGATGAAGCAATCCGCCCCGGCCGGGCTGCTGTCGTTGCCGTTCCAGGCGCGCTATATCCGGCTGGACGGCGCATTAGGGAGCGGTGAGGCGGATGCCACCGCCACCTTTGAGATGACCTATCGCTGACGGGATGGCTGAGGGACGCAGGCGGCGTTCGCCCGCCTGCGTCAAGACGGGCTAAATTTTCAGGTAGGCGCGGATGCCGTCGAGGAACATCTGGGTGGAGAGCATCACCAGGATCAGCCCCATCAGCCGCTCCAGCGCGCTGACGCCCTTGTCACCCAGCAGGCGCAGGAAGAGGTCGGAAAGCATCAGGATCGCCACTGAAATCCCCCAGGCGATCAGCAGCGCCAGCACCAGATGCGAGATCTGATTCGGGTACTGGTGCGACAGCAGCATCAGCGCCGCCAGAATCGACGGCCCGGCCACCAGCGGGATGGCCAGCGGCACCAGGAACGGCTCCTCGCCTGCCGACAGGCCGGTGCTGTTGGACTCGTGCGACGGGAAAATCATCTTAATCGCGATCAGAAACAGGATAATCCCGCCGGAGATCGAAACCGTTTCGGTGCGCAGGTTCAGGAACGCCAGGATTTTTTCACCGGCGAACAAAAAGACCAGCATCAGCAGCAGCGCGATCAGCATCTCGCGGATCACAATCACCCGGCGGCGTTTCGGCTCCAGGTGCTTGAGCACTGACATAAAAATCGGCAGGTTGCCGAGCGGGTCCATGATTAAAAACAGCAACACCGTTGCCGCGATCATTTCAGTCATTATCACCTCAGAGTAAGTCACCGGCCTGACCGGCAGAATATGCTTTTATTATTGGGTGCAGTGACGGTTCATGCTGCCATTGAGGGCACAACCGGCGCGCTTGCCCGTCACCAGCGCGGAGTATATTAGCAACTCTGCTAACCCGCACGATGACATCGAATAAATTCACTTGCGACTTCTTATACATTTTGTAAGGTGGAGGGCATACGGCGTTTCCGGCGCCTTTCCCCCTCTCTTCACCCCTTACACCACAGGGCAAGTAATTATGAAAAATGTAGGTTTCGTTGGCTGGCGCGGCATGGTCGGCTCTGTTCTCATGCAACGCATGGTCGAAGAGCGCGATTTTGATGCCATCCGCCCGGTCTTCTTCTCCACATCCCAGCATGGCCAGGCGGCTCCGGCCTTCGGCGGCCAGCAGGGCACGCTGCAGGATGCGTCCGATCTGGAGGCGCTGCGTGCGCTGGACATCATCATCACCTGCCAGGGCGGGGACTACACCAACGAAATTTATCCGAAACTGCGCGCCAGCGGCTGGCAGGGCTACTGGATTGATGCGGCGTCCTCGCTGCGCATGAAAGATGACGCCATCATCATCCTCGACCCGGTCAACCATGACGTGATCCGCCAGGGTGTGGATCGCGGCATCAAAACCTTCGTCGGCGGCAACTGCACCGTGAGCCTGATGCTGATGTCCCTCGGCGGCCTGTTCGCGCAGGATCTGGTGGAGTGGGTCTCTGTGGCGACGTACCAGGCGGCCTCCGGCGGCGGCGCGCGCCATATGCGCGAACTGCTGACCCAGATGGGTATGCTGCACAACGACGTGGCGAAAGAGCTGCAAAACCCGGCCTCGGCGATCCTCGACATCGAGCGCAAAGTCACCGCGCTGACCCGCAGCGGCACCCTGCCGACCGACCAGTTCGGCGCACCGCTGGCCGGCAGCCTGATCCCGTGGATCGACAAGGCGCTCGACAACGGCCAGAGCAAAGAAGAGTGGAAAGGGCAGGCTGAAACCAACAAGATCCTGAATACCCAGTCGGTTATCCCGGTAGATGGCCTCTGCGTGCGCATCGGCGCGCTGCGCTGCCACAGCCAGGCCTTCACCATCAAGATGAAGAAAGATGTCTCCATCCCGGAGATTGAAAACCTGCTGGCCACCCACAACGATTGGGTGCGGGTGATCCCGAATGACCGCGACCTGACGGTGCGCGAGCTGACCCCGGCGGCGGTCACCGGCACGCTGAACACCCCGGTCGGGCGTTTGCGCAAGCTGAACATGGGGCCGGAGTACCTCTCCGCGTTTACCGTGGGCGACCAGCTGCTGTGGGGCGCGGCCGAACCGCTGCGCCGTATGTTGCGCATCCTGCTCTGATAGGAACAGCTGACGAGGCACCTGCGGGTGCCTCTTTTTTTGCCCTTTCCGGCCCGCGCCTTCCTGCCTTTTTTCCCTCTTTTCTCTCCATCAGGCGCGGGCGGTAAAAATCCTTATTCTTTGGCGCGTTTCTTCACATGTTTTGACTATGCTTAGCAGGATGAGCCAGATGGCTCCTTAACCTGCGGGATAATCTTAAAAAAGATGTAAATGATTGCCGTGGCTCACGCTTTTAACGATAAAAGGGAGAAATGATGGGTCAGGACGATCGTTTGGTACTTTAATGAATTCATTGATTTTATTGTTGCCATTAATCACAGGATGAAATGCCATGTCAGTTCTTCCCGATCAACATGTGATCAACCAACTTATTACCGGTCATTACACTGACCCTTTTTCCCTGCTCGGTATGCACAGCGTGGCTGCCGGGCTGGAAGTGCGGGCGTTGTTGCCCGATGCGCGCGAAGTCTGGGTGGTTGACGCTCAAAGCAACCGGAAAGTGGCCAACCTGCACTGCCGGGATGAGCGGGGCTTTTTTGTCGGGCTGTTGCCGCGGCGCAAAAACCCTTTCCACTACCAGTTACAGGTGAAGTGGGAAAACGACACGGTGATGATCGAAGACCCGTACCGCTTCGGCCCGCTGTTGCAGGACCTTGATATCTGGCTGCTGTCTGAAGGCACGCACCTGCGCCCCTATGAGCGTATGGGCGCGCACCCCACGACGCTTGACGGCGTCGAAGGCGTGAGTTTTGCCGTCTGGGCACCGAACGCGGTGCGTGTGTCGGTTGTCGGGGAGTTCAACTTCTGGGACGGCCGCCGCCACCCGATGCGCCTGCGTAAAGAGAACGGCATCTGGGAACTGTTCCTGCCGGGCGTCAAGCCGGGCCAGCTCTACAAATATGAAATCATCGACTGCCGCGGCCATACCCGCCTGAAAGCGGACCCCTATGCGTTCGAGGCGCAGATGCGCCCGGAAACCGCGTCCCAGGTCAGCACCCTGCCGCCGCCGGTGCCGCGTACGGCGGAGCGCCAGCGCGCCAATGATTTCGACCGGCCCATCTCGATCTATGAAGTGCATCTCGGCTCCTGGCGACGCCATACCGACAACAACTTCTGGCTGAGCTACGGTGAGCTGGCTGACCAGCTGATCCCGTATGTGAAAGAGATGGGCTTTACCCACATCGAGCTGATGCCGATCAATGAACACCCGTTTGACGGCAGCTGGGGCTACCAGCCGCTCGGCATGTATGCGCCGACCCGGCGTTACGGCTCGCCGGAGGAGTTCCGCGCGTTCATCGACAAAGCGCACGAGGCCGGGATTAATGTGATCCTCGACTGGGTGCCGGGCCATTTCCCGTCCGACGATCATGGCCTGGCGCAGTTTGACGGCACCGCGCTGTATGAATACGCCGACCCGCGCGAAGGCTTCCACCAGGACTGGAACACGCTTATCTACAACTATGGCCGCCATGAGGTGCGTAACTTCCTGGCCGGTAACGCTTTCTACTGGGTCGAGCGCTACGGCATCGACGCGCTGCGGGTGGATGCGGTGGCCTCGATGATCTACCGCGACTACAGCCGCGCCGAAGGCCAGTGGGTGCCGAACTACTATGGCGGCCGCGAAAACCTCGAGGCGATCGCTTTCCTGCGCTACACCAACCAGACGCTGGGCAAATCGTTGCCGGGCGCGGTGACGCTGGCGGAGGAATCCACTGACTACCCCGGCGTGACCAACCCGCCGGATGCCGGTGGGCTGGGCTTCCACTACAAGTGGAACCTCGGCTGGATGCACGACACCCTTAACTATTTCAAACTCGACCCGGTCTACCGCAAGCACCACCACAACCAGCTGACCTTCGGGATGCTCTACGCCTACACCGAAAACTTCGTGCTGCCGATCTCGCATGACGAAGTGGTGCACGGCAAAGGCTCGCTGCTCGACCGGATGCCGGGCGACACCTGGCAGAAATTCGCCAACGTACGCGCTTACTACGGCTTTATGTGGGCGCACCCCGGCAAGAAATTGCTGTTTATGGGCTGCGAATTCGCCCAGGGCCGCGAATGGGACTTCAACAACAGCCTCGACTGGCACCTGCTGGAAGAGGGCTATGACGGCTGGCACAGCGGCGTGCAGAGCCTGGTGCGTGACCTCAACCATACCTACCAGCAGCAACCGGCCCTGTACGAGCTGGACTACCAGCCGCAGGGCTTTGACTGGCTGGTGGTGGATGACAGCGACAACTCGGTGTTTGCCTTTGTGCGCCGCGACCGCGCCGGGAATGAGCTGATCGCGGTCAGCAACTTCACGCCGGTGCCGCGCTATGAATACCGCATCGGCATCGACACGCCGGGCACGTACCGCGAAATCCTCAACACCGACTCGGAATTCTATCGCGGCAGCAATGTCGGCAATCAGGGCCTGATTGAGAGCCAGGAGATTGGCAGCCACCAGCGCCCGCACTCCCTGGTGCTCACCATCCCGCCGCTGGCGACGCTTTACCTGCTCCGGGAGGTGGAATGACGGCGTTGGAACCCGGCAGTCCCGGCCCCGCCGGTGCGCAGGCTGATGAACACGGCATCAATTTCAGCGTGTTTTCAGCCCACGCCACCGGCATTGAACTCTGTGTGTTTGATGACGAGGGCCATGAGCAGCGGCTGCCGCTGCCGGGGCGCACCGGCAATTGGTGGCACGGTTTCCTGCCGGACGGCAAACCCGGCCTGCGTTACGGTTTCCGTGCCTCCGGCCCGTTTGAGCCGCACAACGGCCACCGCTTCAACCCCAATAAATTGCTGCTCGACCCGTGCGCCCGTGCGGTTGAGGGCGATGTCATGGACGACCCGCGCCTGCACGGCGGGTGGGATCAGCCGGATGAGCAGGACAGCGCCGCCGTCGCGCCGAAAAGCGTGGTGGTCGCCCCCGCGTATGACTGGGAAGGGGACGCCCCGCTGCGCACGCCGTGGGGGCAGACGGTTATCTATGAAGCCCACGTGCGCGGGCTGACCAAACGCCACCCGGCGATCCCCGAGGCGATCCGCGGCACCTATGCGGCGCTGGCACACCCGGTGATGATCAAACACCTTACCGATCTCGGCATCACTGCGCTGGAGCTGCTGCCGATCCAGCATTTCGCCGATGAGCCGCGTTTGCAGCGCGAAGGGCTGAGCAACTATTGGGGGTATAACCCGCTGGCGCTCTATGCGCTGGAGCCGTCCTACGCCAGCCGGCCGGGGCCGGAAGCGGCGATCAATGAGTTCCGGGACGCCGTCAAAACGCTGCATAAGCACGGCATTGAGGTGATCCTCGATATCGTTTTTAACCATACCGCGGAGATTGACCTCACCGGCCCGACGCTCTCCCTGCGCGGGCTGGACAACAAAAGTTACTACTGGCTGCACGACAACGGCGACTACGACAACATGACCGGCTGCGGCAATGCCATCCGGTTAATGGATGAGGAGACCGTGGCGTGGGCCATCGGCTGTATGCGCTACTGGCTGGAGGAGTGCCACGTTGACGGTTTCCGCTTTGACCTCGCGCCGGTGCTGGGCCGCACCCCGGCGTTCTCCAAAGACGCGCCGTTGTTTAAGGCGATGCTGGCTGACCCGGTCATCTCCCGGTGCAAGCTCATCGCAGAGCCGTGGGACATCGGCCTCGGCGGTTACCAGCTTGGCCGGTTCCCCGCACCCTTTGCCGAATGGAATGACCGCTTCCGGGATGATGTCCGCCGCTTCTGGTTGCACGGGCACCTTCCGCTGGGGCAGTTCGCCACCCGCTTTGCCGGGTCCCAGGACTTTTTCGGCCATGACGGGCGGCAGCCGATCGCCGCCATCAATATGCTCACGGCCCATGACGGTTTCACCCTGCAGGACACCGTGAGTTTTAACCACAAACACAACCAGTCAAACGGTGAGCACAACCGTGACGGGACCAGTGAGAACCACAGTAACAACCACGGCCATGAGGGGCTGGATGCGGACGAGGCGGTGAAAACCCGCCGCCGCCGTTCGCAGCGCGCCCTGTTGACCACCCTGCTATTGGCGCATGGCACGCCGATGCTGCTGGCCGGTGACGAACAGGGACAGAGCCAGCAGGGCAACAACAATGCCTACTGCCAGGACAATGAACTGACCTGGCTTAACTGGGCCGACGCAGACGCCTCCCTGACCGCCTTTACCGCTGCGTTGTTACGCCTGCGCCGCCAGATCCCTGCTTTGCAGCACGAGGGCTGGTGGCAGGACGGCAGCAACGATGTGCAGTGGTTTAATGGGGAAGGGCAGCCGATGACCGTGCAACGCTGGGAGCGGGGGCCGCAGCAACAGCTGCAAATCCTGCTGTCGGACAAATGGTTGCTGGTTCTCAACGCCTCAGAACGTGACGACGGCATGGCTTTGCCGCCGGGCGCGTGGGTGGCGGTTGACCCGTTCAATCAGGATGAAAACCGTCCGGAGCATGGGCTCTGGCATGCACCCGCGCGTGCCCTCTGCGTGTTTGCGCGGGAATAAAAAAAGAAAAGGAGTCAGCCATGGTTAAGTTCGATAACGAAGATGCCTTGATGCTGGCCAGGCAACTGCCCGCCGATTCGGTGGCGCTGATCCTGGCCGGGGGCCGTGGCTCGCGGCTGAAAGATTTAACCTCTACCCGTGCAAAACCCGCTGTCCATTTTGGCGGCAAATTCCGCATTATCGATTTTGCCCTGTCGAACTGCCTGAACTCCGGCATCCGGCGCATCGGCATTATCACCCAGTACCAGTCGCATACCCTGGTGCAGCATATCCAGCGCGGCTGGTCGTTCCTTAACGAGGAGATGAACGAATTCGTTGACCTGCTGCCTGCCCAGCAGCGCAACGAGGAAGACAACTGGTACAAAGGCACGGCGGACGCGGTCTACCAGAACCTGGACATCATCCGCCGCTACCAGGCCAAGTACATCGTGATCCTGGCGGGTGACCATATCTACAAAATGGATTACTCGCGCATGTTGATCGACCACGTGCAGAAAGATGCGGAATGCACTGTGGCCTGTATGCCGGTGCCGATCGCGGAAGCCCGTGATTTCGGCGTGATCCATGTGGATGACGAAGGGCGCGTGCGCGACTTTGTTGAAAAACCAGCCAATCCGCCGGCCATGCCGGGTAATCCTGACCTGGCGCTGGCGAGCATGGGCATCTACATTTTTAATGCCGATTTCCTGTTCCGGCTGCTGGAGGAAGATCGCCAGTTGCCGGAATCAGAACGGGACTTCGGTAAAGACCTGATCCCGAAAATTACCCAGCAGGGCAAAGCCTGGGCGCACCCGTTTACGCTCTCCTGCGTGACGTCCAGCCCGAATGCCAAGCCCTACTGGCGTGATGTCGGCACGTTGCATGCCTACTGGCGCGCCAACCTTGATCTCGCTTCGGTCACGCCGGAGCTGGACATGTATGACCGCCGCTGGCCGATACGCACCCACATGGAACCGCTGCCGCCGGCGAAATTTGTCCAGGACCGTTCCGGCAGCCACGGGATGACCATGAACTCGCTGGTGTCCGGCGGCTGTATTGTCTCCGGCTCGGTGGTGGTGCATTCGGTGCTGTTCCCACGGGTGCGGGTCAATTCGTTTTGTACCATCGATTCATCAGTGCTGCTGCCGGACGTCAATATCGGCCGCTCCTGCCGTTTACGGCGCTGCATCATTGACCGTGCCTGCCATATTCCTGAGGGCATGGTGATCGGGGAAAACGCGGACGAGGACAGCCGCCGTTTTTACCGGTCTGATGAAGGAATTGTGTTAGTAACCCGGGCGATGCTGGCCAGGTTGGAAGGCGAACGCGCGCAGTAATTACTGCCGGGAAGCGCAACAGCTTGGGTGAAGCCAGACCCGCGGCATCAGGAGCCGCCGCGGGTTTTTTCGCCCCCCAGAATGTCTTACGTTGATGTCCGGTCGCAGAGGCGCCGGAGCCGACAATCAGGAGCGACGATGCAGGTTTTACATGTGTGTTCTGAGCTTTTCCCCCTGCTGAAAACCGGCGGGTTGGCAGATGTAACCGGAGCGCTGCCCGCCGCTCAGATAGCGGAGGGCACCGACGTCCGCGTGTTAATACCCGGCTTCCCTGACATTATGCAGGGTATCCCGGACACCGAACTGGTGCGTAATATTGATACTTTTGCCGGGCCGGTGGGGGTGCGCTTCGGCCACTTCCGCGGCGTGGGGGTGTATGTGATTGATGCGCCGGCGCTGTTTGACCGTGCCGGCAGCCCGTACCATGACCAGTCACTGTATGCCTACCCGGACAACCACCGGCGCTTTGCGCTGCTGGGCTGGATCGCCAGTGAAATGGCGCTGGGGCTGGACAACTTCTGGACGCCGGACATTGTCCACGCCCATGACTGGCATGCGGGCATGGCGTGCGCCTATATCGCCGCGCGCGGCCACCCGGTGAAAACCGTGTTTACGGTGCATAACCTGGCCTACCAGGGGCTGTTCTCTGCCGTGCACCTGCATGAACTGCAGATCCCGGAATCCTTCTTCCAGGTGTACGGGCTGGAGTTTTACGGCCAGATCTCCTTCCTCAAAGCCGGGCTGTTCTTTGCTGACCACATTACGGCCGTCAGCCCGACCTATGCCCATGAGATAACCCTGCCGGCCTTTGGCTACGGCATGGAAGGCTTATTGCAGGAACGCGAAAGCGAAGGGCGGCTGAGCGGCATCCTGAACGGCGTGGATGAGGCGATCTGGGACCCGCAAACCGACATCCTGCTGTCGGCGCGCTACAGTGCCGATAACCTTAAGGCGAAAGCGATCAACAAAGCCTATCTGCAACGGGTGATGGGGCTGGATGTCGATGACACCAAGCCGGTGTTCTCGGTGGTAAGCCGCCTGACCAGCCAGAAAGGGCTGGATCTGGTGCTGGGCGCGCTGCCGGGCATCCTGGAGCAGGGCGGGCAGATGGTGATCCTCGGGGCCGGGGACGCCGTGCTGCAACAGGCATTTCTGGCCGCCGCCGCCGATTACCCCGGCCAGGTCGGGGTACAGATTGGCTACCATGAAGCCTTCTCCCACCGCATTATCGGCGGGGCAGACGTGATTCTGGTGCCGAGCCGCTTTGAACCGTGCGGGCTGACCCAACTTTACGGCCTGAAATATGGCACGCTGCCGTTGGTACGCCGCACCGGCGGGCTGGCCGACACCGTGGTGGACTGCTCGCTGGAAAACCTGGCCGACGGCACCGCCAGCGGCTTTGTGTTTGAAGACAGCACGGTTGAGTCGCTGAGCCAGGCAGTACGCCGCGCAATGGTGCTCTGGACACGGCAAAAACACTGGCGGCACGTGCAGCAACACGCCATGAGCCTGGACTTCACCTGGCAAGTGGCCGCACACGCCTACAACCTGCTGTACAAGCGTTTACTGAAGTAATTCCGGCGTGCCGCCCTGTCGGCACGCCCTGTAAAGATCAAGGCACGTCTGGGCCACGCCGCACATCCGGGCGGCGTGGCTAATGTCATTGAGCGGTTGCAGTATTCATCTGGATGGGAAAACGCTATGACTTCACCTTTTAACTACACGTCGCCGACCGTCAGCGTTGAGGCACTGAAACACTCTATTGCGTACAAGCTGATGTTTATGGTGGGAAAAGATCCGTCAGTCGCCACCAAACATGACTGGCTCAACGCCTCCCTGTATGCAGTCCGTGACCGTATGGTCGAGCGCTGGCTGCGCTCCAACCGCGCGCAGTTATCGCAGGATGTGCGCCAGGTGTATTACCTCTCTATGGAATTCCTGCTGGGCCGGACCCTCTCCAATGCGCTGCTCTCGATGGGTATCTTCGACGATCTGCGCCAGGCGCTGAATGAGATGGGGCTGGACCTGAACGAACTGATTGAAGAAGAGAACGATCCCGGCCTCGGTAACGGCGGCCTTGGGCGGCTGGCGGCCTGCTTCCTCGACTCACTGGCGACCCTCGGCCTGCCGGGGCGCGGCTACGGCATCCGCTATGAATACGGCATGTTCGCGCAGAAGATTGTGAACGGCGAACAGAAAGAGTCCCCGGATAACTGGCTGGAATATGGCAACCCGTGGGAGTTCCCGCGCCACAATACCCGTTATAAAGTGCGCTTCGGCGGCCGCATCCAGCAGGAGGGCGCGAAAACCCGCTGGCTGGAGACGGAAGAGATCCTGGCCTGCGCCTATGACCAGGTGATCCCCGGTTTTGACACCGATGCCGCCAACACCCTGCGGCTGTGGGGCGCGCAGGCGAGTAACGAAATCAACCTCGGTAAATTTAACCAGGGCGACTACTTCGCGGCGGTGGAAGACAAAAACCATTCCGAGAACGTGTCGCGGGTGCTCTACCCGGATGACTCCACCTATTCCGGGCGTGAACTGCGGCTGCGCCAGGAGTACTTCCTGGTCTCTGCCACCGTGCAGGACATCCTTAACCGCCACTGGATGATGCACCAGACCTTTGAAAACCTCGCCGATAAGATCGCCATCCACCTGAACGACACCCATCCGGTGCTGGCAATCCCTGAACTGATGCGCCTGCTGATTGATGACCATAAATTCAGCTGGCAAAAAGCCTGGGACGTCACCAGCCGCGTCTTCTCCTACACCAACCACACGCTGATGAGTGAGGCGCTCGAAACCTGGCCGGTGGACATGCTCGGCAAGATCCTGCCGCGCCACCTGCAACTGATCTTCGAGATCAACGAGCACTTCCTGAAGTTTGTCGCGGAAGAGGCACCGAACGATGCGGATCTTCAGGCGCGTGTCTCGATCATCGACGAAAACCATGGCCGCCGGGTGCGCATGGCCTGGCTGGCGGTGATCGCCAGCCACAAAGTTAACGGCGTGTCTGAGCTGCATTCAGAATTGATGGTGCAGTCACTGTTTGCCGACTTCTCCCGCCTCTACCCAGACCGCTTCTGCAACAAAACCAACGGCGTGACGCCGCGGCGCTGGCTGGCGCTCGCCAACCCGCCGCTGGCCTCCGTGCTGGATGACAGCATCGGCCAGACCTGGCGTACCGACCTCAGCCAGCTCAGCGAGCTGAAACAGAATGTGGATTACCCGAGCTTCCTGCAGGCGCTGCAAAAAGCCAAGCTGGAGAACAAACGGCGGCTGGCGGTCTACATCGCCCGCCAGCTGAACACCGTGGTGAATGCGGCATCGATGTTTGATGTGCAGATCAAACGTATCCACGAGTACAAACGCCAGTTGCTCAACGTGCTGCACGTCATCACCCGCTATAACCGCATTCTGGCGGAGCCGGAGCGTGACTGGGTGCCGCGCACGGTGATTTTTGCCGGTAAAGCGGCCTCGGCCTACTATGCGGCCAAGCAGATTATCCGGTTGATCAACGATGTGGCACAGGTGATCAACAACGATCCGCGCGCCCATGCCAAGCTGAAAGTGGTGTTTATTCCGAATTACAGCGTCAGCCTGGCACAGTTGATCATCCCGGCGGCCGATCTTTCCGAACAGATCTCACTGGCCGGTACTGAGGCCTCCGGCACCAGTAACATGAAATTTGCCCTGAACGGCGCGCTGACCATCGGCACGCTGGATGGCGCAAACGTGGAGATGCTGGAGCATGTGGGTGAGGAGAACATCTTTATCTTTGGTAACACCACTGAAGAGGTGGAGGCATTGCGCCGCAACGGTTACAACCCGCACCAGTATTACGAGCAGGACCACGAACTGCACCAGGTGCTGACGCAGATTGCCACCGGCGTTTTCAGCCCCGGCGAACCTAAGCGTTACAGCAACCTGTTTGACTCGCTGGTCAACCTGGGGGATTACTACCAACTGCTGGCCGACTACCGCAGCTATGTGGATACCCAGGACAAAGTGGACGAACTCTACCAGCAACCGGAAGAGTGGACCCGCCGCGCGCTGCTGAACATCGCCAATATGGGCTATTTCTCTGCCGACCGTACCATCCAGGAGTACGCCGACGAGATCTGGCACATCAAACCGGTGAAGCTCTGATCCTGTCTGCTGTTCCGCTGCCTCACAGCCAAAAACCCGCTCCGGCGGGTTTTTTGTTGACGGCGTTGATGTTTGTTGGAGGAGCGATGGCATGGTGCCCCGCTCAAAATAGTATTGACCCTGCTGTCAGAAGGCGTAATATTTGCCTTAATGACGCCTGCAACAACCCTTCGGGGAAGTTAGTGGGCTTTTTTTTGGCGTTAATTCAGGGATGATACAACGATGCCAACCACCCTTTACCGTAAACCCTATCGTTCGCCCTCAGAACTCCTCGCTGATTTAAAACGTAAGCATCTCTCTTTCCTGGATGAGCAAGAAGCCATACGGGTGTTAAATCAGATAAGTTACTACCATTTTAAAATCTATCTGCACCCTCTTTTAGATTCAACCAGCCCTGATGGAAAGCATTACAGAGAGAATGAGTATTTTGAATATGGTATCGAGCTGTATCGTTTTGATGAAAAACTCCGGGCCTGCCTGTTTGGTATAATAGCGCGCCTTGAGGTAAAACTAAGAAGCCGCCTTGATCAAACGCTTTCCAGTTATACAAATAATGCATTTTGGTATTTGGATGATACGTATTTTTTCACACCCCAAGGGAATGTACAGGCTATCAATGCTATCCGGGATGTTATTAAGAAGGATTTTGAACGTGAAAAAGAGATGTATGCCAGAAATTATAAAGAAAAATACCATAACAATGTACATCCAGAATATCCAACGCTGCCCCCTTTCTGGATAGCCAGTGAGTTCATGACAATTGGATGCCTCTATAAGATAGTAAATGCCATTGATTTTTATTACTTTAAATCTTTACCCTCACCACAAAATAAGATCCTTGATGAGTTGGCCGCAGAGTTTGGTGCCCGTGATTTTAAGGCATAGGTGAACTGGATACAGCGTTTACGCGATATCCGTAACCGGTGTGCACATCATAGCCGCCTGTGGAATGCAAAGCTCGCTGTGCCAAGTGGCATTGCCAATGAACTTATTATCGATGCGACACAGCCTAACCGGCCTTATTTGTCTATTGCCGTTATTCAAAAGATGGTGAAAACGCTGGGTATGCATGATGTTAACATGCGTGAAGCGTTACATTCATTATTCAACAGTCATCGAGCTGCCATGCTTTATCTGCATGATACTGGCTTCCCAGTTCACTGGGAAAATGACCCGTTTTGGCAATGAGATAAAATATACGGGTTTATTTACTAGATAATATATTCACCCGAAAATAAAAAGCCCGGCATCGCTGCCGGGCTTTTTTGTGGCGTAATGCCTGCGATCAGGACGCCAGTGAGAGTTTCTTCACAGGGGCGATGCGGTTGGCAAGCCAAGCTGCAACGCGCTGCTGTTGCGCGTCATTCAGCCACATACCGATCTTGGTGCGGCGCCAGATGGCGTCATCCAGCTCCTTGACCCACTCTTTCTCCACCAGGTAGCGCAACTCGGCCTCAAAGAAATGGTGGCCGAAATCTTCGCCCAGGTCGGCCAGGCTATTCGCACCGGCCAGGATCAACTCACTGTGGCTGCCGTAGGTGTTGGTCAGGCGGCGGGCCAGAGAATCCGGCAGCCAGCTGTGTTTGCGGCACAGTTGCGCAGCATAGCTCTCACGGTCGCCCCCGATGTCGCCCCCCGGCAGGCTGCCGTTTTTCGTCCAGGCCGGGCCGGCACTCGGGTAGTATTTCGCCAGCTTTTCCATCGCATGTTCAGCCAGCTTGCGGTAAGTGGTCAGCTTGCCGCCAAACACCGACAGCAGCGGTGCCTGGCCGTTGTCATCATGCACGTCGAGCGTGTAATCACGGGTGACCGCCTGCGGCGAGTCAGACTCATCATCACACAGCGGGCGCACACCGGAGTAACTCCAGACGATGTCCTGACGCCCCAGCTGTTTCTTGAAGTGGCTGTTGTAGATTTTCAGCAGGTAATCTTTTTCCTGCTCATCAATCTGCACATTTTTCGGATCGCCTTTGTACTCGACGTCGGTGGTACCGATGATGGAAAACTCCTCCATCCACGGGATCACAAACACGATTCGGTGATCTTCGTTCTGCAGGATATAAGCCTGCTTCTGATTATGGGCGCGCGGCACCACGATATGGCTGCCTTTGATCAGGCGGATACCATAAGGTGATTTCAGCTTCAGGCCATTATCGAAGAAGTTTTTCACCCACGGGCCGGTGGCATTCACCAGACCGCGTGCGCGGCAGGTGAAGGTTTTGCCGCTCTCTACATCCTGCGCTTCAACGACCCACAGGCCATTTTCACGGCGGGCTGAGGTGACTTTGGTGCGGGTACGCACTTCGCCGCCGCGGCGTTCTACTTCCTGCGCATTCAGGACGACCAGACGCGCATCGTCTACCCAGCAGTCAGAATATTCGAAACCGCGCGTGATTTCCGGCTTAAGGACCGAATCCGCGCCAAAACGCAGGCTCTTACTGGCCGGCAGGCTGGTACGTTTACCAAGGTGATCGTACAGGAACAAGCCGGTACGGATCATCCACGCCGGGCGCAGGTGGGGGCGGTGCGGCAGGCGGAAGCGCATCGGGAAGGCGATATGGGGTGCCAGCTTCAGCAGCACCTCGCGCTCGGCCAGCGCTTCGCTCACCAGGCGGAATTCGTAATGTTCCAGGTAGCGCAGGCCACCATGAATCAGCTTCGAGCTGGCGGAAGAGGTGGCACACGCCAAGTCTTGCGCTTCCAGCAGCAGTACGGACAGCCCGCGTCCGGCAGCATCCGCTGCGATGCCGGCCCCGTTGATGCCGCCACCGATCACGATCAAGTCTTTGGTTTCCACGTCATCTTCCTCCAGATGTTCGTAACAGTTCTTTAATGTTCGTTTTCGCTCATGATTGTAATCAAAAACCAACAAATAAGCCAAGACTTAACCGAATAAAAACATTTAGGCGTGATGCAGCTAACACTTTTCCGGCTTTATTACGTCGTCAGATCATTGACTCCGCAGTAAAAAAGGGGATATGCAGAAACAGCACGGCCCCGTTAAAAAACGGGGCCGTGAGGATGGGGGGCAGAAAACGGCTTCAGGCCGCAGGCGGGATCAGCACAGCTCGAGCTGCACCTCATGCTGCTCAATGATTTTCATCACGCTGGCTGGCGGCATTTTGTCTGTGAATAAATAGTCGATCAGGTTCATGTTGCCGAGGTTGACCATCGCGTTGCGGCCAAATTTGGAATGGTCAGTCACCAGCATCACGCAACGGGAATTTTCAATGATAGCGCGCTTGGTGCGCACTTCATGATAGTCAAACTCCAGCAGCGAGCCATCCATATCAATGCCGCTGATGCCCAAAATGCCGTAATCGAGCCGGAACTGGGAGATGAAATCCAGCGTGGCTTCCCCCATGATGCCGCCGTCACGGGTGCGTACTTCACCCCCGGCCAGAATCAGGCGGAAATCCTCTTTGGCTGTCAGCAGCGTAGCCACGTTCAGATTATTGGTGACCACGCGCAGGTTTTTGTGGTTCATCAGGGCATGGGCGACCGCTTCCGGCGTGGTGCCGATATCAATAAACAGCGTGGCACCATCCGGGATCTGGCTGGCGACGCGCTGGGCAATGCGCGCCTTTTCAGTCGGCCACATGATTTTACGGTCATGGTAGGCGGCATTCACCGAGCTGGAAGGCAGGGCCGCGCCGCCGTGATGGCGCTGAATTTTATTCTGATCCGCCAGGTCGTTCAGATCACGGCGGATAGTTTGCGGGCTGACGGCAAAATGTTCCACCAGCTCCTCGGTACTGACATACCCCTGCTGACGCACCAGTTCAATAATCGCGTCATGACGCTGCGTTTGCTTCACATTACACCTCTAAAAAGACCTTAAAAAGCCGGCGGTTAGCGCTGATTGCGCAGATGGCGCGTATCCTTGAAAGCCATCAGTAAGCCCAGGATTAACCCGGCTACGTGGGCAGCATTGGCAATCGCCAGGCCAAACACATCAAAGTAACCGGCAACCAGCCACACCAGTGAAAACACCATTAACCCGCGCGGAAGCGAAAGCCCCACCTTCGGTGCGCGCTCGCCGGTCAGCCAGACGTAGCCCATCAGCGCATAGACCACGCCGGAAAGGCCGCCGAAATAGATACCGCTGTAAAGGGATTGCGCCCAACCACTGAAAAAGGCGGAAACCAGCGCAATCGTTAGCAGTTTGCCGGTACCAAGGCGCTTTTCCAGCGGCCCGGCCAGATACCACCACCACAGCAGGTTAAACATAATGTGCAAAATCGAGAAATGCAGCAGTGCATGGCTGACCCACCGCCAGAGTTGCCAGTATTGGCTGCTGTCGGCCGGCCAGCCAAGCCAGTTCATGATGCGGTCATCCCCCATCACCGGCATCAGCAGATAGATAACAATGCTCAGCACCATGATGGCCAGCGTCAGCGGCCCGGCCTGGCTGCGGATGCGCGCCAGGTAGGAGTAGCGTGGGTAAGACAGCGTGCTTTCTGTGTTGCCGGTCTGCCAACTGGCTGCCTGATAACGCGGATGGGCAGGATCGCGCAGGAACTGCTCAAGCTGATTTTCGACTTCGCTCAGCCGTGACTCATCCGCCAGCCATAACTCAACGGTATGCCCCTGTTGCGGGCGGCTTTCCAGCCGGATGCCCTGAGTCGCCATGTAATCCACAAACGCCAGGGCAACCCTGGGGTTGGACAACGTAATTATTCGCACCATAGTTTATTTGCAACCTTCACTGGCGGTGTTTTAACAGATTGATTTTTAATCATGATTTTGCAACTTACCATTCACCCTGTGGGCGCGGCAACCTGATTATACCTGCCGCATCATGACGCGTGCCCGTTGCTTTCTGCCGTATGCGCTGCCTCACAGTTACCTTGTTGTACCCGGTTCTGTTTGCATAACAGTTCATGTTGAGTATACCGGCGATAAGAGAAGTGCGATTGATATGGCCTATATCCACGTGATCCCTATAGCGCTTATCCGCGCAGCTACGCCGCCTTTGCGCACGGCATTCCATAGTACATGCGCGCCTGTGGCCATAAGGGTATACCGCACTGAGCGTGCGCGTGTTATCGGGCGCATAGCCTGCCCGGCTGCCTGACGGTACTTTTATGGGGGAGCTCCCGACCCACTGTTTCCTGTATCAAACTGGAAGCACAGGCAAAAAAAAGCCACCGGCAAAGCCGATGGCAGGCAAGGCGTAGGGAGGCTGTCAGGTGTTGTCAGCTTGCACGGCATCAGGGAATTGGCGCGCCCAGGCTTCAAAGCCCCCATCAATACTGTAGACTGCGTCATAGCCCTGGGTCAGCAGATACTGCGCCGCACCGCGGCTGCTGATGCCGTGATAGCACATCACCATCACCGGCTTATCGAAGGCGGTTTGCTGGATAAAATCAGGCAAATTGCCGTTAGTCAGGTGAAAGGCCCCCGGCGCATGGGCGGCGGCAAAACTCTGCGGATCGCGGATATCCACCATCACGGCGTCACCCTGGCTTAACCGGGTGTGTGCCTGCTCAACGCTGATTGCTTCGAACTGTTCCATACTGCAGGGTGCCTCTGAATTAGGGGAAAAACACGGCAACAGTGTACCTAATTTTTTACCGGACAAGACCCGGCGTAATGCAGGGCTATTATGAAAAGAGGCTTAGCGCTGTCTTACCCGATTTCAGCAACCATAAGCGCGGTTACCGGTGTATCGCCCTAACATTCTGTGCAGCAGGCAATTTTCATCAGCCATCAGTGACGGCCGGCATACAGCCTGGCATGTTACACAGCCGATGGTTTCCGGCCGCAATAAGCCATTCTCTCGTCTCGCAGCCGATTTTCGGCAGCAGCAATTTTCACCCGCCACTGCTGAATTTTAACGCACCTGCCCTGTATGCGCCCGGTGTGCCTGTAACACCGCTAATACCTCTGATTAGCCGGGCGGCGTACTGCATCCGGCTATCCCACCGCGATTACATCGATATCCCACCGCTATCACCCCGCTTTACACCAAAACGACCTCAACACCCTGCTTGCGTAAGTGTTCGACCAGGGCAGCATCCGCAGCCTGCCCGGTGATCACCACATCAATCTGCTCGGTGCGGCTGAACAGCATACCGGCGCGCTGCCCCAGCTTGCTGCTGTCCACCAGTACAGCCAGTTTCCCCACAGTGTTGAGCATCTTCTGCTCGGCCATCGCAGTCAGCATATCGGTTTTATACAACCCTTCTGCGGTTAACCCGATACCGCTGGTGAACATCCAGTGCCCGGCATACAGGGTGGCATCGCCATCTTGTGGCGCGAGGGTGATGGCCTGGCTTTTATTATATTGCCCGCCCATGATCACCACGCTCTCATGCTCTTGCTCAATCAGGTAATTCGCCAGCGGCAGATAATTGGTGATCACCTGTACCGGTTTTCCGCAGATCTCCTGGCCCAGTAAAAATGCCGTGGAGCCGCAGTTAATCACGACGCTTTGATCCGGGCTGCACAGCGCCGCCGCCGCTTTAGCAATGCGCATTTTTTCATTGAGATGCGCCGTCTGGTGGATATTCAGTGGCGTCCAGCTCTGGCGCGGCGTGCTGATGGCCTCTGCCCCGTTGCGTACTTTACGTAATTTTCCCAGCTCATTGAGCTTGGTGATGTCGCGGCGTGCCGTTGCCGGTGAAATGGCAAACTGCGTGATGACATCCGCGACAGAGAGCTGCCCCTGACGTTGAAGCAGCCCAAGGATAGCATTGTGTCGTTGTGCTTCAGTCATGATTGCCCCGCGTGGATAATGATTATCCGGTGATTATACGCGAGCATCATGCGCATTTGTATTTTTCGTTGTGCCTTACCGCGTCAGGCCGGGCAAGGGAGGCGCGCCCTGCCGCGCCTGACGTTATCTTAAAGGAACGAGGTAAAGGGCAGATCCGGTTCCTGGGTAAAGCAATCGTCAAACCCACGCGGGTAATGATATTCAAAATTATCCTTGTCCAGCGGCCAGGTAAATTTGCCGCCCACCTGCCAGATAAACGGCTTGAAGCCATAACGCAGCCGATCTTTTTTCATCTCCCACAGCATACGGATCTCCTGCGGGTCTGCCTGGAAGTTTGACCAGATGTCATGGTGGAACGGAATCACCACCTGGGTTTTCAGCGCCTCGGCCATCCGCAAAATATCGGCACTGGTCATCTTGTCGGTGACACCGCGCGGGTTTTCCCCATAAGACCCTAACGCCACATCAACGTGATACTCATTGCCGTGCCTGGCGTAATAGTTCGAGTAGTGCGAATCACCGCTGTGGTAGAGCGAGCCGCCCGGCGTGGTGAACAGATAATTGACGGCGCGTTGATCCATGCCGTCCGGCAATATCCCGGCTGCCTGCTGCCCGGTTGGCAGCGTAATCAGTGCCGTACGGTCGAAGGCTTCCAGCGCGCGGATTTCCACATCTTTGACGGTAATGACCTTACCCGGCGTCATCACGATGCAGCGCTCTGCCGGGACGCCCCAACTAACCCAGAGATCGACGCAAGTTTGCGGCCCGATAAACGGCACGGAGGCATCACAATTCTGCATCACAGCCGCCGCCACATTCACGTCAATATGATCGTTGTGATCGTGGGTGGACAGCACTGCGTCAATCTGCCGGATGGCAAACGGATCCAGCACAAACGGCGTGGTACGCAGGTTTGGCTGTAACTTTTTCACCCCGGCCATACGCTGCATCTGGTGGCCGGCCTTCATCAACGGGTTACCGTGGCTCTGTTTGCCGGTGCCGCACCAGAAATCCACACACAGGTTGGCGCCGCCCTCTGATTTCAGCCAGATGCCGGTACACCCCAGCCACCACATGGCAAATGTGCCGGGCGCGACCTGCTCCTGCTCAATCTCTTCATTCAGCCAGCTGCCCCATTCAGGGAAAGTATTCAGGATCCAGGCTTCACGGGTAAGGGTGGTTACTTTACTCATAGCATTTCCTCATCGGGTTGGTGATAAGCATACAAACCGCTTAGTCATAATCAATCATTATGTGATTATTTATGATTTATTTGAGAGGAATCTAGCACTGTTTATGGGGGCTTACAACGTCGTATCTCAGTTTTTACGACAGGTATTCCGGCATTGATATTCACGCATCATGTTATCAGATATTGATATGAATGATTTATTTCCATTTAAAAACAAAGGACTGTTCAGGCATTCTGCGCATCCATTATGGAGTGTTGCTGTCGTTGAGTGAATATCTTGAGAAGATGCTCACAAATAATCATAAAGCATCTTTTTGTGAGAGGAGGTGAGCGGTAGAGTGCGACAACCTTAAGATTGTTGTGCCTTTACCCGGATATACACTTGCAGGATGTCCGGCCCAACGCGGAAAGCCTCACGGAGCGCTTTCTCATGGAGAGCCTTATGGAAACCCTCTATACCCTGTTTACCGTTTTTTTTAATCAGGTCATGACTAACGCCCCGCTGCTGCTGGGGCTGGTGACGCTGCTGGGCTACGCGTTGTTACGTAAAAGCGCTACCGTCATCATCAAAGGGACGCTGAAAACCATCATTGGTTTCATGCTGTTGCAGGCAGGGTCAGGCATTCTGACCAGCACTTTCAAACCGGTGGTCGCCAAGCTATCCGAAGTGTATGGCATCAACGGCGCCATCTCAGACACCTATGCCGCCATGATGGCGACCATTGAGCGCATGGGCGATGCCTACAGCTGGGTAGGGTATGCCGTGCTGCTGGCCCTGGCGCTGAACATTGGGTATGTGCTGCTGCGCCGCATTACCGGCATCCGTACCATCATGCTGACCGGCCACATCATGTTTCAGCAGGCGGGGCTCATCGCGGTGTTCTTCTACATCCTTGGCTACCCGATGTGGACGACCGTGCTCTGCACGGCGGTGCTGGTGTCACTCTACTGGGGCATCACCGCCAACATGATGTACAAACCTACCCAGGAAGTGACGGACGGCTGTGGTTTCTCTATCGGTCACCAACAACAATTTGCTGCCTGGCTGGCCTATAAACTTGCCCCTTTCCTCGGCAAAAAAGAGGAAAGCGTGGAAGATCTTAAACTGCCGGGCTGGCTCAATATTTTCCATGACAATATCGTCTCCACGGCCATCGTCATGACGCTGTTTTTCGGCATCATCCTCTGCTCATTCGGCCTGGAAACCCTGCAAACAATGGCCGGGAAAACCCACTGGACGATCTATATCCTCCAGACCGGCCTGATGTTCTCTGTGGCTATCTTCATCATTGTGCAGGGTGTGCGGATGTTCGTGGCGGAGCTTACGGAAGCGTTTAACGGCATCTCCCAACGCCTGATTCCGGGGGCGGTGCTGGCGATTGATTGTGCCGCCATCTACAGCTTTGCACCCAATGCCGTGGTGTGGGGCTTTATGTGGGGCACCATCGGCCAGCTGATTGCTGTCGGTATCCTGCTGGCGATCGGCTCTTCCATCATGATCATCCCGGGCTTTATTCCCATGTTCTTCTCCAACGCCACTATCGGCGTATTTGCCAATCACTTTGGCGGCTGGCGTGCTGCGCTGAAGATCTGCCTGGTCATGGGCATGGTCGAGATCTTTGGCTGTGTCTGGGCGGTAAAACTCACGGGGCTGAGCGCCTGGATGGGCATGGCGGACTGGTCGATTCTGGCCCCGCCGATGATGCAGGGTTTCACCACCGGCCTGTGGTTTATCGGGGTGATCCTCATGATTGCCGCGATCTACATGTTCTTTGCCGGCCGTACCCTGCGCGCCGAAGAGGACGCAGAAAAAATTGCTTCAGAACAACCGGTCGAACAATGACTGTCAGTTAAACAGCCACAGCCGGTTAAACAATAACAGCCAATTAAACAGCAACACTCTGTTGAACCATAAGGAGCCAAAATTATGACCGTGCGCATTCTGGCGGTATGTGGATGTGGGCAAGGCAGCTCGATGATCATGAAGATGAAAGTCGGCCAGTTCCTGACACAGGAAGGCATTAATCACAGCGTAAACAGTTGTGCGGTAGGGGAATACAAATCCGAGCTGGGCGGCGCAGACATTATCATCGCCTCTACCCATGTGGCGGATGAGATCACCGTCAGCGGCAATAAATATGTGGTCGGTGTACGCAATATGCTGTCCGCAGCGGACTTCGGGCCAAAGCTGCTGGAGGTGATCACCGCGCATTTTCCCCATGACCTTAAAAAACAGGAGCCGGTATGAAGCTGCGTGATTCGTTAGCGGAAAACCACGCTATCGCCCTTCAGGCGGAGGCGGCCACCTGGCAGGAGGCGGTGAAAATCGGCGTTGATCTGCTGGTGAAAGCCGGGGTGGTGGAACCCCGTTATTACCAGGCCATTCTGGACGGCGTGGCGCGTTTCGGGCCCTATTTTGTGATTGCCCCAGGGCTGGCGATGCCGCATGGCCGCCCGGAGGAAGGGGTCAACAAAACCGGTTTTGCACTGGTCACATTGAAAACGCCCCTGGTGTTTAACCATGAAGAAAATGATCCGGTCGATATCCTGATTACGCTGGCGGCAGTAGATGCTCAGGCACATCAGGAAGTCGGCATCATGCAAGTGGTGAACCTGTTTGAAGATGACGCCAATTTTGACCGGTTGCGCGCCTGCCGCACTGAACAGGACGTGCTGGCACTCATTGATGAAACCTCAGCCGCCGCTGACGCGGCCGCCCACTAAAAGGAGCGTTGTTATGTCTCACGTCTTACCGATGTTACAAGTCGCCCTGGACAACCAGAGCATGGCTGATGCCTACCACACCACCCGGCAGATTGCGGCGGAGGTCGATATCATTGAAGTCGGCACCATTCTTTGTGTGGCGGAAGGCGTGCGCGCAGTGCGTGACCTCAAAGCACTCTACCCGGAAAAAATTGTGCTGGCTGATGCCAAAATTGCTGATGCCGGGCACATCCTCGCGCGCATGTGTTTTGAAGCCGATGCGGATTGGATAACCGTGATCTGCTGTGCCGACATCAACACCGTCAAAGGGGCACTGGAAGTCGCCCATGCGTTCAATGGCGATGTGCAGATTGAGCTGACCGGTTTCTGGACCTGGGAGCAAGCCGCGGAGTGGCGTGCGGCCGGCATTGGGCAGGTGGTTTATCACCGTAGCCGTGATGCTCAGGCTGCCGGCGTGGCCTGGGGCGAGGCCGATATTGCGGCGATCAAACGCCTGTCAGAGATGGGCTTTAAGGTCACGGTGACCGGGGGGCTGGCGCTGGCGGATCTGCCGCTGTTCCAGGGTATTCCGGTGCATGTGTTTATCGCCGGGCGCAGCATTCGTGACGCCGCAGACCCGGTTGAGGCTGCGCGTCAGTTCAAGCGTACCATTCAGCAGCTCTGGGGCTAAGGAGCCGGCATGTTACATAAAGCCGTTCCGCTCGGCATTTATGAAAAAGCACTGCCGGGGGGCGAAGACTGGCTTGCCCGCCTGCAACTGGCGGCATCGCTGGGGTTTGATTTTATCGAGATGTCGATCGATGAATCTGATGCGCGTCTGGCCCGGCTGGACTGGTCACCCGAACAGCGTATGGCGCTGGTGAAGGCAGTAGCCGCGACCGGCGTACGCGTGCCCTCGCTCTGCCTCAGCGCCCATCGCCGCTTTCCGCTGGGCGCGGAAGAGGATGAGGTGCGCGAGGAGGGGCTGTCGATTATGCGCAAGGCGATCCGGCTGGCGCAGGATGTCGGCATCCGAGTGATTCAACTGGCGGGTTATGACGTCTATTACCAGCAGGCCAACGACCGCACCAGGGCGCGTTTCCGTGATGGGCTGGTGCAGGCGGTCGAGATGGCCAGCCGGGCGCAGGTGACGCTGGCGATGGAAATCATGGATTACCCGTTGATGAACTCCATCAGCAAGGCGCTGGGTTATGCGCATTACCTCAATAACCCGTGGTTTCAGCTCTACCCGGATATCGGCAACCTGTCCGCCTGGGACAACGATGTGCAGATGGAACTCGCCTCGGGTGCCGGGCACATCGTCGCGGTGCATGTTAAAGATACCCGCCCCGGCCTGTTCAAAAATGTGCCGTTCGGCGAAGGGGTGGTGGAGTTTGAACGCTGTTTTGCCACCTTGCAGGCCAGCGGCTACCGCGGCCCTTACCTGATTGAGATGTGGAGTGAGACGGCCCCCGATCCGGCAGCGGAGGTGGCGGCGGCGCGCCATTGGGTATGTGAGAAAATGCGCCGGGCCGGGCTTCCCGTGCCGGCACGGGAAGCCCGGGAAACAGGAGTGCAATGATGCTGGAGTCTCTGAAACAACAGGTGTTTGACGCCAACCTGGCACTGCCGGCACACCGGCTGGTGACCTTTACCTGGGGCAACGTCAGCGGTATCGACCGTGACCGGCAACTCATGGTGATTAAGCCCAGCGGCGTGGCGTATGAACAGTTGCAGCCAGAGGATATGGTGGTGGTTGATCTGGACGGGAACATCGTGGAAGGGCGCTACCGGCCTTCGTCAGATACTGCGACCCATCGGGTGCTTTATCAGCGTTACCCCGCACTGGGCGGTATTGTGCATACCCATTCCACTCACGCTACCGCCTGGGCGCAGGCCGGGCTGACCATCCCGGCACTCGGCACGACCCATGCGGACTATTTTCTGGGCGACATCCCCTGTACCCGCGCTTTGCGGCGTGAGGAAGTGGAGGGCGACTATGAGCGGGAAACCGGCCGGGTCATCGTGGAAACCTTCACGGACCGCGATCCGCTGCATACGCCGGGCGTGATTGTCAGCCAGCACGGCCCATTCAGTTGGGGACGCTCACCGGAAGAGGCGGTACATAATGCCGTGGTGATGGAAGAGGTCGCCAAAATGGCCTGGATTGCATGCAGCGTTAACCCACACCTGCACCCGATTGACAGTTACCTGATGAAAAAGCACTTCAGCCGTAAACATGGTGCCGATGCCTATTACGGGCAGAAGCCAGCGCAGTGACCCGCACCACCTGGCCTTCGCGGTAAAGGGCGGCAAGCGGTAGGTGAGAATGGCGATAAATGATAGTGGCGGCAGATGAAGATTGCGCTGAGTGGCCGCGGCGTGCGAGGGCAATGTCAGGTGACAGCAAGTCGCATGGAGTGGCAGCACGTCGCGTTGAATGGCGGCAGGCGTCGCGGAGAGTGGCAACAGCGCTGAGTGACGGCGGCCGTGGCCGCCGGTTCATCTGCAGAAGTGATCCTCTGTAAAGAGGATCAGTGGCAGCGCCTGATTGATAACCTCAGGCGCTGTACCCCATAAGCTGCATCAGCCGCTGCGCCTGCACCACGGCTTCCTGGCGGTGGGTGACACCCAGCTTCTGATAAAGGTTACGGATATGAGTTTTGATGGTGGTGGCCGCCACATCCAGCTCACCGGCAATCTGGTCATTGCTGTAACCGGAGTAGATCAGGCCCAGCACCTGCCATTCGCGTTGGGTCAGCGGGCTGGTGCGGATCAGTTCCGGCACGTGCGGGTGAGTCAGCAGCTTCAGCACAAAGCTTTCGTCGAAATGCGCGAACTTGTGACGATGATGCTGATTTATATCGCGAAGAATACGCTGCGCCCGGTGTTGCTCCAGTTCTGCCAGGGCATTCAGCTGGATAAGCTGGCGTAATTGTTGGGCCATCAGTTCGCCCTCAATCACGAAATGGCTGATAAAACCGGTGCGGTTGGCCAGCGTCAGGGCTTCCATCAGCGCTTTCTGGGCATCCGCTTTCCGCTCACACAGCCAGTAGAGCCGGTTACTGAGCAGCAGGTTACGGTTGAGGTCGCTGTAGAGCTTCAGCCGCCGGGCGTTGTCGTTCAGCTCATCCAGCACCACTTCGGCTTCATTAAACTGGCCGAGCAGGATTTGTGTGCGGGCAATATTGCGCCATTGCCCCTGAAGGAAATGGTTATCCGCCATGCCCGGTTTTTCCGTATGGCGCAGCCAGTTAGCCGCGGCAGTGACATCATTGGTCATCTGCCAATAGAGTACCCGGGCTTTATCCGCGTTGGTGAGCCAGTCACGGTGATAGGCGCTGCTGAGCAACAGGGTTTCACATCCCTGAAGGTGCCGCCCGGCATTGTCGAGATCGCCCCGTGCCAGCGAGCATTTCGCCAGCATCGCCAGGCACTGTAACTGGTGTTGCGGCTGGTGGTTATTGAGCACTTCCAGGCCACGCCGGGCGGCCCCTTCGGCCTCGTCCAGCCGTGCCCATGACCATAACAGCTGGGAGCGCAGGCGCAGCAGGAACTCGTGCAGCGGCAACTGCTCCAGATGCTGTTCGCGCACCAGCTCAAAGGCTTTGTCCTGGGTTTCAAAGGCGGCCTGTAAAAAGCCCTGGGCGATCAGGATTTCGCTCTGTTGCAGCAGCGCCCAAAGCGCGTAATGGGTGACCTCATGCCGCCGCGCCATCTGCTCGGTTTGCTGCATCATCGGCAGCGCGCGCGCCAGCTCGCCTTTGCAGTGGTGCACTTCGCCGGTCACGGAGGTTGCCACGATGCGGCTGTAGTAACTCGACAGCGGCAGGAATTTCAGCGCCTCACCGGCGAGCTGCTCGGCCTCTTCCGGTTTGCCGGCCGTAATGGCGACCTGCGCGCGCAGCGCGTTGAATTCGGCCGCCAGGGTTTTATCAATTTCCAGTTGTTGGGCCTGCATCGCCTCGGCAGCGCGATCCAGCAGGGTATCGACTTCCGTGAAGCGGTGCTGGCTTTGCGCCAGCCACGCCTGTAACAGCGCCAGTTTGGGGTTCTGCACCAGCCGCTCATAGGGCAGCGCATTCAAACACTGTTCAAGCAGAGTCAGTTCGCTTTGGTTGAACAGCATCCAGCCATGATGCAGCAGGATGTCGCGCAGCATCTCAATGTCACCGGCTGCTAACGCGTGGTGGATGGCTTCAGCCGGGTAGCCCAGCGCCAGCCAGCCTTCGGCGGCGCTGCGGTGGATGGCCGGCAGCTCCAGCGCCAGTTCCCACTGGCAGCGCTGGCGCAGAAATGCGGCAAATAAGGGGTGGAAGCAGAACCATTCACCGCTGTCATCCATACGGTGGATAAACAGGCCCTGGCGCTCCAGCTCCTCCAGCCGTTGCTGGCCGTAATCCTCGCCGGTCAGCCGCACAATCAGCGCATCATTCATGGAGCGCAACACCGCGCAGCGCAGCAGGAAGTGGCGGGTATCGACGTCAATACGGTCGAGCACCTCATCCACCAGGTAATCATTCAGGTGGCTGGCGTTCAGCCCGGCCAGCCGTTGGGCTGATTTATGCGCCGCCGCCCCGGACTGGCGGGCAGAGAGGGCGATCAGTTGCAGGGCGGTTGCCCAGCCCTCAACGTCGTCACATAAACGGCTGCTGTCACCCTGTTCCAGCGGCGCATGGAGGCGGCAGTCAAAGAACTGTTTTGCCTCCTGGTGGTTGAAGGCGAGCTGGCTGCTGCCGAGTTCCAGCAGTTGATCGCGCACCCGCAGGTTGGCGATGCCGAGCGGCGGCAGCGAGCGTGAGAGCAGCACCAGCGTCAGGTTTTCCGGCTGGTGGCGCAGGAAAAAGCGCATCGCCTCATGGATCTGCTCATTGGTGATCAGGTGATAGTCATCAATCACCAGGTAGAGCGGCCGGTGCCATTCGCTCAGGTCAATAAACAGTTGGGAAAACAGTGCTGACAGGCTGGCGTACTGGTGTTTCTGGCTCATGGCCTCGCTTTTGCTGCAATGCCCGCCAGTGGCCTGCTGGATAGCGGCCACCAGATAACTGACAAAGCGTTCCGGCTGGTTATCACTTTCATCCAGTGAATACCATCCCAACTCCGCGATATCGGCCGCCCACTGGGCGACAAGGGTGGTTTTACCGTAACCCGCCGGGCAGTTAACCAGCGCCAGACGGTAATTGGCTGCGCTGGCCAGTTTGGTCAACAAACGATCGCGCACCACAGTATTTTGCAGCCGTACCGGACGGCTGAGTTTTGAAGGGATCAGCATGAGGTTTCCATCTTCTCTGACAGCGGCGGAGGTGGCGGAAAGGTAGCCATCCAATACACCATGATTATTTTACGGCTTGTAATTAATCATTAGCCGTTAAGTTCAGCTAAGCCACTTTCTAATGCAATAACTGCCGGTTTTGAGGTGATGGTAAGTTGCAGTCGATCACACTTCACGGCTACGCCCTGCTTCTCCTCCCCAGCTAAGCGTCCGGCGGGATGATGCCGCGCCGCTCACTGCCCGGCAGGATAGCGCTAATTATTTAAGCGCCTGTCCGTCATGCCCAATTCACATGTTCAACATTTAACTGGTTAGCGTTAACTGGTTTAACTACAGGAATGAGACCTGCTATGTCACAGCCCACATTTAAAAAGGATGTCTTTTTGGCTGCGCTGTCGCGCCAGTGGCATCATTTCGGCCTTCATGCCGCAGAAGAAATGACGCCGCATCAGTGGTGGCAGGCGGTAAGCGCCGCCGTTGCCGAGCAACTGACTCCTCCGCCCCGGCCGGAAGCGGCTGAGAAGGGGCAGCGGCATGTGAACTACATCTCAATGGAGTTCCTGATTGGCCGGTTGACCGGCAATAACCTGATCAACCTCGGCTGGTATGACGACATTGCCGCTATCCTGAAAGGCTTTAACCTGTCGCTGACTGACATCCTTGAACAGGAGGTGGATCCGGCGTTGGGCAACGGCGGCCTTGGGCGGCTGGCCGCCTGCTTCCTGGATTCCATGGCGACCCTCAGCCAGCCGGCCACCGGCTATGGGCTGAACTACCAGTACGGGTTGTTCCGCCAGCGCTTTGTTGACGGCAAACAGCATGAGTCGCCTGACATCTGGCAGCGCGAAAATTACCCGTGGTTCACCCATAATGCCTCGCTGGCGGTGGACGTCGGTATGGGCGGCAAACTGGAGAAACAGGCCGACGGCCGCACGGTATGGCGGCCCGATTTCATCCTGCGCGGTGAAGCATGGGACTTGCCGGTAGTGGGCTACCGCAACGGCATCAGCCAGCCGCTGCGCCTCTGGGAAGCTACCCATCCCGCCCCGTTTGACCTGGGTAAATTCAATGACGGGGATTTCCTGCACGCTGAGCAGCATGGCATCGACGCCGCCAAACTCACCAAAGTGCTCTACCCAAATGACAACCATCAGGCCGGTAAACGGCTGCGCCTGATGCAGCAATATTTCCAGTGTGCCTGTGCGGTAGCGGACATCCTGCGCCGCCACCATCGCGCGGGCCGTGCCCTGGCGGAGCTGCCGGATTATGAAGTGATCCAGCTCAATGACACCCACCCTACCATTGCGATCCCTGAGATGCTGCGCATCCTGCTGGATGAGCATCAGCTGGAGTGGGAGGCCGCCTGGCAGATCACCAGCCGCACCTTTGCCTACACCAACCACACGCTGATGCCGGAAGCGCTGGAGTGCTGGGATGAAAAACTGGTGCGCAGCCTGCTGCCGCGCCACTTCGCCATCATTAAGCAGATCAACGCGCACTTCAAAAAGATCGTGGATAAGCAGTGGCCGGGCGATGAGGCGCTGTGGGGCAAGCTGGCGGTGCTGCATAACAAGCAGGTACGCATGGCCAACCTGTGCGTGGTGGCCGGTTTTGCGGTGAACGGGGTAGCGGCGCTGCACTCTGATCTGGTGGTGAAGGATCTCTTCCCGGAATATCACCAGCTTTGGCCGCAGAAATTCCATAATGTCACCAACGGCATCACCCCGCGCCGTTGGCTGAAGCAGTGTAACCCGGCGCTGTCAGCCTTGATCGATGAAACGCTGAACACCGAGTGGGTCACGGATCTGGACGCGCTGAAAGGGCTGGAACCTTATGCCGAAGACGCCGGGTTCCGGGAGAAATTCCGCCAAATCAAGCACCGGAATAAAGAGAAACTGGCAGCGTATGTGAAGGATGTCACCGGCATTGTGATCAATCCGGAGGCGATCTTCGATATCCAGATCAAACGGCTGCATGAGTACAAACGCCAGCACCTGACGCTGCTGCATATCATCGCGCGGTATCAGGAGATCCTGAGTAAAAAGGGCCCGGACCGGGTGCCGCGGGTGTTCCTGTTCGGGGCCAAAGCCGCGCCGGGGTACTACCTGGCAAAAAATATCATCTATGCGATCAACCAGGTCGCGGCGACGATCAACAACGATCCGCGGGTGAAGGATCTGCTGAAGGTCGTGTTTATCCCGGATTATAAAGTGTCGGTCGCGGAGCTGATGATCCCGGCGGCAGATGTCTCCGAGCAGGTGTCCACTGCCGGGAAAGAGGCGTCCGGCACCGGCAATATGAAACTGGCCCTGAACGGCGCGCTGACCGTCGGCACGCTGGATGGCGCTAACGTCGAGATTGCCGAGCAGGTGGGCGAAGAGAATATCTTTATTTTCGGCAATACCGTGGAGCAGGTCAAAGCGCTGAAAGCCGGTGGCTATGACCCGGTGAAATGGCGTAAAAAAGATAAACGACTCAATGCGGTACTGAAAGCGCTGGAGAGCGGCGAATTCAGCAACGGCGACAAGCAGGCGTTTGAAATGTTGCTGAACAGCCTGCTGGGCGGGGGCGACCCTTATCTGGTGCTGGCCGATTTCGCCGCCTATGAAGAAGCGCAACAGAACGTGGACGCACTCTACCGTGACCCGGAAGAATGGACACGACGCGCTATCCTGAATACAGCACGCGTTGGGATTTTCAGTTCGGATCGTTCGATCCGGGATTATCAGCAACGCATCTGGCAGGCAAAACGGTAAGGAGACCGCATGGACGAGAAACAGATTGATCAGGCGGCCACGCTGGCGGGTATTTCCGCCAGCTTTATCAACGCGCACGGCAAACAGCAGGCAATTTCAGCGCAGACCAAAATGAAATTGCTGACCGCAATGGGCCGTGATGAAGAGACCTCGCCGGCAGCCGGGCCGCTGCCGCCGGTGAAAGTCTTCACCCAGGGGCGGCCGATTTCCCTGTCGCTGGCCGGAAAGGGTGAATTCAGCTGGGTGCTGGAGCAGGAGAACGGCACGCGGGCCGAAGGGCGCGCCGGGGGAAGCAAACGTCTGACCCTGCCGGGGCGGCTGCCGGCGGGTTACCACCAGCTGACGCTGGAGCAGAAAGGGCAGCGCTGGAGCTGTCGCCTTATCGTCGCCCCGAAACGCTGTTATGAACCGGAAGCGCTGCTGACCGGCAAAAAACTCTGGGGTGCCTGCGTGCAGCTTTACAGCCTGCGCTCAGAGCAAAACTGGGGCATCGGTGATTTCGGTGACCTGCGGATGATGCTGGAAGAGACGGCGAAACGGGGCGGGGCGTTTATCGGCCTGAACCCGATCCACGCGCTCTACCCGGCGATGCCGGAGAGCGCCAGCCCCTACAGCCCCTCATCACGCCGCTGGCTGAATATCCTCTACATTGACGTGAATGCGGTAGATGAGTTCCGTCACAGTAAGGCGGCCCAGCGCTGGTGGAAACAGCCTGACACCCAGGCGGCGCTGGAGAAAGCGCGCGCGTCAGAATGGGTGGATTACAGCACGGTGACGGCCCTGAAGCGGGAGGCGCTGCGATTGGCCTTCCCTGACTTCGAGGTGCTGCCCGCGACCCATGCCCGCAAGCGTGCCTACCTGCAATTCGTAGAGCAGGCCGGCAGCAGTTTGCGCCAGCAGGCTGCTTTTGATGCGCTGCATGAACAGCTGATCAAAGAGAACAAAGAGTGCTGGGGCTGGCCGGCCTGGCCGGAAAAATACCGTGACGGCACCGAGGCGGCGGAAGCGTTTTATCACTCCAACCGCGATGACGTCGAATTTTACCAGTGGCTGCAATGGCTGGCGCACAGCCAGTTCGCTGACTGTTACGCCCATAGTGAAGCCCTGGGGATGCCGATCGGCCTCTACCGTGATTTGGCGGTCGGGGTGTCAGAGGGGGGCGCAGAAACCTGGTGTGACCGTGAGCTGTACTGTTTGCGTGCCTCAGTCGGCGCACCGCCGGATATTCTCGGCCCGCTCGGCCAGAACTGGGGCCTGCCGCCGATGGACCCGAACGTGATGCAGACGCGCGGTTATCAGCCGTTTATCGATTTGCTGCGCGCCAACATGACTGACTGCGGTGCACTGCGGATTGACCACGTGATGGCGCTGCTGCGGCTGTGGTGGATACCTTATGGGGAAACGGCCGATCAGGGTGCATATGTCCAGTATCCGGTGGATGATCTGCTGGCGATTCTGGCGCTGGAGAGCCAGCGCTACCGCTGCATGGTGATTGGTGAGGATCTGGGCACCGTGCCGGTTGAGATTGTCGCCCGGCTGCGTGACAGCGGCGTGTACTCATACAAAGTGCTCTATTTCGAGCGCGATCGCGACAATATCTACCGCGCGCCGCAATCCTACCCGGTGCAGGCGATGGCAACCATCACCACCCACGATCTGCCGACCCTGCGCGGGTTCTGGGAGAGCGGGGATCTGACGCTCGGCCAGAAGCTGGGCCTGTACCCGGACAAAGAGGTGTTCGCCGGGTTACAGGAGGATCGGGATAAAGCGCGCCAGGGGCTGCTCAACGGCCTGCACCAGTACGGGTGTGTGCCGAAAAAGCTGGGGCATAAGGCCTCTATGATGGCGATGACCCCGACGCTGAACCGCGGCCTGCAACGCTATATCGCAGACAGCGCCAGTGCGTTGCTGGGGTTACAGCCGGAAGATTGGCTGAATATGAAAATGCCGGTGAACGTGCCCGGCACCACAGACCAGTACCCCAACTGGCGGCGCAAGCTGTCTCAGACGCTGGAGGCGATGTTTGCTGACCCGCAGGTCAACCGGCTGCTGAAGGATCTGGATAAGCGCCGCCGTAAGGTGTCGGTCTGAGCCTGTAGCCGGCCTGGAAAATGACAACCCGGAGATAACCCGGAAAAGAAAAGGGCACCCTGTAGGGTGCCCTTTTTTGTCGGTGCTGAACCTGCAACGTTCATGCCCCGACAAGCCGTGCCTTACTCAGGCCGGCCTTGATAATACGGCCTTAGTAATAAGAGTGCTCACCGCGCTGGTGTTCGGTCAGATCCCGCACGCCTTTCAGCTCCGGGAAGTTAGCCAGCAGCTCTTTTTCAATGCCGTCTTTCAGGGTCACATCAATCATCGAGCAGCCATTGCAACCCCCGCCGAATTGCAGGATGGCATAGCCGTCATCGGTGATTTCCATCAGCGACACACGGCCGCCGTGGCCCGCCAGTTGCGGGTTGATTTTGGATTGCAGTTCATACTCGACACGCTCCATCAGCGGTGCGTCATCCGAGACTTTACGCATTTTGGCGTTCGGGGCTTTCAGCGTCAGCTGGGAGCCGAGCTGGTCAGTCACGAAGTCAATTTCGGCGTCTTCCAGATAAGGTGCGCTCAGCTCATCCACATAGGCGGAGATCTGATCAAATTTCAATTCGGTGTCGGTGGCTTCTACTGCGTCCGGCGGGCAATAGGAGACGCCGCACTCAGCGGTAGGTGTACCCGGATTAATCACGAATACGCGAATCTGAGTGCCTTCTTCCTGGCTCGCCAGCAATTTGGCAAAGTGTGCTTGGGCTGCGTCGGTAATACGGATCATAGCATTCACTCAATAGTTGACTTCTCTAGTAGGTTATAATACGCCCAATGACGGCATCACTACAAGGTGCGGCACAGGCACCAGATTTGAATCGACGCCACACCCGCACGATTGAGCAACGCGCAAATCTCTGCCACCGTACTCCCGGTGGTGACCACATCATCCAGTAGCGCCACATGGCAACCGGCCAGATTCTGCCCGCAGTGAAACGCGCCGCGCAGGTTACGCTGCCGCCGGGCGGCCGTGAGTGCGCGCTGGGCAGGCGTCGCGCGGGTGCGTTGCAGCGTATCTTCCCGGTAACCGCAGCCCAGCCAGCGCGCCAGCGGCACTGCCAGCAAATCACTCTGGTTATAGCCGCGCCGCCATTGCCGCCGCCGGTGCAGCGGCACGCTGATCACCTGGTGCGGCCGCACGACCCGCCCGTGGCGGTGGGCCTCCAGCCAGCGCAGCAGCAACAGGCGCGCCAGCACCGGGGCCAGCTCCGGGGTGTGGCTGAACTTCAGCCGGTGCACCAGGTGGCTGAGCGGCGGGCGAAAATCGGTAACGGCAACCAGCGCCTGCCAGGGCGGCGGCTGCCGCAGGCAACGGCCGCACGGCAAATCGGGCGAGGCTGAGGGCAGGCCGCAGCGCGGGCACGCCGGGGGCGCGGTCAGGTGCCGCAGGCAGTAACTGCAAATGCCGTGGCGGCTGAGGTGTAGCGGCATCCGGCATAGCCAACACAGGCCGCCGATTGTTAGCATACTCATCTTGGCTTCCTTGCAGAGATACAGAAACAGGACAATAACCTATGACGGAGCTTTACTGGCAGACAATGGGCGAAGGCGATCGCGATCTTGTGCTGCTTCACGGATGGGGGTTGAACGCCGACGTCTGGCAACAGGCTGCGGTGCGGCTTGCGCCGCATTTCCGGCTGCACCTGGTCGACCTGCCTGGTTACGGGCGCAGCACCGGTTTCGGCGCGATGACGCTGGCAGAGATGGCCGCACGGGTGCGGGAAAATGCCCCGCCGCGCGCCCACTGGCTCGGCTGGTCGCTGGGCGGGCTGGTGGCCAGCCAGATTGCGCTGGACGCCCCGGCGCAGGTGGACTCGCTGATTACCGTAGCCTCGTCCCCCTGTTTTGCCGCGCAGGGGGAGTGGCCCGGCATCCGCCCTGAGGTATTACAGGGGTTCCAGCATCAGCTCAGTGAGGATTTCCAGCGCACGGTGGAACGTTTTCTGGCGCTGCAAACCCTGGGTACCGAGAGCGCCCGGCGCGACGTCCGGCTGCTGAAGGCGGTGGTGCTGGAGCAGCCGATGCCGGGAGTGGACGTGCTGAACGGCGGGCTGGAGATTTTGCGGCAGGCCGATCTGCGTGAACCTTTGCGTGCGCTGACGCTGCCGTTCCTGCGCATCTATGGGCGGCTCGATGGCCTGGTGCCGCGTAAGATTATCCCGGAACTGGATGAGGCGTGGCCGCAGTCAACGTCCGTTACCCTCGACAAAGCCGCCCATGCGCCTTTTGTTTCCCATCCGGACGATTTCACCCAGGTGCTGCTTGATTTCCTCGCGGAACACTCGCCGGGCGGCCTGGCCTTGCCCCGATAACCCGCTGTTTATGGAGTTTATTTAGCGCAATAAAGTGGAATTATTTAGGGGCCCGAGTGGATAAATCAGCAATCTGCTTAATACTTAGGTATCAGGCAGGTAACTGATTAACTGACAGACGGTGTGAACAGGGCGGATAAACGCGTCAGCCCTGTTCACGCGACTGTCACGCTTCTGGGCGGGATATCGCCGGGGTTCATTCGCACAAGGATGATGCTGTCTCCGTGGTGTTCGTTACCTGCTTATCTTGACTGCTTTCTTAAACACTAATCATTCTACGAGAGGTAAGGTCATGAAATTTATGTCTGCAATGAAGGCTTCAGCGATGACGGCAGCGGTGCTGGCGGGTGTGATGTCATTTGGCGCACTGGCAGCGCAGGAGATCTCCAAAGAAGAAGCCACCAAGTATGAGAAAGTGGGCACCGTTACCACGACGGCGGAAACCACCTCGCCAATGGATGCCAAAGAAGAACTCTCCAAACTGGCCGATGAGAAAGGCGGTAAATACTTTGTTGTGATCGCCGGCCGCGAACACGGCAAAGTCAGCGCCATCGCCGAAGTCTATAAATAATCTCTGATTGATCGGTCAACGGGGCGCCAAACGGCGCCTTTTCTATTACTGCGTCCGCCTTCTTCTTTCCCCGCGCCCTCTGCCGGATTACATCCTTCCCCGTTACGGTATAATTGCCCCGAATTTACCCTCACGTTGACGCGGAGATGCGTATCAGTGGCAGCTACGATTTATGACATCGCACGGATGGCCGGGGTCTCCAAATCGACCGTGTCTCGTGTGCTGAACAATCAGCCCAATATTTCCCCTGAGGCCCGTGACCGGGTGTTGCAGGCGATCGACACGCTGAATTACCAGCCCAGCAAACTGGCACGGGCGCTGACGTCCTCAGGCTTTGACGCCATTATGGTGATTTCCACCCGCCCGACCCGCAGCACGCTCGGCAACCCTTTCTTTGCAGACATTGTGCACGCCATCGCCTCCAGGGCCGAAGAGGAGGGGTTCGACGTGATTTTGCAGACGTCCCGTAACAGCGAGGACGATCTGCAAAAATGTCTCGTAAAGATCAAAGAGAAGATGGTGAAAGGGATCATCATGCTCAGCTCCCCGGCCGATGAGGCCTTTTTCGCCCAGCTCGACAGCTACACCATTCCGGTGGTGGTGATCGGCCGGGTGGAAGGGCAGTACCGCCACATCTTTTCGGTGGACACCGACAATGTGCATGACAGCTACCGGATGACCCAGGTGCTGATTGCGCAGGGGCACCGGGCGATCGCCTGCCTGCACGCCTCGCTGGATTTCCATGTGTCGATTGACCGGCTGGCCGGTTACCGGCAGGCAATGGCGGACGCGGGATTGCCGGTAGACCCGGCCTGGATTGTGGATGGCGGCAACAGCGTGGAGGAGGGGTATGAGGCGGCTTGCCGGTTGCTGGCGCTGCCGTCGCTGCCGACCGCCGTGCTGGCGACCGATGCGCTGAAAATTCTCAGCCTCTACCGGGCCGCGCAGGAGCAGGGGTGCAGCATTCCCGACCGGCTCTCCGTGATGGGGTTCAGCAATACCGGTATTTCACCGCTGTTGACGCCGCCGTTAAGCGGCATCGACGTGCCGACTGCCCAACTGGGCTGGCAGGGCGGCGACCTCCTGTTTGCCCGCATTGCCGGGCGCGAACCTTCGCAGATGCATACGCTGGTGGAGACTGAAATCCGTTACGCCCGCTCAACGGCCGCCCCGGCCCCCAGGCATAAGGCATAAAAAAAGGGAGGGTGCCATCACCCTCCCTGTGTGGTTGCCCGGCGCTTACGAAAGCGTTGGGATCACCTGTTCGGTTTCGCTGTCAAAGAAGTGGGCGTGCGCCATGTCCAGCCGCAGGCCCAGTTTCTCCCCGGCGTGAATGTCACATTGCGCGTCCGTGCGCACCACCAGTTCATGCCCGCCAATCTGGCAATACAGCATAAATTCAGCCCCGGTCAGCTCCGCCACGGAGACGCTGGCCTCAATCTGCTGCTGGCCCGGTTGTGCCAGTTGGATTGACTCCGGGCGGATGCCGAGGATCAGCGGCTGGCGCTGATACCCGGCCGCGTTGAGTTTCTCCAGCGCCGCCGCCGGGATCGGAATATGCAGGCTTTCCGTCGCAAAGTGCCCGCCATCCAGCGCCCCGCGGATAAAGTTCATCGCCGGGGAGCCAATAAACCCGGCGACAAACATGTTGCATGGCCGGTTGTAGATGGTTTTCGGGCTGCCGACCTGCTGCACAATGCCGTCTTTCATCACCACAATCCGCGTCGCCATGGTCATGGCTTCGGTCTGGTCGTGGGTAACGTAGATCATGGTGGTGTCGAGCTTCTGGTGCAGCTTGCTGATCTCCGCCCGCATCTGGACGCGCAATTTAGCGTCGAGGTTGGAAAGCGGTTCGTCCATCAGGAACACTTTGGCATCGCGCACGATGGCGCGGCCTAACGCGACCCGCTGGCGCTGGCCGCCGGAAAGTGCGCTCGGGCGGCGTTGCAGCAGGTCTTTCAGCCCGAGGATCTGTGCCGCATAGGCCACGCGCCGCTCAATTTCCGCTTTATCCACGTTCATCAGCTTCAGCGCGAACGCCATGTTGTCATACACCGACATGTGCGGGTAGAGCGCGTAGTTCTGGAACACCATCGCGATGCCGCGGTTTTTGGCGGCCACGTCATTCATGCGCTGGCCGTCAATCAGCAGGTCGCCGTCGCTGATCTCCTCCAGCCCGGCGATCATCCGCAGGGTGGTGGATTTGCCGCACCCCGAGGGACCGACGAACACGATGAACTCTTTGTCTTCAATCTCCAGGCAAAAATCTTTTACGACGTGGACATTGTTGGGATAAATCTTCTGAATGTGCTGTAAAGAAATCTGGGCCATGCTCAGCTCCTGGTGATGGGTGTGGGGCAAGCCTGTTCTGCCTGCCAATGGGCCAGCAGATCTGGCCAGGCCAGCTCCCCGGTGTGGTTCAGCCGGTAATCCGCCCCGGTGAGCGATGCGCCGATCCCTACCGAGTACATGCCGCTGGCGTTGATGGCGGTGATCCCGGCCTGCGCATCCTCAATGCCGATGGCCTGGTCAGGCGCAACCCCCAGCCCGCGGCAGGCGGTCAGGAAAATTTCCGGATGCGGTTTGGAGTGGGTTAATGCGCGGGCATCGGCGCAAAAATGGAACCAGTCGCATAACCCCAGCGATGCCAGCACTTGCGGGGCATTCTCCGACACGGAGGCCAGCCCGATGCGGCACCCGGCCGCCCGCAGGTCAGCCAGCAGCGGCAGAATGCCGGGCAGAATGTCCGCCGGGCTGAGGGTTGCCAGCAGTTCCCGGTAAAGATCGTTCTTTTCCGTCATAAATTGCTGACGCTGCGCCGGGGTATAGGCGTCAGCCTGGCCGCCGCGCTGCAAAATACGCGTCAGGGAGTCAGCGCGGTTTACGCCTTTTAACTGCTCGTTAAAAGCACGATCGATACTGATGCCCAGTTTTTGCGCCAGTTGTTGCCAGGCGAGAAAATGGAATTCGGCGGTGTCAGTGATCACTCCGTCCAGATCAAACACGACCGCCTGGGGTAAAGGCTTCATTGCCATCATGCTTCCTTAGTGAAGTGCCAGCACCAGCCGGCGGGTGAAAGAGTGCAGCGTGCCGTGGACGCTGATGCTCAGCGGGGCGTCAGTGGCTTTTTCAATCTGCAAGTGCTGATGACTGATGCTGACCTGGAGCTGTTCACCCCGCCAGCGGAGCGGGAAGCGCAGTGTTTTCCAGTGCGGCGGCAGGCGCGGCGAGAGCACCAGTTGCCCCTCCTGATACTCCAGCCCGGCAAAGCCCATGATCGCCCCGAGCCAGATGGCCCCGGTGGCGGCGGCGTGGATGCCGTCATCACAGCTGTGCGGCTCCGGCCCCAGATCGATAGCCATTGCCTCGCGGTACAGCGGCCAGGCGAGGTCTGCCATGTCGTTGCGGCAGGCGACAATCGCGTAGATCGCCTTGCTGAGCGATGAGTCATGGATGGTACGCGGCAGGTAGTAATCCAGGTTGGCGCGTTGCACGTCCCGGCTGAACAGCGATGGCAGCAGGAAGAACAGCATGATCAGGTCGGCCTGCTTGAGGATCTGCATCTCGTTGACTTCCGCCCGCGAGTAGTCGAGCAGAATCGACTGGGTGCCGGCTTTTGCCTGATAGCGCGTCAGGTCTATCGTCGGTTTGCTGAAGAAGCTGTCATCCTGCGGGATAACCCGATCGTTATCCGGCTGCGGCAACACGCAACGGGCCAGGAAATCCCGCCCGCGGGCGCGGAAGCCGGCATGTTCCGGTGTGTCCGGCAGGTAATGCAGCGCCTGCGCCACGCTGTAGTGCGCCAGATAATTGGTGTAGGCATTGTTGTTGACGTGCTCGGTGTACTCGTCCGGGCCAATCACATCATGCAGCTCCAGCCGGCCATTGACTTCCGTGGTGCGGCTCAGCCAGAACAGCGCGCACGCTTTCAACAGCGCCTGGGCTTCGGTGGCCTGGAAGGCGGCGTCACCGGTGGCCTGAAGGTAGCCCACGGTGGCGTAGGCGATATCCGCGACCAGATGGTGTTCAGCAAGCGCCGACGCCACCGGCTGGCGCAGACCGGTGCGGATGTTGATCAAGCCGAAAGCCGGCGTCTCCTCTTCACCGGTAAAGGCGCTCTCCCACGGGAACAACGCGCCCTCGTACCCGCAACGGGCCGCTTTCTGCTGCGCCTGCGGGATACGGTGGTAACGGTAGCGCAACAGCGCCCGCGCGGTTTCCGGCCGGGTCAGCAGGTGATAGGGCAGGATAAAGATGTCGGTATCCCAGAACACGTGGCCTTTGTAGCCTTCGCCGGTCAGCCCTTTGGCCGCCACGCTGCACCGCTCATCATGCGCAGGCGTCATGGCGGCGAGATGGTAGGCGGACATGTCCAGCGCCAGTTGGTCAAAGGTATCACTGGAGTCAACCTCCACCCGCGCCTGCGGCCACCAGTGTTGCCACTGTTGCAGGCTGGCTGCGCGCAGCGCCGCGTAACCTTGTTCAACATGCGGGGCGAGTTGCGCGAGGCAGTGTTCGTCCCAGCTTGCCGGTTCCGCATCGCCCGGCAGGCAAACGTCAACCCAGCTGAATTTTTCCAGCGTCAGCGGCACGCCCACCTGTAGGGTGGTGCTGAACTGCTGGGTCAGCCGGCGGTTTTTTGCGGCATAGCTGATGCTCACGTCATCAGTGGAGAGACGGCAATGGCTGGTGAGCATCAGCGCCATGTCACCTTCGGGCGTGCGGTAGCAGCCTTGCAGCGTGTGCTGGTGCATCACGCGCACGCTCGCTTCCGTCAGGTGCTGGCGGCCGCTGTTGGTCTGCGTGGCGTCAATGCCGGTGGAGAGGCGCAGGGGCGTCGCCTGATCCAGCGCGGTCAGTGTCAGGGTGGCGGCCACCAGTTGCTGCGGCGCACGCGCCACAAACCGGGCGCTTTTCAGGCTGAACAAACCGCCCTCCGGCGATTGCCAGATCAGTTCGCGGCAAAGCTCACCCAACTCCGGGTGGAATTCCCGCCGGTAGGAAAGCAGCGTCCCGGCCAGCAGTGAAAAAGGCGTGTTTCCCAGCTCAATTTTGCAGCCGGTGATGTCCGGCAGGTTCACCAGCTCAGTGACCTCATCCGGCGTGGCGCGGTGGTAGAACCCGGCCACAAACATGCCGCGCACCTGATCGGTGTAGGCCTCTTCGTGGCCGCCACGGATGCCGAGATACCCGTTGCCGCAGGTCATCAGGGTGGCGTATTTGTTCAGCTGGTGCGGGCTGAAACCCGGCTCGCACAGCACGGAGAACGGGGCGGAAGGGGAAGTCATCATAACGTCACGCTCTCACCCTGTTCAGCGGCCTGATAGATTGCTGCCACCAGTTGCTGAATGCGGTAACCCTGGCGGCCATCGGCCACGTCGCTCTCTTGCCCCATCACGCGGTCAACAAAAGCTTTCATGCTGTTGTGGTGGCGCTGGCTGTCCGCTTCCTGGCGCTGGTAAAGCGTCAGCAGTTTGCCGCCGTCATCGGTGTAAATGTGCGCCGGGAAGAGGGTGGCCCCCGCCTCGGCCCCGCAAAACTGCACGTTCATCACTGACTCTTCCGGGATATTCAGCGCAAAGGAGGTTTCCAGCCGTAAAATGCCGCCGCCCTCAAACTCCAGCGTGGCAAACAGGGCATCTTCCACCGTGTACTTTTCCGGCTGCCATTCACCAAACAGCCCCCGGTGTTTGCGGTTGCCGATTTTGCAGAACTGGTGGGCGCTGACGCGGGTGACCTGGGGGAAGCCCAGCACATACATCGCGGCATCCAGCATATGGATGCCGATGTCGATCAGCGGCCCGCCGCCCTGCTGTTCTTTGTCGATAAAGACGCCCCAGCCCGGCACGCCGCAGCGGCGCAGGGCGCGCGCCTGGGTGACGTAAACCTCGCCCAGCATTCCGGCTGCCACTTTTTCCCGCAGAATGCGGCAATCCTCGGCGAAGCGGTGGTGAAAATCATAGGCCAGCACTTTCCCGGCACGGTCGGCGGCGTCGGCCATCGCCAGCGCCTCAGGCGGCGTCATGGCCGGGGGCTTTTCGCACATGACGTGGCAGCCATGCTGCAACGCCTGAAGCACCTGTGCCGAGTGGAAACGGTTTGGCGAACAGATACTGACCACATCCGGCTGTTCAAGGCGGTACATCTCGTCTGCGTCAGTGTAGGCGCGGGGGATGTTATTGCGGGCAGCAAAGGCGTCAGCGCGTTCAGCCTCTTTGTCGACCACCGCAACCAGCGTGACGTCTTTGCGGGTGGCGTAATAGGCGGCGTGCACTTTCTCCGCCACCTGGCCCGCACCAATAATCGCGGCCCGCAAGGGCCGCGATGCGTAAGCAGTAAACTCCATGTTTTTCCTGCCGATTAGCGCAAGGTGCGCAGATAGTCGAGGGAATCCTGATAGGCTTTGGCCGGATCGGCCGCCCGCACGCGGCATTCGTAGACGGCGTAACCGTCATAGCCATCTTGTTTGAGCTGGTTGAAATGGCGTGCAAAGTCCAGCGAGCCGCTGCCCGGCTGATAGCGGTGGTTATCTGCAATGTGGACATGCCCCAGCAGGTCGCGGTGCTGGTGCAGCGCGGCGCTGATGTCATCTTCCTCAATGCTCATGTGGTAGAAGTCACCAATGATCTGCGTGTGGTGCAGCTGGTTCTCTTCGATGTAGCGGCGGGCATCTGACAGCAGGTTAATCATGTGATCCTGATAGCGGTTCAGCGGCTCCAGGAAGATTTTGGTGCCGGTGTCGGCGGCGATGCCGTCGAGGAATTTCAGCGAGCTGCTGACGGCCAGGCGGTCACCGGCCACGCTGCGCGGTGAGGTCATCGGCGGCAGGCGGTAGGTGAACATGCCCCAGGCGGCCGGCACCACGATGCCTTTCGCGCCGACTTCAGCCAGCGCCCGCAGTATGGCGGCAATCTGTTGCAGGCCGTTCAGGCGGCGCTCTTCAATGAAATCCCCGATCCAGCCGTCATAGCCGCCACAGGCGCTGACCACCGGCAGGCCGGTTTCTGCAATCGCGGCTTTCACCTCTGCCAGGTTGTTCACCAGCAGCTTGCCGTCAATTTCAAAGCCGTCAAAGCCCATGTTTTTGATGTACTGGAACTTCGCCAGAATCCCTTCCGGGAAGAACGCCTGATTTTGGGTACCGATTTTCATCTAAATATTTCCTGTAAAGTCACACGTAATCAGAAGGTAACGCCCATTTTGATGCTCAGTTCCGGGTGCTGATCGACAAAGCGCATGTAGCTTTCGGCGCTGTCGCGGAACGTCACCACCGGATCGATCAGGTCACGGCAATCGAGGTAGCCGTTCATCAGCAACTGCCAGCAGCTGTCTTCAATGCGTTTGCGGTTCCAGCGCGGGTAATCCGGGTTGGGTTCGCTGCAGGCGCGGGAGAACACGATGCGCGCATTGTTGAAGTGCGCTTCACGGCCCAGGTTGAAGCCTTCCGGGAAGGGTTTGGCGAAAGCCACATAGGAGATGGTGCCGCCGTAAGCCAGGCCGCGCAGGGATGCCTGTAACGCCTGCGCATTGCCGCTGGTTTCGATGATCACGTCTGCGCCGCGTTTGTCGGTCAGGCGTTTGATCTCAAGACCCAAATCGCAGGCCGTCGGATCGAGGGCCACATCCGCGCCATGTTTGCAGGCGATCTCGCCGCGGTGGGCCAGCGGATCCACGCCGATCACCAGCGCTGCACCAGCACCTTTCGCCAGCTGCACCGCGATCTGGCCGATCGCGCCCAGGCCAATCACCACCACCACGTCACCTACGCGCACGTTGCCGTCACGCACGCCGCTCATGGCAAACTGGGCCGGGTCATAACAGACGGCGTTTTGCCACGCGGCCCCTTCCGGCATGTGACGCAGTTTGTAGTTGTCCACGCCGTTGACGATCACCGTCTCCTGCAACGGCCCGTAAGTGCAGACGCGGTCGCCCAGCTGATATTGCGTGACCTGCCCGCCTTTCTCCTCGACGGTGCCGACCACCATATTGCCCAGGGTGAAGTTACCGAACTCGATACCGCGCGCCTCGCCTTCCGCACGCGGCACAAACAGGTTCCATTCGCTGGAGAAGGCCTCATCGATAAACGGGCTGACGCCACGGAAATCCACCACTTCGGTGCCGTGCTTCGGTGCGCCGAACTGCACACGGATGCGTACTTCATGGGCCTGCAACGGGCGATCTTCATACTCCACCAGTGCGGCAACGCGCGGTGCAACGGCGACTAACTTTTTCATGCTGACTCCTTTATAAGTTCACGACGGGTAAGGGCGGGCGTCAGCCTTTGACGCCGCCATCAGTGAGATTGCCTTTGATGAATTTTTCCGACAGGGCATACATCGCAACTACCGGCAGCGCCGTCACCAGTGAGGCGGCCATCATGCGGCCCCAGATGTAATCAGGCGTGCTGAACAGGGCGTTGAGGCCCACCGGCAGGGTGAAGTGCTTCGCGTCAGAGAGGAAAATCGAGGCGAACAGGTAGTCATTCCACGCCACCATGAAGCAGTAGACGAACACGGAAATGATGCCGGAGATCGCCAGCGGCACGGTGATGTAGAAGATGATTTGCAGCCGGTTAAGGCCGTCCATCATCGCCGCTTCTTCGATATCCTTTGGAATGGTGTCGAAGTAGCTTTTCAGCATAAAAATGGCGGTCGGCAGGGTCTGTACCACCATGGTGATCACCAGCGCGGTCAGGGTGTCATACAGCCCCATCGACGAGATGATCTTGAACAGCGGCACCACCAGCAGAATGCCGGAGAACATATACACCGTGTAGAAACTGGTGTTGATGGTCAGCCGGCCTTTGAAGCGCAGCCGCGACAGGGCATAGGCGCCCAGAATGCCGAGCAGCACCGCAATGCCGGAGGCGACCAGTGACACGCTCAGGCTGTTCTTGAAGTAGGACATAAACGGGAAAATCGTCGGGTTGAAGATGTCCGCGTAGTGCTGCCAGGTCCAGTTTTCCGGCCACAGAGTTGGGTGCAGGGAAATCGCCTCCTTGCTGCTTTTGAACGAGGTCATCAGCATGATGAAGAAGGGGAACAGCACCACCGCAAGAAATGCAGCCAGCGCCAGATAGAACCCGGAGCGGCGCAGCAGGGAACGTTTAGTTGTTGCCATGAGGATTCACCCGTTTTCTCGCGAGGAGGATCACAATGAAAATAATGCCGAACAGCACCACAGACAGCGCCGCTGCTTTGCCCAGGTCATTGAGGGCAAAGGCCGTTTTGTAGAGGTAAACGCCCAGGATGTTGACTTTGTTGGTCAGCAGGTAGACGTCGGCAAACATGTAGAACATCCAGATCGCCCGTAGGATCACCACCGTCGCGAGCACCGGCATGATCGCCGGCAGGGTGATCATGCGGAATTTCTGCCACAGGTTGGCCCCGTCCATTTCCGCCGCCTCATACAGCGATTTGTCGATGGTCTGCAAAATCGCCAGGAAGGAGATAAAGGCGTACGGGAAATAGCGCCAGACGGCAAACAGCACCACCAGCACAAAGCTGCTGCCGGGGTTGTCGAACCAGAGCGGGGCCTGGTCAAACAGGTGCAGCAGGTCACCGCCGACCCAGTTGACGATGCCGTAGCCGCTGTTGAACATGTATTTCCAGGCGAACACCAGCGAGATGGACGGCGTCACATAGGAGAGGATCACCAGCGAGCGCGCGGTTTTACGGAAGCGGAACTCCCGGTTGAAGAACAGCGCGACCCCCAGCCCCACGCCGGTGCTGCCGAGCACCACCAGCGCGGTGTACCAGAAGGTAACCCAGAGCGAGTGGTAAAACTCCGGATCGCTGAGGATGCTCAGGTAGTTATCCAGCCCGACAAACCGGTCGGACAGACGTGGGTTAAGCGGCAACTGCAGGAAACTCAGTTGCAGGTTGGCGATCATCGGGTAGACCACCAGCAGCGCGAGCAGAACCATGCTCGGTGCCAGCAGATACCAGGCAAACGCCGTGTCCGTTTTTAAGCGTTTTCCCAGGCTCAGGCGTTTCGCCGGCAGCAGGGAAGGTTGACAAGCAGGCTTCATCAAATCCTCACTCAGCGTTTCTGGACAAGGTGGGTCACCCGGCCCTGGGTTTGCGCCAGCGTGGCAGGCACGTCTTTATTGCCGACCGTCACGGCGTTCACCATTTCACTCAGTGCGGCTGAACCGGTGATGTCACCCATGCTGGTGAAGTTTTTCTCACCGACTGAGCCGAACACCTGCACGTTGGCGAACTGCTGCACCAGCTCCATAGAGAGCGGGCCGAACGCTTTCACCACCGGGTTGTCCTGCCAGTTGCTGTTGCTGGTCACCAGTTTGGTGAGCGGCAGCGCAGCGCCCGGTGACATCAGCACCCAGCGGGTGGCGTTGTCAGACTGCTCCATAAAGGTGATGAATTTTTTGGCGGCGTCACGCTGTGCTTCGGTCTGCCCGGCGGTGATGGTGAGGGAGGTAATGGTGCCGTAGACCGCCTGTGATTTTTCTGCCGGCACGGCAAAGCCGATGTCCTGGGCAAACCCTTCGTTGTAAATCGCCGGCAGGATGTAGGTGGAGTAGACGGCCATCGGCACGGTGCCGTTCATAAAGGCGTCTTTGATCTCCATGATGTCGTTGGAGCCGGGCAGGGTGGTTTTGGCCAGTTGTTGATAGAAGCCGAGTGCCTGCTGCATTTCCGGGGTGTCGATGGTGATTGCGCCGTTGGCGTCAAACACGTTGGCCCCGTTGGAGAGCGCAAATTGTGAGAAGGATTGCTCCGTCATTACGCTTTCTGCGGTCGGCAGGCCGATGCCGAACTTTTTCTGTTCCGGGTGGGTAAAGGCGGTGGTGATGCTGAGCAGTTGCTGCCAGTTTTGCGGCTCGCTGAAGCCGGCATCCGCCAGTTGCTGTTTGCGATACCAGATGCCCTGGATCCAGCCGCTGATCGGCACGCCGGTGGCGCTGGTGCCGTCTTCGGTTTTCACAATGCGCAGCACGCCGTCGTAGAAGTTGTCAGCGCCGATGCCGGTAATGACGTCGTTCACCGCGTCGCGGTCAATCAGCTGCTCTTTATCCATGACTTTGGCGTAGTCGTGGCTGGTTTCGATCACCGCCGGCAGCGCGCCGCTGCGCGCCAGGGTAATCACCTTGGTGTTGTAAGCATCTTCTTCCACCGGTACCGGTTTAACGTGCACACCAGGGTTTTGCTGCTCAAATGTCTGAATCAGATCGTTAATAACCGCCTGCCGCTCCTGCTCGACAGAGGAGTGCATAAATTCGATGGTGACGGATTCCGTTTTTTTATCGTCACAGCCGGTTAATGCCAGGGCACTGAGCAGGGCTGAAATAAGAAGCGTATTTTTCTTATTCATGATGATTTCCTGTTTTTATTTAGGAGTGAAGCCAGTAATAGGCGTAGGGTTGCAGCGTAAAGGCGTGATCACCGGTTATTTCCTGCCCGCTGATGGCATCGAGGTAATTATTTTCCGGCAATGTCACCGTGATCGGACGATCGCTGACATTAAACAGGCAGAGCAGCGTGTGATTATTTTTATCAGTGCGCCGGAATGCCAGAACGGCGCTATCCAGCGTGATGACCTGCATCGCGGAATCAGGATGGAAGGCCGGTAAGGTTTTACGCAGGGCAATCAGATGGCGCAGCCCGACAAATATATCGGTGCGTAAGGTATTGCCGCCGGAAATTTGTGGTTCAATGTCACTTAACGGGTATTTCTGGCGGTTAATTGCCCGGTTATGGCCGCTGAGCATCACGCCTTCATCATCATTACGTGAACCGAGCAGGCTCTGGATATAGATCGCCGGGACGCCGGGGAAAGCCAGCAAAATAGCGTGTGCCAGCATAAAGCGGCGCACGCGCAGGGCGTCATCGTCGTCCTGCTTATTCAGCGCGTCCAGATAAGTGACGTTGATTTCATACGGGCTGGCGCTGCCGTCCGGGTTATTTTTATATGAGACGCGCGCGCCCTGATTTTCCATCGCCTGCGCCAGCGCCAGAATCTCCTCTTCCGGCAGCAGGCCGCGCAGCGGATTGAGGCCGATGCCGTCATGCGAAGAGAGGAAGTTAAAGAAGGTGCAGCCTGCGGCCGGAGTCTCCAGCGAGGCGGCCCAGCGGCTCAGCGTGCCGGCCTCCCCACGGTGGATAGCATGCAGTACCAGCGGCGGCAGCGGGAACTGGTAAACCATCTGGGCTTCGTCGCCCTGGCCGAAATAGCTGATGTTATCCCGGTGCGGGACGTTGGTTTCGGTGATGAGGACGGTGCCGGGCGCGACAAAATCCGCAATGGCGCGGAATAATTTGACCAGCAGATGGGTTTTCTCCAGGTGGATGCAGGAGGTGCCCGGCTCTTTCCACATGTACCCCACCGCATCCAGCCGGATGTAATCCCCGCCGCGCGCCAGGTAGGTAAGCAGTACATCCACCATGCGTTTCAATACCGCCGGGCTGGCGAAGTTGAGGTCAATCTGGTCGGCGCTGAAGGTCGTCCAGATGTAGCGGGTGTCGCCATTGGCCAGCATAAACGGCGTCAGCAGCGGCGAGGTACGCGGGCGCGTGACCTGATGCAGATCGGTTTCCGGGTCCATCTCAATGAAGTGATCGTCATACTCCGGCTGTTGCGCCAGATAGCCCTGGAACCAGCTGCTTTGTGCAGAAATATGGTTGCAGACGTAATCAAACATCAGCCGGGTTGAGCGGTTCAGTTCTGCCACGTGCTGCCAGTCACCGGCTACCGGGTTAACCTGGTGATAATCAATGACTGAAAAACCATCATCTGAAGAGTAAGGATAAAACGGCAACAGATGAACCAGTGAAAACGTATTTTTTAACCAGCGGTTATAAAAGCCGGTAAATGTTTCCAGCGTGGGTCTGTTATCTTCACTGAATTGATCGGCGTAAGTAATTAATACGATGTCTTCTTCATCCCAATGCAATTTACGCGAACGCGTAATAGCCGCTTTAGCAGTCAGAATAAGATCGCTTAATTCAGCAAAATAGTGCTGTTGAAGCGTATTTCCATAAATCGAAGTCAGAATTTTTTTAATAGTTTCCATGTTGCACCTTTGTCCGTGGGAGCGCTCCCACAAAAAGGCTACGCTGGCGTATAAACCAAGTCAACGGCACCGCAGGGCGACGAGGATCAGGGACAGGGTTACAGGGAGATATTTTCTTTATTTGTGAGGGTAATCAAATTTAAGGAGGGAAATACGTGGAGGGTAGCCCTATTTAATTAAATGGCAGGCTTTATTTATATTCATTCGAATTATATGTTGCTGGCGTTATACACACGGTAACGCACCGGCGCGCAGCGGGTGCTTGCCGGGCAATCACCGCACGCGCCGGTGGGGCAGCCGGTGGCCGCAGCGGGCACCGGCTCAATCTTTTTCATCCTTTCCAGTTGGCTCAGCAGGGCCGTCAGCATCGCCGGGGGGACCCGGCAACGCTGCTGTAACTGCGCCATGTCCAGCGACCCATGCAGCGCGAGAAGATGGTAAACCTCAAGCAGAGGATTCATGCCGTTCTCCTCAATGGCACGCCGGCTGGTGCGGGGATGTCACTGCCGGTGGGCGTGACGGGGGTGTGCCGGGGTGATGGCCGGCACGGCGCAGGCCGATGAAAATTCCCAGGTTAACCAGCACGACCAGTGTGATGGTCAACAGGCTGACTGCCGGGTGCGCGCGGAATGTGGCCGCCTGATAGAACAGCGCCGCCAGCGAATAGGCGACATTCAGCCCCCAGAGCACCGAGAAGATCATCCAGTTCCGTCCCGCCTCACGCGCAATCGCGCCCATCGCAGAAATGCAGGGCACATAGAGCAGCACAAAAATCAGGTAACTGTAGGCGGCGGCGACGCTGCCGAATTTGCTGCCCATCATGCTCATGGGGCCGGAGGCCATTTCGCCATCCCCTTTACTGGCTTCAATCGGGTTGAACAGCACGCTCAGGCTGAACGTCTCTTTCACGCCTTGCCAGGTTTCGGTCACGGCCTGGGTCAGTTCATCTGCCAGCGAAAAGGCTGCCGGGTCAAAAGGCGCGTCGGTAATGGCTTCGGCGGTATAAAGCGTGTTCAGCGTACCCACCACCACCTCTTTCGCCATCGCCCCGGTAACCAGCCCCACGGTGGCCTGCCAGTTGTCCGGCTGCACGCCAATCGGTGCCAGCAGCGGGGTCATTACTTTACTCACGGAGGCCAGCGCGGAATCAGTGAGGTTGTCGGCGGGTTTGCCGCTCAGGGAGAAACTGTTCAGCGCGCCGATAAAAATGCTCACCAGTACGATCACTTTCCCGGCCCGCAGCACAAACCCTTTCAGCCGTTGCCAGGCTTGCAGCAGCAAACTTTTCACATGCGGGACGTGGTAAACCGGCAGTTCCATCACGAACGGGGAAGCATCGCCGCGCATCAGCGTATGTTTGAGCATTAACCCGGTGAGGATCGCCACCACGATGCCGAGCAGGTAGAGGGAGAAGACCAGCAGCGCACCGCCCTGCGCGAAGAAGGTGGCCGAAAAGACCGCAAAGATGGCCAGCCGCGCCCCGCAGGACATAAACGGCGCCATCATCACGGTGATCAGCCGCTCGCGCGGGGCATCCAGCGTGCGGGCGCCCATAATGGCCGGCACATTACAGCCGAACCCAACAATCAGCGGCACAAACGATTTTCCCGGCAGCCCAATCGCCTGCATCAGCCGGTCCATCACAAACGCGGCACGTGCCATATAACCGGAGTCCTCCAGAAATGAGAGGAACAGATACATCATGCCGATTTGCGGCACCAGCGGCAGCACGGTGTTGATGCCGCCGCCGATGCCCTGTGCCAGGAACAGCGTCAGCCAGCCGGGGAAGTGCAGCACCGCGCCGAGCCATTGCACGCCGTGAATGAAAATAGCCGCGGAACCAAGGTCAAATATCGGCTGCAATGCCCCGCCGAGGTTAATCGCCAGCAGGAACATCAGGTACATCACCAGCAGGAAAATCGGCACGCCAAGCAGCCGGTTGAGGATCAGCCGGTCCAGCCGCTGCGTCAACCGGTCGGACGCCGCCTGGTGGGTATTACTCACGGCGGCGCAAATGGCCATGATGCACTGGTAACGCGCACCGGCAATCAGCAGGGCGGCATCATCCGGCAGGGCATGGCGCAGGGTGCTGCGTACCTGGGGCAACAGGGCCGCCGCGCGGGGGGCCACGGCATGGCTGCAAATGTCGCCTTCCAGCATGTGCAGCGCCAGCCAGTGCGCCTGCCTGTCGGTCAGGGTTTCCGGCATGACGGCGGCCAGTTGTTGGGCCGCGTCAAGCAGCGGTGCAGGGTAGTCGAGCGCAACCGGCTGCGGCGCGCTGAAGGGGCGGTCAATCTGCTGTTTAAGTTCGGCAATGCCCTGCGCGCGGGTGGAAACCAGCGGCACCACCGGGCAGCCCAGCCGGTCGGCCAGCGCCGCGGTATCAATGGTGATCTGCTGGTTTTGGGCGATATCCAGCATATTCAGCGCAACGATGCAGGGAATGCCCAGCGCCAGCAGTTGCAGAGTCAGGTAGAGGTTGCGTTCCAGATTGGCAGCATCCACCACGTTGATCAGCAGATCAGCCTCGCCGCTGAGGATATAGCGGCAGGCGATCTGCTCATCCAACGAGGTCTGCTCAGAGATGGTGGTCAGGGAGTAGGTGCCGGGCAGGTCAACCAGCGTCACCTGGTGGCGGGGGGTGGAAAACTGCCCCTCTTTGCGTTCAACCGTCACACCTGCCCAGTTGCCGACCCGCTGGCGGGCGCCGGTTAACTGGTTGAACAGGGTGGTTTTGCCGGCATTTGGGTTGCCAATCAGGCCAATCGTTAATGTGTTCATCATGCGTATCGCCGTGGGAAAAGAAACGTCCGTAAAGATCAGGCGCAGGTTTCCAGTACCAGCGCCGCCAGATCATTGCGGCGCAGCACCAGGCTCACGCGGCGGGTTTCGATCTGGATCGGGTCGCCCAGCGGCGCAACCCGTACCACTTTAAACAGTGAACCGGGCAGCATACCGAGGGAGAGCAATTTTTGCCGGTAAGCCGGGCTGATGTGCGGTGCAAAACCGGCAATTTTGTAGTGATGCAGAGGTTGAAGCGGCATGGCGGTCACCTTCTTTCGCGGGGGCTGAAAACGTGTTACACGCGGCAGTTATGCGTGCGCCTGGGTGCCTCTTTTATCGCCAGTGCTGGCAGGCGAGCATGAGAGTATTGAGAAGCGTTATCGTATGCAATCGGGTAACGGGCACGATCTCGCCCTTACCTAATCCAGATCAAATTTATGGCAAATTTAGCTAAAAAATAACCAATCTGCGGCTTTTGTCGTCGGAGTAAACGACACGGTTGTGAGAGATTAATGGTGAATAATCAGTAATATAAGTTAATTTTTTATGGCGAAAGTGTGGTGATGATGTAAATGTGAGGATCGGGAGGCGGGAAGGCAGAAGAGGAAATATTCCGCCACCCCGGAGGATGGCGGAGCCGGCATTAACGTTTTTTACCGAACGCAGCCGCCAGGGCGTCGCCCATGATGCTGTTCCCGGCGGGTTGGGCAGCGCGCGGCTTGCCGCCGCGTGCATCCTGACGGCCTGCGGTGCGTGTCTGCGTTTTTCCGGCCGGGGCGCTGCCGCCGCGGCGCGCAGCGGTTTCTCCCGGCTGTTCGTCCAGACGCATGGTCAGGGCGATACGTTTGCGCGGCAGATCCACTTCCAGCACCTTCACTTTGACGATATCCCCGGCTTTCACCACCGTATGCGGATCTTCCACGAATTTGTCCGCCAGTGAGGAGATATGCACCAGCCCATCCTGATGGACGCCGATATCCACAAAGGCGCCGAAGTTGGTCACGTTGGTGACGGCACCTTCCAGGATCATGCCCGGCGTCAGGTCATTCATGGTTTCGACGCCTTCCGCAAACGTCGCGGTTTTGAACTCAGGGCGCGGGTCACGGCCTGGTTTTTCCAGCTCTTTCAGGATGTCAGTCACGGTCGGCACCCCAAAGCGTTCGTCGGTGAAATCGCTGGCTTTGAGGTTGCGCAGGGCAGAGGGATTACCCATCAGATCCTGCAACGCCTGCTCGGTGGCGGCCAGAATGCGCTCCACCACCGGGTAGGTTTCCGGGTGCACCGTAGAGGCATCCAGCGGGTTGTCGCCGTGGTTGATGCGCAGGAAGCCGGCACACTGTTCAAAGGCTTTCGGCCCCAGGCGGCTGACTTTCAGCAACTGTGCACGGTTATTGAACCGGCCGTGCTCATCGCGCCAGCTGACAATGTTTTGCGCCATCATCCGCGTCAGCCCGGCGACACGGGTCAGCAGCGCCACAGAGGCGGTGTTCAGGTCTACCCCAACGCCGTTTACGCAGTCCTCGACCACGGCATCCAGCTTTTTCGCCAACTGGCTCTGGCTGACGTCATGCTGATACTGGCCGACGCCGATTGATTTCGGGTCAATTTTCACCAGCTCGGCCAGCGGGTCCTGAAGGCGGCGGGCAATGGAGACGGCCCCGCGCAGCGACACATCAAGATCCGGGAACTCCTGCGCCGCCAGTTCAGACGCGGAATAAACGGACGCCCCGGCCTCGCTGACAATCACTTTCTGGGCGATGACAGCCGGGTACTGTTTTTGCAGCTCCAGGAAGAAGCGCTCGGTTTCCCGTGAGGCGGTGCCGTTCCCGATCGCCACCAGTTCCACCTGGTGCTTCACACAGAGTGCAGCCACGGCGGCAGCGGCTTTGGCCGCCTGGCCGGTGTGCGGGTAGACGGTGTCAGTGGCCACCAGTTTGCCGGTGGCATCCACTACCGCCACTTTCACCCCGGTACGCAGGCCCGGATCGAGGCCCATCGTCGCGCGCGGCCCGGCCGGCGCGGCCATCAGCAGGTCATGCAGGTTGCGGGCGAAGACGTTGATCGCCTCTTCTTCCGCGCGTTCGCGCACGCTGCCCATCAGTTCGGTTTCGAGGTGCAGCAGCACTTTGATGCGCCATGTCCAGTTGATCACTGCCCGGCGCCAGCTGTCTGCCGGGGCGTTGTTCAGCCGCAGGCCGACGTGATCCATGATGATCTGTTCGGCGTAACTCTCACGCGGCGGCTCATCAAATTGCGGATCGGCATTCAGCGAGAGTTGCAGCACGCCTTCATTGCGGCCACGGAACATCGCCAGCGCCCGGTGTGAAGGCACCGTGGCAATCGGTTCATGGTGATCGAAGTAATCGCGGAATTTTGCGCCTTCTTCCTCTTTGCCTTCTGCCACGCGGGAAACCAGATGGGCATTTTTCCACAGGTAGTCACGCACTTTGGCCAGCAGGGCGGCATCCTCGGCGAAACGCTCCATCAGGATATAGCGTGCGCCGTCCAGTGCGGCTTTCACATCCGCCACGCCTTTTTCGGCATCCACGAACGCGGCGGCCGCGTTTTCCGGCACCTGCTGCGGCGCGTTCCACAGGCTCTCCGCCAGCGGGGCCAGCCCGGCCTCCAGGGCAATCTGCCCACGGGTACGGCGCTTGGGTTTATACGGCAGGTAAAGGTCTTCCAGCTCGGTTTTGCTCTGGGTGCCGTTAATCGAGGCGGCCAGCGCGTCAGTGAGTTTGCCTTGCTCTTCAATCGATTTCAGGATGCTCTGGCGACGATCTTCCAGTTCGCGCAGGTAGCCGAGGCGGCTCTCCAGCTGGCGCAGTTGGGTGTCATCCAATCCGCCGGTCACTTCCTTGCGGTAACGTGCGATAAACGGCACGGTGTTTCCTTCGTCCAGCAGGCGGATAGCGGAGTCAACTTGCTCCGGTCTGGCCTGCAACTCACTTGCAATACTGCGGCTCAGGGGATCATTCATCATGGTATCTGTCGTAAGCTAAGGGGTTGTCAAATCAGGGCACCGTTATACGGAGTGTGCCGCCAAAATGCCAGCAGCGGGCGGCATTTGGCGGCGATGTGGGGCGGTTTCGGAACATTTACCGCCGTGTGCGTCAGCCGGGCGGCGGCTCCGGGTTGTCTTGTTCCTGCTCACCGGAGAGGTCAGGGTCAACCGGCTGATCGGGTTCATCCGGCAGGTACTCAATCAGGTTCACGCACCAGACTTTAATGCCCAGCGGCGTCGGGACGTTGACCTCGTCATCCACCTCTTTTTTGATCAGCGCCCGCGCCATCGGCGAGTCGATCGAGATGTACTGTTTGCGGCCATAGATCTCATCCGGCCCGACGATGCGGAAGCGTTTGACGTCGCCCGCCTCATTCTCCACCTCAACCCAGGCACCGAAAAAGACTTTGCCGTCTTGCTGCGGCGAGTAATCAATGACCCGCACCACTTCCAGCCGCTTGCGCAGGAACCGCACCCGGCGATCGATTTCACGCAGTAACTGCTTGTTGTATTTGTAGTCGGCGTTTTCGCTGCGGTCGCCCAGGCTGGCGGCCCACGCCACTTTTTCGGTAATCTCCGGGCGGCGCTCGCGCCACAGGAAATCGAGCTCTTTTTTCAGCCTGTTGTACCCTTCACGGGTGATCAAATCACTTTTCATCCGGCGCCTTTTACGGTGTCACTCTCATCGGCTCTTTATAGCCTCTGACGGCAGGAATTAACACCGCTTATTGCCGCCTGCCCGCTCTGTCACAAAGTCAGTGAAATAAGCTTGCGTTACGGGGTATAAACACCGGAGTTTAGAAAGCGGCCGGAAAAGCGTCATCAGCGCGGCAGAGAAACGGAAGGTGAGCAGCGAAGCGGCAAAAGTATTGATAATTGGGCAAATCAATAATCTTTGTAACAATTTCGTCTAGAATATATACCATATAACGCTGTCTGAAGCGGCGGAGTTTTTTAACAATAGCCCGTGTTTACGACGCCGCATGACGTACCGGCAAAAAGGGTGCGCCTGAGCGAAAAGATAAGTGAGTATGGCTGCGGTAACCGGCCGTCCACGCGACAGGTTTTCCGGGTTAATTATGCCCGCGAGGGTTCAGGCTTAAGCCTTTGGGAGTAAAGAGATGCAAGAGAATCACAAGATTCTGGTGGTGGATGACGACATGCGTTTACGCGCCCTGTTAGAGCGCTATCTGACGGAGCAGGGCTTCCAGGTACGCAGTGTGGCGAACGCCGAACAGATGGACCGCCTGTTGACGCGTGAATCCTTCCATCTGATGGTGCTGGACCTGATGCTGCCGGGTGAAGATGGCCTCTCTATCTGCCGCCGCCTGCGCAGCCAGAGTAACCCGATGCCGATCATTATGGTCACGGCGAAAGGTGAAGAGGTTGACCGTATCGTCGGCCTGGAGATCGGTGCCGATGACTACATCCCGAAACCGTTCAACCCGCGTGAGCTGCTGGCCCGTATCCGTGCCGTGCTGCGCCGTCAGGCCAATGAACTGCCGGGCGCGCCGTCCCAGGAAGAGGCCGTGATCTCCTTCGGCAAATTCAAGCTGAACCTCGGCACCCGTGAAATGTTCCGCGAAGATGAACCGATGCCGCTGACCAGCGGTGAGTTTGCGGTGCTGAAAGCGCTGGTGAGCCACCCGCGTGAGCCGTTGTCACGCGATAAGCTGATGAACCTGGCGCGCGGCCGTGAATACAGCGCCATGGAGCGCTCCATCGACGTACAGATCTCCCGCCTGCGCCGCATGGTGGAAGAGGACCCGGCGCACCCGCGTTATATCCAGACCGTGTGGGGTCTTGGCTACGTCTTCGTCCCGGACGGCAGTAAAGCATGAGGCGATTGCGCTTTTCACCGCGTAGCTCGTTTGCCCGAACCCTGCTGTTGATCGTCACCCTGCTGTTCGTCAGCCTGGTGACGACCTACCTGGTGGTCCTGAACTTCGCCATCCTGCCCAGCCTGCAACAGTTCAATAAAGTGCTGGCCTATGAAGTCCGGATGCTGATGACAGATCGCCTGCAACTGGAAGACGGCACCCTGCTGGAGGTGCCGCCGGCCTTCCGGCGGGAGATCTACCGTGAATTGGGCATCTCGCTCTACACCAACTCGGCGGCGGAAGAGAGCGGCCTGCGCTGGGCGCAGCATTACCAGTTCCTCAGCCAGCAGATGGCGCAGCAACTGGGCGGCCCGACGGACGTCCGCGTCGAGATGAACAAGAATACCCCGGTGGTGTGGCTGAAAACCTGGCTCTCGCCGGACATCTGGGTGCGCGTGCCGCTCACCGAAATCCACCAGGGCGACTTCTCCCCACTGTTCCGGTACACGCTGGCGATTATGCTGCTGGCGATTGGCGGTGCCTGGCTGTTTATCCGGATGCAGAACCGCCCGCTGGTGGAACTGGAACATGCGGCATTCCAGGTCGGAAAGGGGATTATTCCGCCGCCGTTGCGCGAGTATGGCGCATCGGAAGTGCGGTCAGTGACCCGTGCCTTTAACCAGATGGCGGCGGGCGTCAAGCAACTGGCCGATGACCGCACGCTGCTGATGGCAGGTGTCAGCCATGACCTGCGCACCCCGCTGACGCGCATCCGGCTGGCGACGGAGATGATGGGCGATGAAGATGGCTACCTGGCGGAGTCGATCAATAAGGATATTGAAGAGTGCAACGCCATCATCGAGCAGTTCATCGATTACCTGCGCACCGGCCAGGAGATGCAGACGGAACTCAGCGATCTCAACACCATTCTCGGTGAGGTGATTGCGGCAGAAAGCGGCTATGAGCGGGAGATTGAGAGCGATCTTGCCCCGGCAGAACTGATGGTGGATGTGCATCCGCTGTCGGTGAAACGTGCCGCAGTGAACATGGTGGTCAACGCCGCCCGCTACGGCAATGGCTGGATTAAAGTCAGCAGCGGCCATGAGTTGCAGCGCGCCTGGTTCCAGGTCGAGGATGACGGGCCGGGTATCCGCCCCGATCAGCTCAAGCACCTGTTCCAGCCGTTTGTGCGGGGTGACAGCGCCCGCAGCACCAGCGGTACCGGGCTGGGGCTGGCGATTGTCCAGCGCATCATCGACGCCCACGCCGGGACGCTGGACATCGGCTCCAGCGAACGTGGCGGGTTACGCATCCGGGCCTATCTGCCGCTACCGGCGGTAAAAGGCAAGAACGGCGATACCCCCGGTGCGGGGCAGCCGCCGAAAGCGGCATCAGACAGCCGGGAAACGCCTGCGTCTTAAGGGAAACGTTCCGGCCATCGCTCACCGTCAGGGGGTGATGCCCGGTGCTGCATTCCGCCAGGATCGGCCGCCCCCGCGCCCTATCTCACGCTTTCCTGCCCGCCGCGTTTTGCCTATCGTTATTTGCCGCTCAGGGCTGTCTCCCGCTCAGGGCTGTCTCCCGCTCAGGGCTGTCTCCCGCTCAGGGCTGTCTCCCGCTCAGGGCTGTTTCCCGCTCAGGCTATTTCCGGCTCATCACATAATATTCTGCCGCGTCTTCGTGGAAGCGCGGTTTACCCTGTTCGCCCCATGGGTTAAGCACGGCAAGGCCGCAGTAGTGGAAATCTTCCGGGCGGCGGGTGGCCAGTTGCGCCTGATGGTGCAGGCAGATTGCCGCGGTGTAGAGATCAGATTGCGCGAGGGTCAGGCCCTGGCGGCGCAATTCTGCGGACAGGGCGGCGGCGCGTAGGGCGCAATGCGCATCAAACGGCAGCAGCCGGTGGGTGAACTCCTCATTCAGCAGCGCCAGCAGTGCCGTATTCAACTGGCGCTGCCGCGGGCCGGGCAGGGACTGGATGGCGGTAAACAGTTCCGCCACGGTGACAGCAGTCAGGCAGAGCTGGTTGGCGTCTTGCGCGTCCAGCCACTGCATCACCTGCCGGTGCGGGTCCGGCCGGATGATTTCGGTGATAATGCTGGTATCAAGCACGATCATTATTCGATCTCCAGCTGGCGCGTCGGCATATCGCGTGCCGGGATGGTCAGTTCGCTGTCACTTAACGCAGCAAAGCGCTGGCGGACCCGGCTGGCCAGGCCGTAATTGGGCGTGCTGCCCAGCATCGCCTGCCGGAGGATGGCGCGCACTTCTTCTTCCATTGAGTGGCCGTTGCGTGCTGCGGCAAGGCGCAGTTGTTCTTTTATTTCATCATCGAGATTGCGGATCGTCAGAGTAGCCATAGGGAACACTTATCAATAAACCGGGGAAACAGGCATAACACAGAATTTGCGCGGTAAAAGCACCCGGCAAAAGAAGAATTCAGGCGCACGGCGTGCGCCTGAAGAGGGGGATCAGAGCGCCGGGCCAGCTTTCACCAGGGCTGCGCCTGCCGGGGTATCCGTGTATTTGTCGAAGTTGGCGATAAACTGGCGTGCCAGATCGTCCGCCTTCGCCTGCCACTGCGCGGCATCACTGTAGGTGTTGCGCGGGTCAAGCAGGTGCTCATCCACGCCCGGTACCGCCATCGGCACGGCCAGGTTGAAGACAGGCAGTGTGAAGGTTTCCTGCTGATCAAGCTCACCGCTGAGGATGGCATTGATGATGGCACGGGTATGTTTGAGCGAAATGCGTTTGCCGGTGCCGTTCCAGCCGGTATTGACCAGATACGCCTGGGCGCCTGCCGCCTGCATACGCTTCACCAGCACTTCTGCATACTGCGTCGGGTGCAGGCTCAGGAAGGCCGCGCCAAAACAGGCTGAGAAGGTCGGGGTCGGTTCTGTCACGCCACGTTCGGTACCGGCCAGTTTGGCCGTGAACCCGGACAGGAAGTGGTATTGCGTCTGGTCGGCGGTGAGTTTCGACACCGGCGGCAGCACACCAAAGGCGTCAGCCGTCAGGAAAATCACTTTGGTCGCGTGGCCCGCTTTCGACACCGGCTTGACGATGTTGTCGATGTGGTAGATCGGGTAAGAGACACGGGTATTTTCCGTTTTCGAGCCGTCATCAAAATCGATGGTGCCGTCTTCGCGCACTACCACGTTTTCCAGCAGCGCATCGCGGCGGATAGCGTGGTAGATCTCCGGCTCAGCCTGTTCGGAGAGTTTGATGGTTTTGGCGTAGCAGCCGCCTTCGAAGTTGAACACGCCGTCATCATCCCAGCCGTGTTCATCATCACCAATCAACTGGCGTTGCGGGTCGGTGGAGAGGGTAGTTTTGCCGGTGCCGGAAAGGCCGAAGAAGACCGCCACATCGCCCTGCTCGCCCACATTGGCTGAGCAGTGCATAGAGGCGATGTTTTTCAGCGGTAACAGGTAGTTCATCACCGAGAACAACCCTTTTTTCATCTCGCCGCCATACCAGCTGCCGCCGATTAACTGGATGTTTTCCGTAAGGTTGAACGCCACAAAGTTCTCGGAGTTCAGCCCCTGTTCACGCCAGTTCGGGTTCGTGCATTTCGCGCCGTTCATCACGATGAAATCCGGCGTAAAATCAGCAAGTTCCTCGTCAGTCGGGCGGATAAACATGTTCTTAACGAAATGGGCCTGCCAGGCCACTTCGGTAATAAAACGTACTTTCAGGCGGCTGTCCGGGTTGGCACCGCAGAAAGCATCCACCACAAACAGGCGCTTGCCGCTGAGCTGATCCGTCACGCAGGCTTTCAGGGCGTTCCAGGTTTCCTGGCTTAAGGGTTTATTATCATTCTTGCCGGTCCCTTTATCCGCCCACCAGACGGTGTCCCGCGTGATGTCATCCCGGACGATGTACTTATCTTTTGGCGAACGGCCGGTGAAGATGCCGGTATCCACAGCAATCGCGCCCAGGCTGGTTTCAATGCCACGCTCATAGCCTTCCAGCCCCGGTGCAGTCTCCTCCTGATACAGACGCGCATAGTCCGGGTTATAGACGATGTCGCTGACATTATGGATGCCGTAGGCGGCCAGGGTATCAGGTGTTATACCGTGATCACGCATTTCACTACTCCTTAGTTGCTATACGTTACTAACACAGTGTGTAGGGTCACGGTCTGTATTAAACGCGATGGGGGTCAAAAAAAATAATAGAGAACACTTATTTTTAACAATTCTGCGAGATAGCACACGTCATAAAATGAAACGCAGGCAAGATTGGCGGGGGATCGGACAAAAAAAGGGCAGCCGGGAGGCTGCCTCAGAAAAATTAATGAATTTGTGGGTTTTGCTCATTGCCCGCATTGCGCAGCGCGCCGACATCGACCTTGTCGAATACGTAGTCAGCACCGCAGTAATCACAATGCATATCAATCTGGCCTTCTTCTTCCAGAATGCTTTGCAGATCTTCATCCGGCAGGGCGCGCAGGGCATTCGCACAGCGCTCACGCGAGCAACTGCAACGGAAGCACACGGACTGCGGCTCATATACCGTGGCCTCTTCCTGATGGTAGAGGCGGTACAGCACCTCATGCGCCGGCAGGCCGAACAGCTCCTCGTTTTTCACGGTGGCGGTCAGCTGGGTCAGGTGGTCGAAATCATCGGTGGAGGCGTTCTGCGCCGGCAGCACCTGCAACAGCATCCCGGCAGCGGCCGGTTTGCCGTCGGCTTCGCCGGTACGGATGAACAGGCGGGTCGGCAGCTGTTCAGATTGCAGGAAGTAATTCTCCAGGCATTCTGCCACGGTGTCCCCTTCCAGACCGACCACACCCTGATAGCGCTCGCCTTCCGCCGGGGTAATCGTGATCACCAGGTAACCGTTGCCGATCATCTGCTTCAGCGTGCTTTCCGGCGCGATGGCGGCTTCTTCCTGCACACGGGCGACGCCGCGCATCTCCTGGCGGTTATTCCCGTTGACCACGGCCATCTTCAGCGGGCCGTCGCCCTGGATCTGCACGGTGATGTCACCGTCAAATTTCAGGGTGGCCGTCAGCAAACTGGTGGCCACCAGCAATTCGCCCAGCAGGGTTTTCACCGGTGCCGGATAGTGGTGGTTTTCCAGCACCTGTTGATAGGTGTCGCTCAGGGTCACCAGTTCGCCGCGCACGGCCTGGTTCTGGAACAGGAAACGATGCAGCTGGTCGTGCGTCGCGTTGGAATCTTGATTAGCCATAATAGTCTCTCTGTGCAGCGGAGGCTCACTCACCTTCGCCATATTTAAATTTGATCAGGTTGCGGCGCTCTTTCTTGTCCGGGCGCCGGTCCGGGTGGGGCATGGTCAGCGACTGGGTTTTACGCGCCAGCGCCACTTTCTCCCGGTTTTCGATACTGGCCGCCGTCTCCTCATACAGCAGCTGCGCCTCAGGGGCGCCGCGCCGCTGTGCGGTCACGGCCAGCACAGTCAGGGTCCGGTCGTCATTTCCCTGACGCAGTTTGATCTCGGCATTCACCTCAACCAGCTTGCTCGGCTTGGTGCGCTGTCCGTTATAGTGCACTTTGCCGCCTTCAATCATTTCACGGGCCAGGGCACGGGTTTTATAGAAGCGTGCGGCCCACAGCCATTTATCCAGACGGACGGCATTGTCATCCTGATGGGTCTCCTTCATCGCAACCTCCTGAACGGGTCGTTATGGGCGGGAAGCGGCCGGTAACAACGTGCGGTAGTCATGCATTGAGGGATGGCGCAAAAAGGTCTTTCTCGCCATGCTGGAGTCCGGGTTTTCAACGCCCAGGCAGTAGCGGATGCCGAATTGTTTGGCCGCATCCAGAATGGGTTCACCGTCATCCACAAATAATGTGCGCGCCGGATCGAACCCGGTGTGCTGCTGCACCGCCTGCCACAAGCGCTGATCCTCTTTGGGATAACCAAATGTATGGGTAGATAGCAATAAATCAAGGTGCGCATCGAGGCCGGTATGCGCCATTTTTACCGCCAGGCTGTGCGGGTGCGCATTGGTCAGCAAAATCGTCCGTTTTCCCTGCGCACGCAGGGCGTCGAGGAAGGGCAGGGTATCTTCCCGGACGCTGGCGCGGTGGCCCAGGGCGTGCGTCATGCTGTGGATGTCCAGATCGAGCGTGGTGCTCCAGTAATCAAAGCAATACCAGCTCAGCGTGTGCTGCACCGCCTGATACTGCGCCTCAATCAGTGCCTGCGCCTGCGCCAGTGGGATCCCGCGCCGTTCGCTGAGCGTTTGCGGTACATGCTTCAACCAGAAGTAGCTGTCAAACTCCAGATCGAGCAGCGTGCCATCCATGTCCAGCAAAACGGTATCGATGCAGGTCCAGTCAAAATCCGGCGGCATAAAAAGTTCCTGTCTGTGTGAATCCGCGGCGTGCAGAAGGGGAAGAGGGCGCGCCGTTAAACGTTTAGCCTAGCACAGACGCGGGCGGTTCTGCCCGGCGTCTTGCAGGAAGGCGATCAGCTGAAGGGGCGCAGCGGCATCGGGGAGAGTGACGGGTTAAAACAGTGATCGTAATAGTGCTGAATATCACTGATCCGGCGCTGGTGGCGGCGCAGGCGTTTCACCAGCAGCACGGCATTCACGATAAAGCTCACCGTGACCAGCAGCAGCAACAGGCTGGTGCCCATATAGCGCCACAACGTGATCATGTCCGGCTCGCTGTGCAGCGAGATGTGCCGCGTGCCGTTGGCATCAATGGTGATGTTGGTGATGATCCCTTCGGCCCGGAACGGCGTATGCAGCAGCAGGCCGGAAAGGCGCTGCAACTCATGCCACTGTTCCTGTGCGCTGTAATCGTAGAGCGACAGGGCAGGCTGCGCATGGCTCACCAGTTGCTTGCCCTCATCACTGGTGATCAGGAAGCCGCCCGGCGGCGGGCTGTTTAACGCTTCTGCCGCGCGGTGGGTCTCGTGGAAGAAGAAGGAAGACGCCGCGCTGTTAACCAGATTATCCAGCGATTCTGCGCTTACCGGGCGCAACAGCACATTCATGCCGCGCATACTGCCGGACTGCGCCCGCTTGACCAGCGCGCTCCAGTTCTGGGCATTCCCCAGGTTGACCAACGCATTCTTCAGCCGCACACAATCTTCATCGTTACTGCACAACGCCTGGGTTTTCAGCACGATATCCGCAAAGTTATCCAGCAGGATCATGCCCGATTTCTCAATGGCAGTCGCCAGTTGCGGGTTGATGTTCTGGTCTGTACCGCCCGCCGGGTGCAACTGGTTATTCACCGCCGCCAGCAGGGCAGAGGCTTTATCAATGGTGTCAGACTCCGGCAGCGGCAGCGGCGCGGCGTTGTTCCAGTAAATGCCGGAGCAATCAAACGGCATAAAGGCGTAATGTTTGCTGGTCTGGTAATGGGGCGGGATATAGCACATGCCGTTCCCCTGCGCCCGCAGGGTATCCCCGATGCGCAGCGGCGTATTTTCCAACGCCTGTACGCTGGTGACCTGCGTGCTGCTGGCCCCCTGGATCCACGCCAGGCTCAGTTTCAGCGGCAGGCTCAGGGAGATGTAGCTGGTCAGCATCAGCAGAACCAGCAGCGAGCCGCACATCAGCACCAGGCTTTTGGCCCAGCGTTGCAGCGGGAAATGTTTTACCTCGTCATGCAGGGAGAGGTAATGGCCCTGGCGCACCACCTGCCGGTTGAGGTAGATGTCCACATCCGTGACCTGCCCGAGATCGCGCGAGACATAAGGCTGCCAGTGCGCCGGGTAAATCAGGTCAATGATGCCGAGGGAAATATTGCTGATGTTGCCCTGATTCGATTCGCCAAACAGCCCCCAGCGTTTCGGCGCGCCGCGCAGGCAGTGGATCTCCTGCAGGTCACGCTCCTGCGGGCGGCGCAGCAGGCGCCAGCCTGCCCAGGCGCTCAGGATCACGGCCAGCAAAATCAGCCACGGCAGGAACACCATCGGGCTGGTCAGGCTGAAAAACAGCAGGATCATCGCGCCGGACAGCGCCAACGCTTCACGCACGCCATTGGACTGATAAAGCGCGTGCTCTTCCGGCGTTTCACGGCGGATGGTCAGTAGCTCAATGTGTTCGCTCTCTTCCTTGCGGATAGAGGCGTTCTGCGACGGTGCCACCACGACCGGGGCCGGCGGGGTGCGGCGGTCATACACATGGTTGAGCAGCGAATGGCCGTTCAGGGAGATCACCAGCGGAATGGTCTGGGTGCGGATAATCTCAACCTGGTTGTCCTGCGTGATGTAAGGCTCCCAGAACGGCGGCAGGTGTACCTCTTCCGTATCCAGGTAATAGCGCCATTTATTCGGCTCATCACTGGCGACCCCATAACGGGTGATCGCTTTGGTCAGTGAATAGACGGTATCGCTCTTCGGCGTTAAGGTGAGTTTGTCCCGCAGGGAGAAAATATTATTGCTGGCAGAGAGCGAGCTGAGGCTCAGCCGGTCACTTTGGCGCAGGTAGCGCTCGACGGCCTGACGTTCTTCTGGTGTCAGTTTACGATGGGTTGGCTTCATGAAAGGCAGCGACGAAGCAAAGGGCGTACGATGACGCAAAATACTTCTCAAATAACCCCCGATAACGATCAGCATGGCAAACAGTGCAGCCAATATTACGGCTATTGTGCTCATCTATTCCCCGTTAGGGCGACGCTGACGTGTGTCAACTCTTTTAAAAACAGTATATTAAGTGTGTGTTGTGACATGCAAGCAGCTTAACGTACCACCAGAGAGAACGGTATACCGGGCTTAACCAGCGGTGACAAAAGGATAGGGCAAATATAGACCTCATTGGATGATAACAATCAGCTTGCCCTGCCAATATCGGCATAATCCTATTTTGCCTGCGAATCGCCGTAAGCGTAACCAATTGATAGAAAAAGATCTTGCAAAGCGGCGAAAAGAAATCACCCGCCGTCACGGTATGCTGGAAAAAAGCGCGTTCTGTGCAGAAAAAAGCCTGTAGCAAGCGGGCCGGCTCTGTTAATAATAAGTAAAAACTCAGCAGGCAATTGCCGCGGCCATACCGGGTAACGCACAATGGACCGCGTGCCGGGTCACTACGCCACCGGCTGCCCATTGCACCCTGAGCGCGCGGGGCGGCAGCACGCCCTGGGGTAATCGTACGCAATGGGGATGTAACACGCCATAATGTAGCATGCCATGACAGGGTCATGGTTAACGCCTGTCGCAGGCTCGAATTCTTGGGGATGACATGGAAAAACCTCTGCAAAAACCAAAAATCCTGAAAGTTGAAACCGTGGCGCGCTCGCGGCTGTTCAACGTGGAATCGGTTGACCTGGCATTCAGCAATGGTGAACAGCGCGTCTATGAGCGGATGCGCCCCTCAGAGCGTGAAGCCGTGATGATTGTGCCGGTTATCGGTGATGATCTGCTGCTGATCCGCGAATATGCGGTGGGTATTGAGGATTATGAGCTCGGTTTCCCGAAAGGGTTGATCGATCCGGGTGAAGGGGTGCTTGAGGCCGCCAACCGGGAACTGATGGAAGAGGTAGGGTACGGTGCGCAGCGTTTTGACTACCTGACCAAACTGACGATGGCGCCTTCCTATTTCTCCAGCAAAATGAACATCGTGATTGCCCGCGATCTCTTCCCGAAAAAGCTCGAAGGGGATGAGCCGGAGCCGTTGGTACAGGTGCGCTGGCCGCTCGCGCGCATGATGGAACTGCTGCAACAGCCGGATTTCCGGGAAGCACGCAATGTGAGTGCACTGTTCCTGGCCCAGCAGTTCTTCCAGCAGTCGCTGTAAACACCGCACAAGGTATAAAAAAAGCCGGTCATTGCTGACCGGCTTTTTTATTGCCTGAAGAGACGTCAGAACAGCTCGTGTGTCTGGCCGTTGTCCATCAGGGTGGTGCCGACATCATGCACCGCGTGCTCGGTGGGCTGTGTCCCATCGATAAAGTACTCACTGCGGCTGCCGGCACCGCCGTCACCCAGTTTGCCGGTGCGCTTGTCGATCGTCACACTGACAATGCCGGGCGGTGGGGTCACCGTCTGTTCCGGGATGCCTTCCAGCGCGGTTTTCATGTACTCATCCCAGGCGGGTTGGGCACTTTTCGCCCCACCTTCTGCCCCGGCAATCTGGTCGGGAATGGCACCGGAGGCCGTGCTGCGGCCCAGATCGCGGCGATGGTCATCGAAACCGATCCAGACCGAGGTCACGGTATCCGGGCCGTAACCTGAGAACCACGCATCTTTCGAGTTATTGGTGGTACCAGTTTTGCCGCCGATATCATGGCGCTTGAGTTCACGGCCGGCACGCCAGCCGGTACCCATCCAGCCCGGTTCACCAAAGATGTTGCTGTTCAGCGCGTCGTGCATCAGGAAGGCCAGCGGGGTGCTTATCACATGCGGCGCATACTGCTGATTGCCTGCCGGCTGGCCGGGGCTGACCTGCTCCAGTTGCGGCATCGGGGCGGTGGCGTTGGCATTCGGGTCCTGCGAGACGGCCACGTTTTCCACATTATCATCCGACAGCATCACAGAACGCTGGGTTTCGCCGTAGATCACCGGCAGATTACAGCTTTCACAGACCACTTTCGGCGTGGTTTCAAACACCGTGTTACCGTTCTCATCCTCCACTTTGGTGATGAAATACGGGTCTACCAGGAAACCGCCGTTGGCCAGCACCGCATAACCCCGGACCAGTTGCAGCGGGGTGAACGAGGCGGAACCCAGCGCCAGCGATTCAGAGTGAACGATATTCTGCGCCGGGAAACCGAAGCGTTGCAGGTATTCTGCTGCATAATCCACGCCCATTGCGCGCATCGCACGTACCATCACCACGTTTTTAGACTGCCCCAGCCCCTGGCGCAGACGGATTGGCCCGTCATACACCGGCGGGGAGTTTTTCGGCCGCCAGTCCGTACCGGCACCGGCATCCCAGCGGGAGATCGGCAGGTCATTGAGGATGGTCGCCAGCGTCAGCCCTTTGTCCATCGCGGCAGTGTAAAGGAACGGCTTGATGTTGGAGCCGACCTGACGCAACGCCTGCGTGGCGCGGTTAAATTTACTCTGGTTAAAGTCAAAGCCGCCCACCAGCGCTTTCACCGCGCCGTCTTTCGGGTCAAGCGAAACCAGCGCGGAGTTGACGTCCGGCACCTGTGCCAGCCACCAGTCGTTCTCAACTTTGCGTACCCAAATCTGCTGGCCCGGCTGCACCACATCCGACACCCGCTTTGGCGTCGGCCCTTGCAGGTTGTCAGACTTGAACGCCCGCGCCCAGCGGACACCTGCCAGCGGCAGGGTAACGGCTTCGCCGGTAGAGAGCATCGCCGTGGCCTGATCGGCCGTGGCTTGCGTCACCACCGCCGGGAACAGCGGGCCATACACCGGCAGGGCTTTCAGCGTTTTGGTAATCTGCTGCTGATCCCATTCCGGCTCACCGCGCTGCCACAGCACCTTGGACGGGCCGCGGTAACCGTGGCGCATGTCATAGGCCAGCACGTTATTACGCACCGCGGCCTGCGCAGCCAGCTGGTTCTTTTTGGTAATCGTGGTGTAAACCCGGTAGCCGTCGTTATAGGCGTTTTCACCGTAACGCTTCACCATCTCCTGACGCACCATCTCTGACAGGTAAGGCGCTGAGAAAGCGATGCTTGGCCCGTGGTAATCCGCGTCCAGCTCTTCATCCCGCGCCTGCTCATACTGCGCCTGCGTGATGTAGTTCTCTTCCAGCATTCGCGACAGCACCACATTGCGGCGTGACAACGCGCGGGTGTGGGAATAGAGCGGGTTAAAGGTGGAAGGCGCTTTCGGCAGGCCGGCAATCACGGCCATTTCGCCCAGCGTCAGCTGGCTGACATCCTTACCGAAATAGACATGGGCAGCCGCCCCGACACCGTAAGCCCGGTAGCCGAGGTAGATCTTATTCAGATACAGCTCCAGGATTTCATCCTTGGTCAGTAACTGTTCAATCCGGATCGCCAGAAACGCTTCCTTAATCTTACGCATCAGCGTGCGTTCCGGGCTGAGGAAGAAGTTACGGGCCAGCTGCTGGGTAATGGTGCTCGCCCCCTGCGACGCATGGCCGGAGGCCAGCGCCACCGACGCGGCACGCACAATCCCTACCGGGTCAACGCCGTGGTGTTCATAGAACCGGCTGTCTTCTGTCGCGATAAAGGCATGCACCATTTCCGGCGGGATCTGGTCAAGCGTCAACGGGATACGGCGCTTCTCGCCATACTGGGCAATCAGCTCGCCCTCTGCGCTGTACACCTGCATCGGGGTCTGTAAGCGCACATCTTTCAATGTGGCCACATCCGGCAACTGCGGCTCGATATATTTGTACAAGCCATAGATCGAGGCAGCTCCCAGCACAATGCAACACACTGCAAGAATCAAAAAATACTTTACGAACTTCACCTGAGATTTCCCACTTAATGTCGTTTGGGCAGTTTATAAACAATCGCGGCGTAGTATAAAGGCAACCCTACAGCATAGATACGTTCTTTTATCATCAGACGCCAGGGAGGGGGGACAGGATGGCCAGGGAAAAATGGCAGATTGGTCTGGATATTCAACCGCATGCGTATTACGCGGTCGCGGTTGTCCGCAGGCGGGGTGAGTGGCAGCTTCGCGGCTGCTGGCACCAGCCGCTGGCCGGTACGGCCCCGCTTTCCGGTGGTTTGCCGTCACCGGATATCCAGAAAGAAACGCTGCGCCGCTGGCGTGGCGGGTTGCCCCGGCAGTTCTCTCTGCGGCTGGCGTTGCCTGCCGCCAGAGTGCTGCAACGCACCCTGCCGTCGCCGGCTCCCCAATTGCAGGAACCGCACCGTGAGGCTTTCCTGCTGGCGCACGCGGCCCGGCTTTTCCCGCTGGACCGTGATGCACTGGTGTTTGATTACCGCACCGCACCCGGCCAGCCGGATCAGATGCTGGTCACGGCGGCGCACCGGCAGGAGCTGGCTGCCTGGCTCGCCCTGTTGCAGGCGGCGGGCCTGTACCCGGACGCCGTGGACATCTCACCTTGTGCACTGCATTACATCGGTGCGCTGTCGGGCGTACCGGCTGATGCGTTGATGCTCCACCATCTGCGGCAAGGGTGGGTCTGGGTGTCGCCGCGCCATCGTCCTTTCCAGTCCGGCATGGCAGACGCCGCAGAAAACGCCGGTGACGTGCTGGCCGCCCTGCCGGCACCGTTGCGTGCGTTGCCCTGCTTTTTCTCCTCTGAGCAGACGGAGCCTAACCCTGACGGTATGCAAGGCTGGACACCCTTTGCCTCTTTACCGGGCGCCTGCCCGACCGAGGGTGCGCCGCCGGGGGCATTTGCGCTGGCGGCAGGGTTAGCCGTACGGCCGGAGGATCATGAATGATGCAGGTGAATCTGCTGCCGTGGCGGCAGCGCCGGCGCCAGGTGCGCTGGCAACAGACGATTTACGCCACAGCCGCCGTCTTACTGCTCCTGGTTATCATGCTGGCAAGCGGCGGTGGGTGGCTGCATCTGCGGGCCGTCACCCTGAAAGCCCGGCAGGCGGTGGCCGGCGCACAGTTGCAGGCGCTTACGCACCAACTGGCTCAGCGACAGGCACTCATGGCGCGCCATACATTATTACTGCAACAGGCGCATGAGGCGCAGCAGCGCCATACCGCCCGCCGCCGCGCGCTGCGGCTGCTGGAAGAGGTGGAAGCTGCTATTCCCGGGGGCGTGTGGTTGACCCACTGGCAGGAGCAACCGGGCAGCGTGCGCTGGCAAGGGTTGAGCGCGCGCTATGACCGGGTGATTGCGTTTACGCGTGCGCTGGAGCAGGGCCGGGAAACAGCGGCGGTGAGGCTGGAAAGCGTCCGCCAGCAACCTGATGGGCTGCTTCACTTTGTGCTTCAGGCAACATGGAAAGGGAGGGAACAGGATGACTCCTCGTCTGCAACAGAGTCTGGCGCAGTGGCAACACCGGCCGCGCAGGCAACAGATCGGCGCGGCCTCGCTGCTGCTTTTATTACTCACCGGCCTCGGTTGCCGGGTCATGTTGTTGCCCGGCTGGCGGCAGGTTAACGCCCTCGCTGCAACGCACGTCACGACCCGGCAGGCGATTGACCAGCATCAGGCCCGGCTGGCTGCACTGGCCCCCGCGGCCTGGCTGAACCAACAGATCGCGCAGCTTGAGGCGCAACAGACGCGCCCGCTCGCGGTAGAAAAGGAGATGCCTTTCCTGCTGGCGGCGCCGCTCCGGCAGTCCGACAGCGAACTGCTGAACTGGGAGCCGGTAACCGGGCCGTCTCCTGCGTCGCCCCTGCGCTGGCGGCTGGCGATCCGTGCCTCTTACCACGGGTTAAAACATTTTCTGGCGGCGGTCGCTGGTTTGCCGTTGCCCGGTATCGAACAGATGGGCATTGAGCCGGGGCCGCACGGGCTGGACGTCACCTTAGTGCTGGCGACGGCGCCGGACTCTGCAAAATGAAGGGGTTACCGATGAACGCGTCCCATTATTGGCTTGGCGGGCTGGCCTGCGGGTTACTTATCAGTGTGTTGGACGCGGGGGCTGCCACACCGGGCCGTGACCCGTTCGCCCCGCAGAGGCTGCCACCCTGTGCAGACGTCGCTTCACTGACGCTGGGCGGCATTGTGCAGGGAGGGGAAGTGCAACACGCCTGGCTGCGGGATGCCGCGGGCCACTGGCAAAAAGTCATGCCCGGCGTGCGGATGGGAACAACCGGCTGGCAGGTAGAACAGATTACGGCAGGCGGCGTGACGCTGACCGCCGACCCGGATGTGTGCCCGGCCCCCGGCACCCTCCGGTTGCAATGGGAAAAATAAGGCGTGGGAAACCCATTAGCGGTGGAAAACCAATACGCCATAAAGCGGGCAAAAAACAGCCATAACGATAAGGATATCTGATGAAAAACTGGGTTCTGCACCTTTATTATTCTCTCCCGGCCTGCACGGCAGACTGGTTACAACACGTACTATCAAGCGCACTGCGTGCCGTTTTTTCCCTGGCCGGAGGCGGGCTGCTGCTATGGTCTGCTGGCTGTGGCGCGCAAACCCCGCCCGGCACGCTGGATCTGGCTTTTCATGACGCCCCGGTCAGCGTGGTGCTTCAGGCACTGGCCGATCACCAGCAGCTGAATCTGGTGCTGGCACCGGGCGTTGAGGGCAACCTGACCCTGCGGCTGAACGATGTGCCCTGGCAACAGGCGTTGGATGTGGTGCTCAAAATGGGCAACCTGGTGCAAAACCGGGAAAAGAATGTGCTGATGATCTTTCCGCAAACCTATCAGGATGAACAGCAGCAACAGCAGCGCGCCCGGCAGAAGCAACAAGCGGACGACCATCCGCTCAGCACCCTGAGCATCACGCTGGAAAACGCAGAGGCGGCCGGCGTTGCTGCCAGCCTCAACGCACAGCGTGCGACCTTGCTGTCACCCCGCGGCAGCATCGTGACTGATACGCGCACCAATACCTTGCTTATTCATGACACAGAAGAAAAATTGGCGGCGCTGGAGCAGTGGATCACGGAACTGGATCAGCCCCTGCAACAAGTTCAGCTGACGGCACATATCGTGACTATCAGTAATGAAAGCCTGCGTGAGCTGGGGGTCACCTGGGGGCTGGCTGAGGCCGAAGGGGCGGCAGGCAGCTTCCGCCTGAATAATTTTGCGGTCGGCCTGCCGGTGGCAGACAGCACCGCCACTGCCGGTTTTACCCTGGCCCGGATAGACAGCCGCTTGCTCAGCCTGGAGCTGAGTGCGCTGGAGCAGGAAAACCAGGTGGAAATTATCGCCAGCCCGCGTTTGCTGACGGCACATTTGCAGACCGCCAGCATCAAACAGGGCACCGAGATCCCGTATCAGGTTTCCAATGGGGACAGCGGTGCCAACTCCATTGAGTTCAAGGAGGCCGTGCTGGGCATGGAAGTCACGCCGAAAGTGTTGAGTAACGGCAGAATTCAGCTGGCCCTGCAAATTTCCCAGAACATGCCCGGCCGCAGCATCCAGCAGGCGGAAGGGGAGGCGCTGGCGATCGACAAGCAGGAGATCAAAACCCAGGTCACGGTAGCAGACGGCGAAACCGTGGTGTTAGGCGGCATTTTTCAGCAACACCATGAAAACACCCAGGACAACGTGCCGGGGCTTGCCAGCATTCCGTGGGTGGGCTCGCTGTTTACCCACGACCGCAAAAAGCACAGCCAGCACCAATTAGTGATTTTTGTCACGCCTGCGCTGGTCAGCGCATCCTGAGGGTGAAAAAGCATGAGGGTGACCGGGCAGCCCACAGGATAGGGGGTTGAATAGGGGGAACTATTCGGGGGCGATCCGGGCAGCGTTATGCAACTTTTTGTGTCGGCAGAGACATCTGCGTTTGACGCTGCGACCGATTTAGCATACAAGGGTTACCGAATTGCGCACCGAGATTCTTATTCCACGAGAAATGCCGATAAAAACGTATGGTTTCCCTCCTGCGGCAGAGTAACGATTTATTCGGTTGCCAAACTACCAAGAGTGTTGAGATAATTTTTCGTCTGATCTCGCACTATCGCTCATGAGGTTTCAGTTTAGGTCCCGCCGCTGATTTGATTGGCGGGGCGGGTTATCATTAACGAATTGTCTTAGTAATACCGAAAAACATGGCAGAGAAACGCAATATCTTTCTGGTTGGGCCTATGGGTGCCGGCAAAAGCACTATTGGCCGTCAGTTAGCTCAGCAACTCAATATGGAGTTTTTCGACTCCGATCAAGAAATTGAGCGACGCACCGGAGCTGATGTGGGCTGGGTATTCGACGTGGAAGGCGAAGAAGGTTTCCGCGATCGCGAAGAAAAAATCATTAATGAGTTAACGGAAAAACAGGGCATTGTGCTGGCGACAGGCGGAGGTTCAGTGAAATCACGTGAAACCCGTAACCGTTTGTCCGCGCGCGGCGTTGTCGTCTATCTGGAAACCACCATCGAAAAACAGCTTGCCCGTACCCAGCGCGATAAAAAACGTCCGCTGCTGCAAGTTGATGCGCCGCCGCGTGAAGTGCTCGAAGCGCTGGCGAAAGAGCGCAATCCGTTGTACGAAGAGATTGCTGATGTCACCATCCGCACCGATGATCAAAGCGCCAAAGTCGTGGCTAACCAGATCATCAACATGCTGGAAAGCAATTGATTCATTCCCGTCATCTCTGAGGGTGCAGGTTAACAGCAGGTAAACGTCAAAAAGGTCACTGAGCGCGACATGGAGAAGATTACCGTAACGTTAGGGGATCGCAGTTACCCCATCACGATTGCTGCCGGATTGTTTAACGATCCGGCTTCTTTTATCCCGCTGAAAGCCGGTGAGCAGGCCATGCTGGTAACCAACCAGACCCTGGCCCCGCTCTATCTGGATAAGGTGCGTTCAGTGCTGGAGCTGGCAGGCGTGCGTGTTGACCACGTTATCCTGCCGGACGGCGAGCAGTTCAAATCGCTCGCGGTGCTGGAACAGGTTTTCTCCGCATTGCTGGAGAAACCCCACGGCCGTGATACCACCCTTATTGCCCTCGGCGGCGGCGTCATCGGTGACCTGACCGGTTTCGCTGCCGCTTGCTATCAGCGTGGTGTGCGCTTCATTCAGGTGCCCACCACGCTGCTGGCGCAGGTTGACTCCTCAGTCGGCGGCAAAACGGCCGTCAACCATCCCCTCGGCAAAAACATGATCGGCGCGTTTTACCAGCCGGTGTCTGTGATTGTCGATCTTGACTGCCTGCAAACCCTGCCGCCGCGTGAGCTGTCGTCAGGTCTGGCGGAAGTCATCAAATATGGCGTGATTCTCGACGCGGAGTTCTTCGTCTGGCTGGAACAGAATATTCATGCCCTGATGGCGCTGGATATGACGGCGCTGGCGTACTGCATCCGTCGCTGTTGCGAGCTGAAAGCCCAGGTTGTGGCGGCGGATGAGCGTGAAAACGGTCAGCGTGCCCTGCTGAATTTAGGCCATACTTATGGCCATGCCATTGAAGCAGAAATGGGTTACGGCAACTGGCTGCACGGCGAGGCCGTCGCGGCAGGCATGATGATGGCAGCGCATACCGCACGCCGTCTCGGCCAGTTCAGTGAGGAAGACGTGGCACGCCTCAAGGCGCTGTTACAACGCGCCAACCTGCCGGTTAACGGCCCGCAGGAAATGGCGGCCGCCGCCTATCTTCCCCATATGCTGCGTGATAAAAAAGTGCTGGCCGGCGAATTGCGCCTGGTGCTGCCTACGGCCATCGGCCAATCGGAAGTGCGCAGCGGCGTACCGCATGAGCTGGTGCTGGCCTCAATTGATGATTGTCGGGTCGGGGCGTGACCCTGACTTTTACCCCGGCGCTGTATTGGTGGCCGGTTCTATAATGATGCACACAGGTTAATCAGCCGGCACCCCATGCGGTGCAGGCTTTACCTCTGAGTTGGAGGATGACGATGGATGAGTTAAGACCCGAAGACGACCTGAAACCGGATACCAGCGATCGCCGCCCTGCACGCCGGCGCTCCGCCTCCCGCTCCTCCGCTCCCCGATTTGCCATTTCGCGCCAGCACCTGATGATCGCCATCGGGATTCTGGTGCTGTTGCTGCTGATCCTCGGCATTGGTTCTGCCTTAAAAGCGCCAACCCCGCAGGAAGCCAGCCAGCAGAGCAATGCACCGAAAGATATCAATTTGTCCGGCAATAATGAGAGTGCCCCGGCATCTGCTGCGGCCAATGCGCCGGCGGCGGGCCAGCCGCAGGACATCAGCGTGCCGCCGATTTCTGACACCCCGACGCAAGCCGCCCCGGCCCAGCCGGCCACCGGCCAGCAACGCCTTGATCTGCCCGGCAACATGACGGATGCGCTTTCCCAGCAGCAGAGCCAGGTGGATACCGCTTCCCAGGAGATGATGGGCGGGGAGGGCACCTCTACCTTGCCAACCGCGCCGGCAACGCTTTCGCCGTCCGCTGTTCAGGCACCGCGCCCGGCGGCGGTAAAACCGGCTGCCCCACAGACGCGTACGGAAACCCATGCCGCTACGCCGCATAAAGCCCCGGTGAAAACTGCACCTGCTGCCCCGGCCCGTACGGCCCCGGCTGCCTCAGGCAGCAGCGGCAGCGCTTTGCGGAATGCCCCTGCCAGCCATTACACCCTGCAACTGAGCAGCGCATCCCGTGCGGATTCACTGAATGCTTTTGCCCGCCAGCAAAAACTGACCAACTATCAGGTCTACCAGACCAGCCGTGACGGGAAACCGTGGTTTGTGCTGGTGAGCGGCAACTATGCGTCATCAGCAGAAGCAAAACAGGCGATCAGCCGGCTGCCGGCAGAGGTGCAGGCCAAAAAACCGTGGGTCAAACCTGTACGTCAGGTACAGCAGGACCTGAAGAAATAAACCTTAGTTGTGCGCTGATGTGCTGTCTGAAACTAGAGTACAATCCGCGGCTCTGAATTGTATAAGTAGCTAAACGACGGCATGAAGAAAAACCGCGCATTTTTAAAATGGGCCGGTGGCAAATATCCCCTTATTGAGGAGATCAAACGCCACCTGCCTGCAGGTGACTGCCTGATCGAACCCTTTGTTGGTGCAGGTTCTGTGTTTCTCAACACGGATTATGATGCCTATGTACTGGCTGACATCAACAGTGATCTGATTAACCTGTATAACATCGTTAAAACCCGCACGGATGACTTTGTACGTGATGCGCGCCTGTTATTCAGCGAGTCTTACAACAACGCCGAGGCGTTCTACACCCTGCGGACGGCGTTCAACCTGAGCCGCGATCCTTACGAGCGGGCAACCCTTTTCCTTTATCTCAACCGCCACTGTTACAACGGCCTCTGCCGTTACAACCTGAGCGGTGAGTTCAATGTGCCGTTTGGGCGCTATAAGCGGCCCTATTTCCCGTACGATGAGCTCTATTGGTTTGCCGAAAAAGCGCAAAACGCCACCTTTGTCTGTGAGACTTACCAGCAAACGTTGACCAACGCCGCCCCCGGCGCAGTGGTGTATTGCGATCCGCCTTATGCACCGCTTTCTGCAACCTCGAATTTCACGGCTTACCATACCAATGGTTTCGGCATGGCCGATCAGCAGGAGCTGGCACGCCTCGCATCGCTGCTTTCGTCTGAACGCCGGATCCCGGTGCTGATTTCCAACCATGACACGGCGCTGACGCGTGACTGGTATCAGCAGGCGGCCGAAATGCACGTGGTTCAGGTGCGCCGCACCATCAGCAGCAATGCGTTCGGGCGTAGCAAAGTGGACGAGCTTTTGGCACTGTATAGACGCTGAGGATGGCGCTGGCCGGTCGCGGTCCGTGATCCTGAGGCTGACTAACCCTTACCGTTTGGAGATGCGGATGAAACAATTTTTGATTGCGCCGTCTATTCTGTCGGCAGACTTTGCCCGCCTGGGTGACGATACCGCCCGTGTACTGGCGGCAGGCGCGGACGTGGTGCACTTCGATGTCATGGACAACCACTATGTCCCGAACCTGACCATTGGCCCTGCGGTGTGCAAAGCGCTGCGTGATTATGGGATTACCGCACCGATTGACGTTCACCTGATGGTGAAACCGGTAGACCGGCTGGTGCCGGATTTCGCGGAAGCCGGGGCCAGTTACATCTCTTTCCACCCGGAAGCCTCCGAGCATATTGACCGCACACTGCAACTGATCAAAAGCCACGGCTGCAAAGCCGGCCTGGTCTTTAACCCGGCGACTCCCCTGAGTTACCTCGATTACGTCATGGACAAGCTGGACGTGATTCTGCTGATGTCGGTAAACCCCGGCTTTGGCGGCCAGTCCTTTATTCCGCACACCCTGGACAAACTGCGCCAGGTGCGTCAGCGCATTGACGAAAGCGGCTATGACATCCGGCTGGAAGTGGATGGCGGGGTGAAAGTGGAAAACATCGGCGAAATTGCCGCGGCAGGCGCCGACATGTTCGTGGCCGGTTCAGCCATTTTCAATGCGCCGGACTACCGCACGGTAATCGACCAGATGCGTGACGAACTGGCGAAGGTTTCACGTGGCTGATTTCAGCGCGATCCGCGCGCTGGCATTTGATCTCGACGGCACGCTGGTGCACAGCGCGCCGGGGCTGGCGCAGGCCATTGACCTGGCGCTGGCGGAAGCAGGGTTACCGCAGGCCGGTGAGGCGCGGGTAAGCACCTGGATCGGCAACGGTGCTGATGTGCTGGTAGAACGCGCGCTGGCGTGGGCGCAGGCGGAAAGTGAGGGCGCAACCCTGCCCGGCCGCGCCGCGATGCGTGCACGCTTTGATCACTTCTATGCCCAGACCGTGGAACACGGCAGCCAGCTTTTCCCGGAAGTGCGCGATACCCTGGCGCAACTGGCCCGCCACGCTCTGCCGATGGGCATTATCACCAATAAGCCGACGCCGTTTGTTGCACCGCTGCTGAGTGCCCTGGGCATTGCTGAGTATTTCTCACTGATCATCGGCGGTGATGATGTGGTGGTGAAGAAGCCGCACCCGGCACCGCTCTATCTGATGCTGGGCAAACTGGGGATGCGGGCCGGCGAAATGGCGTTTGTCGGCGATTCGCGTAACGATATTCAGGCCGCACAGGCAGCCGGTTGCCCGTCAATCGCCCTGACCTACGGTTATAACTACGGTGAGGCGATCGCGCTCAGTCAGCCCGATCAAGCCATAGATCGTTTTGCCGACTTGTTGCCCACTCTTGGGCTGTCATCCTTTAAGAATCAGGAAGCATAAAATGAGTAAGCCCATTGTATTTAGCGGTGCGCAGCCGTCTGGTGAATTGACCATTGGTAACTACATGGGTGCGCTGCGTCAGTGGGTCACGATGCAGGATGAGTTTGAGTGCATTTACTGCATCGTTGATCTCCATGCCATCACCGTGCGTCAGGATGCGGAAAAGCTGCGTAAAGCCACGCTGGATACGCTGGCGCTCTACCTGGCCTGCGGCATTGACCCGCAAAAAAGCACCATCTTTGTTCAGTCGCATGTGCCGGAGCATACGCAGCTGAGCTGGGTGCTGAACTGCTACACCTATTTCGGTGAGCTGAGCCGCATGACGCAGTTCAAGGATAAATCCTCCCGTTACGCGGAAAACATCAATGCCGGTCTGTTCAGTTACCCGGTGCTGATGGCGGCGGATATCCTGCTTTACCAGACCAATCAGGTGCCGGTGGGCGAAGACCAGAAACAGCACCTGGAGCTGAGCCGTGACGTGGCGGCCCGTTTCAATGCCCTGTATGGCGATGTCTTCAAGGTGCCGGAGCCGTTTATCCCGAAATCCGGCGCGCGCGTGATGTCATTGCAGGAACCGACCAAAAAAATGTCCAAGTCGGACGAAAACCGCAACAACGTGATTGGCCTGCTGGAAGACCCGAAAGCGGTGGCGAAGAAGATCAAACGCGCCATGACGGACTCTGATGAGCCGCCGGTGGTACGCTATGACGTTGCCAACAAAGCGGGTGTGTCCAACCTGCTGGATATCCTGTCAGGCGTGACCGGCAAACCGGTGGCCGAGCTGGAGCCGGAATTTGAGGGGCTGATGTATGGCCACCTGAAAGGTGCGGTGGCGGATGCGGTGTCCGGTATGCTGACTGACCTGCAGGCACGCTACCACCATTTCCGCAATGATGAGGCGCTGTTGCAGCAGATCATGCGTGATGGTGCAGCCAAAGCCCGCGCCCGTGCGCAGGAGACCCTGAAAAAGGTTTATGATGCAGTAGGCTTTGTGGCGCAGCCATAATCCTGACGCTGTAAAAAAACCGCCTGCGGGCGGTTTTTTTGTGCCGGAAACCCGGGGGCGCAGGCATAAAAAAGGGTGCCGCAAGGGCACCCTGGGGTCAATCTGACAGGAAATCAGTGGGCCGCATCGGCTGCGTGGCTGTGCATCCGGTGTTTGGTCACGAAGCCCAACAGCAGGCACATTACGAACACCACCAGGTAAAGGCCATTGGCGGTGGCCAGCGCTGCGTGTTCACCGCTTTTCGCCACAATCGGGCCGGTAACCACAAAGGTCAGCATGGTGCCGACGGTGCCGCAGGTCAGGATAAAGTTCACCAGCTTCGGTGACGAGACTTTGGTCTGCTGCGAGCCAAGGGTAATCAGCGTGGTGTAAATCGCGCTGGAAACAAAGCCCAGGCCCAGAATGTAATAGTGCAGCATCGCGGCATCAGAGGTGCTGATAAACAGGTACATCAGCAGGGTCGAGGCCGCAGCCAGAATAGTGACAATGCGTTGCAGGTCGAAGAAACGCAGCACGGCGCTGAATACCCACATGCCGACCATATACGCCGTCCAGAAGTTACTGACCAGGCTGCCCGCCTGCGTGATGTCCATATTGAACTGTTTGGCGGCATAGGTCGGCACCCACTGGATAAAGCCCAGCTGGCCAAGGATGTAGCACAGTGCGGCCACTGACAGGAACAGCACACCAATGCCCCATTTCTCTTTTTTCACTGACTGCGCCGCTTTCGGTGCGTCGTTGCCCAGTTTCGGGAAGTCAGACATCAGCGTCAGGATGAAGATGGCGATATAGAGCACGCCGATGCAGGCATACACCCAGTACCAGGCAATGCTGCGTGCCAGCAGGGCGGCCGCGATGATCGGGAACAGCGTACCGGCCATGCTGAAGAAGGAGTCGGTAAACAGCAGGCGTGAACCGCGCTGACGGCCTTCATACAAATGGGTAATCAGGAAGGTGCCGATCGACATCGTGATGCCGCTGACCACACCGAGAATGAACATGCAGCCGGAGAATACCGCCAGGCTGTGGCTGTTCATCAGGCCGACAATGGCAATCAGCATCAGGAAGAAACCAAAGACCAGCTGGCGCTTCAGGGCGATGATTTCCATCAGCCAGGCGTTAAGGAAAATAGAGACCAGGATCCCGGCGTTTAAGAAGGTAAAGGTGTTACTCATGCTGGAAATCGGCAGGTTGAAGTACTGCGCGATATTGCCCATCACCATCCCGGTGACGATCACCAACGCGCCGGTAAGCGCGTAAGAGAAGAAACTAATCCATGTGAGCCTGATTCGATTGCTGTTAGTCATAGACGTGCCTGGTTGTCAGTTGAACATAAGTATGGGGGTGTGAACTGGCAATCCGCCTGAAGGGTCAGGCGTGAAGCGCAGAATCGTAACACAGGGCATGTAATAATTTGTGACGTATATCGTAGTTCAAGTGTAATGAATGCAATAAAGCGCAAAAGTCTGTCGGGTTTCACGGGTTTCATCCCGGTACACTGTAGCCGTAACGCCTTGAAGGGCAGACATAACGCTAAAAATCACAGGCGTTTGCAGGAAAATGCCGTGTGAATGTGACCTTCCATCCTACCCGGTAGCCCGGCCTGCACGTTTGTTAAAGTAAATATAGGTAAAGCGCTGGCGCGGGTAGGGGAGCCTCTTTAGAATCAAGGCGTTTGTGTTGTTTGTATCCGGAGAAAGGAACCCGTTCATGTTCAAACGTACTATGGTGGCCCTGGCCACGCTGTTTTCCCTGACGGCATTGTCCCCGGCGGCCCTGGCCGCGGCAGAGACACATGTCATGCTTACCACGTCAGCGGGAAATATTGAGCTGGAGCTGGATAGTCAGAAAGCCCCGGTTTCCGTAAAGAATTTTATCGATTACGTCCAGAGTGGCTACTATAACAACACCATTTTCCATCGCGTGATCCCTGGCTTTATGGTGCAGGGTGGTGGCTTTACCGCGGATATGCAGCAAAAAATCACCAACGCGCCGATCAAAAACGAAGCGGACAACGGCCTGCGTAACCTGCGCGGTACCCTCGCAATGGCCCGTACTGCCGATAAAGACAGCGCCACCAGCCAGTTCTTTATCAACGTTGCGGACAACGCCTTCCTGGATCACGGCCAGCGTGATTTCGGCTACGCCGTTTTTGGTAAGGTCGTCAAAGGCATGGACGTGGTAGATAAGATCTCGCAGGTGAAAAGCGAGAACGTCGGCCCGTACCAGAATGTGCCGTCCAAACCGATCGTTATCCAGTCCGCCAAAGTTCTGCCGTAACCTGCTGTCAGGCCGGCCATCACGCCGGCCTGATACGCCCGCCTCGCGATAATCCTTTCTTCCGGCCCGCTTCCCCCGATACCACTGTCTATACTTAGCCGCATACCGGCAGGCATTGTCCTGCTATTACCGGAGGCATCACCCGCCCAAAAGGAGGTCTGCTGTGGCGAAGAAAATGACGCAGAAACAGAAAGAGAAACTGTTTCAGCAACACCGAAATGCCAATTTCCAGGCGAGCATGGCGCTTGATGGCTATCAGGTAGAAGCCGTTGCGCTCTCTGCGGAGCAGGCGCTGGCACAGCTTGAGCAGGTGAGGGCAAAGTATGAACGATAAGTTTGGTGACGGGGCCGATCCCTATCTGTATGCCAACTCACAGGTGCTGAAAAATAAGCTGGGCATCCGTAAAGCGGCCACCTTGCGTGAAGCGGAGCTGGCGCTGACACCGCTGCGGGCCGCCACCATTGAGCTTGGCCCGCGTGAGTGTGGGTTGCCGCACTTGTGTGCCATCCATCAGGCCCTGTTTCAGGATCTCTACGCCTGGGCCGGTGAGCTGCGTGAGATGGATATCTACAAACAAGACACGCGTTTCTGCCACTTTGCCTATATCGAAAAAGAGGGCAATGCGCTGATGCAGGCGCTGGAAGATGAGGATTACCTGGCGGATCTGCCGCGTGACACGCTGGTGGAGCGCCTGGCCTATTACTATTGTGAGCTGAATGTGCTGCACCCGTTCCGTGAAGGGAATGGCCGTGCGCAACGCATCTTCTTTGAGCAACTGGTGATTCACGCCGGGTATGTGATCGACTGGTCGCAGACCGATCATGCCGCCTGGGTGGACGCCAATGAAAAGGCTGCCTTTGGCGACCTCACGGCGCTGACGGCCATCTTCAATAAAGTCGTGAGTGAACCCGGCGAAAATGCGTAGAATTGCCCGGAGATAGTTTGCCGGAATGACTTATGCTGTTGCTGATAGATAACTACGACTCCTTCACCTATAACCTGTACCAATATTTCTGCCAGCTTGGGGCAGAGGTACAGGTTGTCCGTAACGATCACCTGACCCTGACAATGATTGAGCAGATGGCGCCTGAACGGCTGGTGATCTCACCGGGGCCGTGCACGCCGGATGAAGCCGGGATTTCGCTCACAGCGATCCGCCATTTTGCCGGGAAATTACCGATTCTGGGCGTCTGCCTGGGGCATCAGGCGATGGCGCAGAGTTTTGGGGCGAAGATCGTGCGGGCGCGCCAGGTGATGCACGGGAAAACCTCGCAGATTACGCATGACGGGCAAGGTGTATTCCGGCAACTTAATCAGCCGCTGACGGTAACGCGCTACCATTCCCTGGTGATTGACCCGGACAGCCTGCCGGACTGTTTCAGCGTGACCGCCTGGACAACCCGTGATGGTGCGCGGGATGAAATTATGGGCATCCGCCATCGCAGCCTGCCGCTGGAAGGCGTGCAGTTCCATCCTGAAAGCATCCTGAGTGAACAAGGATTACAGCTGCTGGATAATTTTCTTCAGCTGTAATGTTCCGCCTGGGTAAAACGCGCGGTTATTTTTCTATACAGTGGCCTTTCAGGTTGCCTGAGTGTGATTTATTATGCATATTTCGTGATTATAATTTCACATGTTGACGCGGGCGAAGCTCGTGCCGGCTGATCTAACGGCAGATGGAGAGCGGTATGACAGATAAAGCAGCAGTAGGGCGCGACACCTTTGATCAGGTAATTTTGCCTGTTTATGCACCGGCGCAGTTTATCCCGGTAAAAGGCAAAGGCAGCCGCGTCTGGGATCAGCAGGGCAAAGAGTACGTAGATTTCGCCGGCGGCATCGCGGTGACGGCGCTCGGCCACTGCCACCCGGCGCTGGTGGCCGCCCTGCAACAGCAGGGGGAAACCCTGTGGCATGTCAGCAACGTCTTTACCAATGAACCGGCGCTGCGGCTGGCGCAAAAGCTGATTGATGCCACGTTTGCAGAGCGCGTGTTTTTTGCCAACTCCGGCGCCGAGGCCAATGAAGCCGCGTTCAAATTGGCGCGTTATTACGCCTCCCATCGCCACAGCCCCTACAAAAGCAAAATCATCGCGTTCCATAACGCTTTCCACGGCCGCACGCTGTTTACCGTGTCGGTCGGCGGCCAGCCGAAATACTCCGATGGCTTCGGCCCGAAGCCGGCAGACATCGTCCATGTGCCGTATAACGATCTTGATGCCGTGAAAGCAGTGATCGATGACCATACCTGCGCCATTGTGGTTGAGCCAATCCAGGGCGAGGGCGGGGTCACCCCGGCCGACCCGGCCTTCTTACAGGGGCTGCGTGCGTTGTGTGACGAGCATCAGGCCCTGCTGGTGTTTGACGAGGTGCAGAGCGGCATGGGCCGCAGCGGCAAGCTGTTCAGCTACATGAATTACGGCGTGACGCCTGACATCCTGACCACCGCCAAAGCGCTGGGCGGCGGGTTCCCGGTCAGCGCGATGCTGACCACCCATGAAATCGCCTCGGCGATGACGGTCGGCACCCACGGCACCACCTATGGCGGCAACCCGCTGGCCTGTGCGGTGGCTGAAGCGGCGCTGGATACCATCAACACCCCGGCGGTGCTGGCAGGGATTGAGGAGCGCCGCCAGCATTTCCTGCAGGCACTTGAGGCCATTAACCAGAAATATCAGGTGTTCAAAGAGGTGCGCGGCATGGGGCTGCTGATCGGCGCTGAACTCAATGACGCGTACCGCGGCAAAGCACGCGATATTCTGATGGCGGCCGCGGCGCATGGGCTGATGCTGCTGAACGCCGGGCCGGATGTGATGCGCCTTGCGCCGTCCCTGGTGATTGAGTTTGACGATATCAAAGAGGGCATGGCCCGGCTGGAGAAAGCGATCGCCACCGTCATTAGCGCGTAGCGGTCTCTTCGTCTTGTGTAACCGCCTCCGGGCGGTTTTTTTTGTCCTGTTTCAGGTGGCGGCTGAGCCAGATGCCGTGGTGCGGGCGCTGCGGCCAGGCCAGCGATGAAATGGTATTCATCACGCTGAGGTGGGAGATGATACGTTGCAGATGGCGCTCCATCTCGGTGACCGGCATGTCAGGCTCGCTCTCCGGTGCGCGGAACAGCGGGCGCTGGTTCTGGCTGCCCTCAGCCGGGCCGTCATACATCAGCCGCTGCTGACAGCTCTGAATGGCGATTTCGCTGGTTTCCAGATACGCCTGCGCGCGTTCTGCCGACAGCATGTCATGCTCACGCGCCAGGATCGTCATCGCGTTGAGGTGTTCCACAATCGACTGGCTGTGCATCACCCACAGGCGCATGTCCGCCAGGTAGCGGGAGTTAAAGCCCGGCTCCTGCATCGCCTGATTCAGCGAGGTGTACAGCGTGTTATGTGCCTGGTTGGCCATTACGCGCGTATAGGCCAGCTTCGCCGGGTCAGGGTTTTCCTGCAACAGCAGGCGGATGGCCTCCTGATCGGCTTCCAGCGCCTGGTAGGCATTTTCCCGCAGCAATCCGCTCTGCCATTGCGGCCAGAGCCATATGGTGCTGCCCAGCGCCAGCCCGCAGCCGAGCAGGGTATCCACCAGGCGGGGGATCAGGAAATTAATGCCGTTCTGCGTCACCAGTTGCAGGGTGTACACGGCGGTGACGGTCAGCCCGACCATCGCCAGCCCATAGTTTTTGCGCAGTACCAGATAGGAGGGCAGCATAATCAGCACCATCAGGCCCAGCATAATGCCCTGGTGCAATTGCAGGTGCAGCACCCCGGCGGCAATCACCAGCCCGGCCAGCGTGCCGACTGCCCGGTGCTGGATGCGCACGCGGGTGGCGTTATAACCGTTCTGAATGACCAGCAGGGCGGTCAGCAAAATCCAATAAGGTTTGGGCAGGTCAAAGAACAGGCCGAGGGTACTGCCGGTCGCCAGCATCACTCCCACGCGCGCCGCATTGCGCAGTGACATCGATTTCCACGACAGATAGCGGCGCAGCGCCGGCCAGAACGGCAGGCGGTTCTGGGCCGCCATCAGATCACGGCGGTAAAGCGGGCGCTGGGTCTGCAACAGGCGGGCGATACGGCTGAAGTGGTAATAGCAGAAGCGGCCGACCGGGTTGTCCTGGTAACGGTTGGCGAGCTTCTCCAGCGCCTGCAGCTCTTTGTCCATCGCGAACGGCCCGGGGCGGCGATGGTAGAGGATGTCGTCCGCCACCATCCGCAGCCGCTGGGCGATCACTTCCGCATTGCGGCGGATTATCGCTTCTGCCTGGCTCTGCGCCACCAGCTTCTGCACCTCTTCCGGCTGATGGAGGCTGACGGTAATGTGCTCTTGCAGATCCAGCGCCACCTGGAAGGTGCGGAACAGCTGTTTATTGTGCGGGTTATTTTCACTGGAAAGCATGTGCAGCTGCTGGTAGCTCTGGACGATAAGCTCCATCACTTTCTGCTGGCGTTTCAGCAGCGGCGGCAGCGCGGTTTCCGGGTCAGTATGCTGGGTCAGCAGGCTGTATTTCGCCTCCAGATATTCCCCCAGTTCACGGTAGAGCAGGCTTAAGTTTTCGCGCATCGGCTGCTCTTTCCACAGGCGGAACCAGCCCCAGGTAAACAGCCCGTACCAGACTGTCCCGAGCACAAACAGGCCCGGTGCCTGCCACAGCGGTGCCGTCCCGGCCATGCTCAGGGTGAAAATGGCCGCCACCAGGGTACCGTTCAGCAGGCGGCCGTGCAGCGGGCTTATCTCCCCGGTCACGCCGAGCAGCAGCGCCAGCGTCAGCATGATCAGCGGCAGCGGCCAGTGGGCATAGAGCAGCAGCAATTGCAGCACGAGGCTGCACACCGCGAACAGGGTGCCGCCGATGGCCAGCCGTTTGAAGTAACGTTTGTGCGGGGTATCGAGGCCGGCGATGTTGCAGCAGGCAGGGACCAGGGAGAACAGCAGGCCGGTTTGCAGCTGGCCGAACAGCAGGGCAATCGCCGCCGGCAGACAAAGTACCAGCGTTTGTCTGAGCGCGTAATTGACCTCAGGATGGTAGATAAGCCTACGCCACATGGGTGCTCACAAAGACAACGGCGCAGCGCGGGCGGGCCGCGTATGCGCCGTTTTTACGAGAGGTTAACGGGTGCCGTAAACGACAATCGTCTTACCGTGGGCGGAGATCAGGTTCTGATCTTCCAGCATTTTTAGGATACGGCCAACCGTTTCGCGGGAGCATCCCACAATCTGGCCAATTTCCTGACGGGTGATTTTGATCTGCATACCATCCGGGTGCGTCATGGCATCCGGCTGCTTGGCCAGGTTCAGCAAGGTTTGCGCGATCCGGCCGGTCACGTCCAGGAACGCTAAATTGCCGACTTTCTCTGACGTGACCTGCAGGCGGCGCGCCATCTGCGAGGAGAGGCGCATCAGAATATCCGGGTTAACCTGGATCAGCTGACGGAATTTTTTGTAGGAAATCTCCGCCACTTCACAGGCTGTTTTGGCGCGTACCCACGCGCTGCGCTCCTGGCCCTCTTCGAACAGGCCAAGTTCACCGATGAAATCCCCCTGGTTGAGGTAAGAGAGGATCATCTCTTTGCCCTCTTCATCTTTAATCAGCACGGCGACCGAGCCTTTTACGATGTAGTAGAGCGTTTCGGCTTTTTCACCCTGGTGAATCAGCGTACTTTTGGAAGGGTATTTATGAATATGACAATGAGACAGGAACCATTCGAGAGTAGGGTCTGTTTGCGGTTTGCCGAGAACCATTTGCTTTTATCCTCTGTTGTAATCGCTGCCCAAAATCACAGGGCTCAGAGTTCCCTGTACGGCGTTCTTAAAAAGAGATGCATTATTGTAGAGTATTAACTGTCTGATAATGTTGCAAGGTAACGGCCAAAAAGGAACCATCGGGCAGCCCCGCCGCTCCGTTAAAAACCTGACCTTGCTCCATACAGAACATTTTGTTTCGGGTTTGTTTTATCACAGCCAGAACCGGGTGTCTTCTGTTGTCTCGCTTCAGCATGATGAAGATCGGCCTGATTGCCTGTTTTAGTACGGCAAGGTAGGCTGTTTTAAGAAAATAACCGGAGAATGACGTATGCAGGCACGGGTTAAGTGGGTTGAAGGGCTGACGTTTATGGGCGAATCCGCCTCAGGCCACCAGGTTCTGATGGACGGCAATGCCGGTGATAAAGCGCCAAGCCCGATGGAAATGGTGCTGATGTCGGTGGGCGGCTGCAGCGCCATTGATGTGGTTTCTATTCTGCAAAAAGGGCGCAATGATGTGCGGGATTGCGAAGTGCGCCTGACGTCGGCGCGCCGTGACGAGGCACCGCGCACCTTTACGGAGATCAATCTGCATTTTGTGGTGACCGGCAAAGGGCTGACGGAGAAAGCCGTGGAGCGTGCGGTGAATCTGTCAGCGGAGAAATACTGCTCCGTCTCGCTGATGCTGGGTAAGGCCGCCGCGGTCACCCACAGTTTTGAAATTATCGCTGTCGGGTAATCTGACCGGGCGGCTCTTGCGCCGCCCGGCCTCAGATGATTTTCTTCCCTTCCAGCAACCGCTGTACCAGCGGCCCCATGATTAACTCCATCGCCAGCCCCATTTTTCCGCCCGGCACCACCAGCGTGTTGATGTGCGAAATAAATGATCCCTGAAGCATCGCCAGCAGGTAAGGGAAGTCGATAGAATCCAGCCCGCGGAAGTGGATCACCACAAAACTCTCGTCCAGGGAGGGGATCGCTTTGGCGGCAAAGGGGTTGGACGTGTCAACAGTGGGCACACGCTGGAAGTTGATGTGGGTGCGGGAGAACTGCGGCGTGATGTAATTGATGTAATCCTCCATCGATCGCACTACCGAATCCATGACCGCTTCACGCGAATGGCCGCGCTCGCTGGTATCGCGGATCAGTTTCTGGATCCACTCCAGGTTCACGATCGGTACCACGCCCACCAGCAGGTCAACATGCTGGGCGACGTCATGCAACTCCGTGACCACGCCGCCGTGCAGCCCCTCATAAAACAGCACGTCCGTCTCTTCCGGCAGCGGGTGCCACGGGGTAAACGTACCCGGCACCTGGTTGTAAGGCACCGCTTCGTCATAGGTGTGCAGGTATTTGCGTGAGCGGCCGGTGCCGTCTTTCCCGTATTGGATAAACGATTGTTCCAGCAGGCCGAAATCATTGGCTTCCGGGCCGAAGTAACTGATGTGCCGCCCCAGGTCGCGTGCCTTGCGGATTGCCATGTCCATTTCCGGCCGGGTGTAGCGGTGGAAGCTGTCGCCCTCCAGTTCGGCGGCATGGAGGTTCAGCTCCTGGAAAATTTTACGAAATGCCAGGCTGGTGGTGGTGGTACCGGCTCCGCTGGAGCCGGTGACGGCAATGACCGGGTGTTTGGCTGACATAGTGTTCAAAACTCCGTTAAGGGGTAGTGCCTGCAGAGGGTGCAATCAGCATAATTAATTATAGTGTTATCATAATTATGCGTATGCAGCCAGTGCCGGCAGGCCACCGTATGACGTCAGCCCTGTTCGTGTGCATCGCCCCGGAACTGGCCGCGCGGCATAATATTGACCGACTCATGCAACTCAGACCAGACCAGCACCACCTCGCCGCTTTTCAGCTGACGGCGCACATCCTCAACTTTCTGCGCCAGCGTGCGCTCATGTTCGCCATAATCGGTGCCTTCACGCAGCACAAAGGCTTCAATCAGGTTATCCAGCGTGTCACTGTCGAGATCTTTCCAGGGAATAATCATGTTTCAGGCTCCTGTAAATAGGGGGCCAGCCAGGCGGGGATCCGCTGTTCCAGCCACATTTGCGGCCGCTTAAAACTGCCGCTGACAAAACCCACATGGCCGCCGTGCTCGGTCAGCTGGTACTCCACATTCGCCGGCAGGTGGGCGGCATCCGGGATCACGGCGTCGGTCATAAAAGGATCGTCCCTGGCGTGAATAATCAGCAGGGGCGTGGTAATGCGCGGCAGCAGCGGCATGGCGCTGCACCGGCGGTAGTAATCCAGCGCGTTGTGGAAGCCGTGCGCGCGGGCGGTAATGGCGTCATCAAAATCACGCAGGCGCTTCAGCGCTTTTAGCTGCTCAAGGCTGACGGGCAGCGTGTCGGGGTAAGCCTGCAATTTCCGCGCGGCATTGCGTTTAAGCTGGTCGAGCAGGTAACGCTGGTAGACGCGTGAAAAGCCCTGCTCCAGCTTGAGTGAGCAGGGTTCCAGCATCAGCGGTGCCGAGACCACCACCGCCGCGCAGAGCCGCGCGCGCTCCGACTCTTCACCCAGGTAACAGGCCAGCATATTGCCGCCCAGGGAGACGCCGACCGCTGCCGTCGGCACCCGGCCGTGTGTCTCCTCCAGCCAGCGCAGGAAGAAGCGGGCATCTTCGGTTTCGCCGGAGTGGTAGATACGCTTCAAACGGTTGGCTTCACCGCTGCACCCGCGAAAGTGCATTACCACGCCCAGCCAGCCGCGCTGTTGCCAGGCGTGCAGCAGCCCATGCGCATAGGGACTGTAGAAGCTGCCTTCCAGCCCGTGGAACAGCACGACGCGCGGCTTGTGCGCGGCCTGCTCCGGTGGCTCGCTCCAGGCAAGATCGACGAAATCACCGTCCGGCAATTCCAGCCGTTGCCAGTGGGGCGTAAGCAGGGCGCGCCGCCGGTAAAGCCGGGGCAGCAGCGTTTGCAGGTGCGGGTTACGGGCACCGCGCATCGCCTGAAAGGTTTCATGCATAACGTGACGTTTTTCTTTTATCAGCAGGGGCGGTAAGGATTGGTGTCAGGTAAATACTATAGCCTGATCATGTTTATCATATCGCACAACCGCAGGGCCAGGCGCGCCCGGTATGCACGGCGCAGAAAAAAGCCCGGCATGGCCGGGCTTCTCTGTACGGCATCCGCGCCGGTTACTCTGTGTCGAACTGCTCGAGCTGCTCCTGAATCTCCAGCCAGGCCATCTCCGCCTCTTCCAGCGCGGACTTCGCCTGCGCCTGCGTTTGCAGGCAGGCGGTGAGTTCGGCCTTGCGGCTCGGGTCGTAGAGGGCGGTGTCGCCTAACAGTGCCTCGGCGCCGGCCAGCTCTGCGCCCAGCTTCTCCATCTGCTTCTCCAGTTGCAGCAATTTTTTGCGCAGCGGTTGCGTCTGGCTGCGCAGCTCCGCCTCGCGGCGTTTCTGGTCTTTGCGTGCCTGTGCGCTGTTGCTGCCGGCCTCTTTGGCCGGGGCATCCTGCTGGCTCTCCTGCCGTTGCAGCTCCACCAGCCATTGCTGGTAATCTTCCAGATCACCGTCGAACTGCTCAACTTTACCGCCATGCACCAGGTAGAGATCGTCGGTGGTGGAGCGCAACAGGTGCCGGTCATGCGAAACCACCACCAGCGCGCCTTCGAAGTCGATCAGCGCTTCCGTCAGCGCCTGGCGCATATCAAGGTCGAGGTGGTTGGTCGGTTCGTCGAGCAGCAGCAGGTTGGGGCGCTGCCAGACAATCAGCGCCAGCACCAGCCGCGCTTTTTCGCCGCCGGAGAAGCGTTCGGTTTTATCCGTGACCTGATCGCCCTGGAAGCCGAAACCGCCGAGGTAGTCGCGCAGTTGCTGCTCGAGTTCACGCGGGGCCAGCCGGCTCAGGTGCTGCAGCGGTGATTCATCGGCACGCAGGAATTCCAGTTGGTGCTGGGCGAAATAACCCAGCTTCACCCCTTTTGCCAGGCCGATTTCGCCCTGTTGCGGTTGCAGGGTACCGGCCAGCAGCTTGATCAATGTCGATTTACCGGCACCATTGCGCCCCAGCAGGCCGATGCGCGAGCCGGGCACCAGATTCAGCTTGATCGACTCCAGGATAGTGCGCTCGCCATAACCGGCACTGACTTTTTCCATGCGCAGTAACGGGTCGGGCAGGCTCTCCGGCGCGCGGAAACTGAAGTGGAACGGGTTATCCACATGTGCCGGGGCGATAAGCTCCATGCGCTCCAGCATTTTGATGCGGCTCTGCGCCTGTTTGGCTTTGGTGGCCTGGGCGCGGAAACGGTCAATGTAGCTTTGCAGATGCGCGACTTTCTCCTGCTGGCTCTGGTAGAGCGACTGCTGCTGCGCCAGTTTGGTGGCGCGCTGGCGTTCGAACGAGGAGTAGTTGCCGGTATATTCGTTCAGCGTCTGCTGCTCAATGTGCAGGATTTTGTCTACGATCGGATCGAGGAAATCCCGGTCGTGTGAGATCAGGAGCAGGGTGCCGGGGTAGCTTTTCAGCCACTTCTCCAGCCAGATCACGGCGTCGAGGTCCAGGTGGTTGGTGGGCTCATCCAGCAGCAGCAGGTCAGAGCGGCACACCAGCGCCTGCGCCAGGTTCAGGCGCATCCGCCAGCCGCCGGAGAAATCCTTCACCGGTTGCTGGAGCTGGCTCTGCGAGAAGCCCAGCCCGTGCAGCAGGCTGGAGGCGCGTGACTGGATCGTCCAGGCCTGGATGGCGTCCAGTTTGCCGTGGACCAGCGCAATCGCGTTGCCGTCATTGCGTTCGTTGGCCTGGGCCAGTTCCGCTTCCAGTTGGCGGAACTCGCGGTCGCCGTCAATCACATACTCCAGCGCCGGGACATCCAGCGCCGGCGTCTCCTGGTTCACCCACGCCAGCGCCCAGTTGCCGGGAAACGTGACACTGCCGGCGTCGGCACTCATTTCACTTTTCAGCAACGAAAGCAGGGTAGATTTACCGCAGCCATTTTTACCCACCAGCCCGACTTTCTGGCCCGGATTGACCGTCGCGGTGGCGTTGTCCAGCAGCACCCTGGTACCGCGTCGTATTTGAAGCGAGGAGAAAACAATCATAAAGCGCCGTATGTTCAGAATATGTTAAATTAACGACCGGTAAGCTGACCACAATGCGTGGTAACCAGACGCCAGGCGTCCTGATCTAATCTTGCGGAGCATGGTAACGGAAAATCCGCACCCTGACGACGCTTTGGAGGGAATGATGTCGCAGCCGCCCAAGGTTTTGCTGCTCTACGCCCACCCGGAATCGCAGGACTCGGTTGCCAACCGCATCCTGCTTGCGCCGGCCCGGCAGCTCGGGCATGTCACCGTGCACGATCTCTACGCGCACTATCCCGATTTCTTTATTGATATCCATCACGAACAACAGCTGTTGCGTGAGCACAGCATCATCGTTTTCCAGCATCCCCTCTATACCTACAGTTGCCCGGCCCTGCTGAAAGAGTGGATGGACCGTGTGCTGGAACGGGGCTTTGCCAGCGGGGCAGGCGGCAACGCCTTGCACGGCAAATACTGGCGAACGGTGATCACCACCGGGGAGCCGGAAGGTGCGTATAGCGCACAGGGCTATAACCGTTGCCCGATGTCAGACATTTTGCGGCCGTTTGAGCTGACCGCCGCCATGTGCCGTATGCACTGGCTTTCACCCATGGTGGTGTACTGGGCGCGCCGGCAGCCGCCGGATGTGCTGGCCAGCCACGCCAGCGCGTATGCCGACTGGCTGCGCTCGCCGCTGCCGAATGGAGGACGTTAGATGGAAGGATCGCATGTACTGACGGCGGCACTGATTTTCCTGTTCGCCGCCGTGGTGGCCGTACCGATTGCCCAGCGGCTGGGGATCGGCGCGGTACTGGGCTACCTGCTGGCGGGCATTGCCATCGGCCCGTGGGGCGTCGGGGTGATCCGCGACGTGGAGGAGATTCTGCACTTCTCCGAACTGGGCGTGGTGTTCCTGATGTTTATCATCGGGCTGGAGCTGAACCCGGCCAAGTTGTGGCAATTGCGGCGCTCTATTTTTGGCGTGGGTGCCGGGCAGGTGCTGCTGACGGCGGCGGTACTCAGCGCACTGCTCTACTTTACTCAGTTTGCCTGGCAGGCGGCGGTGATTGGCGGCATCGGGCTGGCGATGTCTTCCACGGCGATGGCGTTGCAGCTGATGGAAGACAAAGGCATGAAGCGCAATGAGGGCGGCCAGCTCGGCTTCTCGGTGCTGCTGTTCCAGGATATGGCGGTGATCCCTGCGCTGGCGTTGATTCCGTTGCTGGCCGGTGCCGGGGAAGGGGAGTATGACTGGAGCCGGATTGCCATGAAAACCGCGGCGTTTGGCGGGATGCTGATCGGCGGGCGATACCTGCTGCGGCCGCTGTTGCGGTTTATTGTGGCGGCCAAGGTACGTGAAGTCTTTACCGCCGCGGCGCTGCTGACGGTGCTGGGCGCTGCGCTGTTTATGGATGCGCTGGGCTTTTCGATGGCGCTCGGCACGTTTATCGCCGGGGTGCTGCTGGCAGAGAGCGAATACCAGCATGAGCTGGAGATTGCCATTGAGCCGTTCAAAGGGCTGCTGCTCGGCCTGTTCTTTATCTCGGTAGGGATGGCGCTCAATCTGGGCGTATTTTACACCCATGTGGTGCAGGTGCTGATTGGCGTCGCGCTGCTGGTGCTGGTGAAAAGCAGCATCCTGTATGCGCTGGCCAGGGGGTTTGGCCTTGGCCGCTCGGTCAGGCTGCAATTTGCCGGGGTGCTGAGCCAGGGCGGTGAATTCGCGTTTGTGATTTTCTCGGCTGCCGCCGCGCAGCGGGTGATTTCGTCCGACCAGCTGGCGCTGCTGCTGGTGGTGGTGACGCTGTCAATGATGACCACACCGCTGCTGATGCAGAACATCGATCGCCTGCTGGCCCGGCGCTATAACGCGCAGGAGGAGCAGGATGAACAACACCATGTGGAAGATGACGATCCCCAGGTGATTGTGGTGGGCTTCGGGCGCTTTGGGCAGGTGATTGGCCGTTTGCTGATCGCCAATAAAATGCGCATTACCGTGCTGGAGCGGGACATCAGCGCCGTCAGCCTGATGCGCAGCTACGGCTATCACGTCTACTACGGCGATGCCACCGAACTGGAACTGCTGCGCGCCGCCGGTGCCGGGAAAGCGCGCTCGATAGTGATCACCTGTAACGACCCGGAAGACACGATGGCGATCGTGCGTTTATGCCAGCAATATTTCCCTGACCTGGAGATTCTGGCGCGCGCCCGCGGCCGTGTGGAAGCCCATGAACTGTTACAGGCCGGGGTGGCGAACTTCTCGCGTGAAACCTTTTCCAGCGCGCTGGAGCTGGGCCGTAAAGCGTTGACTACTTTAGGGATGCACCCGCATCAGGCCTACCGTGCACAGCAGCATTTCCGGCGGCTGGATATGCGCATGTTGCGCGAGCTGGTGCCGCAGCGCCAGGGCGAGGTGGCGCAAATCTCCCGCATCCGCGAGGCACGGCGTGAGCTGGAGGATATTTTTGAACGTGAGATGCATAATGAACGCCGCCAGCGGGATGGCTGGGATGAACATGAATAGCCACACGGATTGAGGTGTGCGCCTATCCGTTCTAGACTGGTAGTCAGTGCGAAGCGCCGGGCGTGACGTCCGGTGCTTTATTTCATTGGAAAGAACCTTTTCCGGCCGAGGTGCATCCGGATAGTCAGACAGACCGGAAGTATGGCGGTTTATTCTGGAGTCAACAGCATGTCAGCAACACGTAAGCGCTTCATTGCCGGGGCCGTTTGCCCGCAGTGTAAGGCGCTGGACAGCCTGATGTTATGGCGCGAGGATCAGGTGGAAGTGGTGGAGTGTGTCAAATGCGGCCATCATCAGCGTCAGACGGAAGAACAGGTTAAGCAGCATGTGCGCCCGCAAGAACAGGTTATCGGTATTTTCCATCCTGAGTAGGGTGTCGCGACGCGTTTTTTTATGCTGATGAGTACAGCGCCGCAGATTTCCGCTACAATCTGCGCCAATTTGCTTTCCAACGGTAGGAGATATCATGAAAGTTGCAAAAGATCTGGTGGTCAGCCTGGCTTACCAGGTACGTACAGAAGACGGTGTGTTGGTTGATGAGTCTCCGGTGAGTGCGCCGCTGGACTATCTGCACGGTCACGGTTCCCTGATCGCAGGTCTGGAAAACGCGCTGGAAGGTCATGACGTCGGCGATCGTTTCGACGTGCATGTCGGCGCGAACGAAGCCTACGGTAACTATGACGAAAACCTGGTGCAGCGTGTACCGAAAGACGTCTTCATGGGCGTTGACGAACTGCAGGTAGGGATGCGCTTTATGGCGGATACCGATCAGGGTCAGGTTCCGGTTGAAATCACCGATGTGGAAGACGACCACGTGACCGTTGACGGTAACCACATGCTGGCTGGTCAGAACCTGAACTTCAACGTTGAAGTTGTGGCGATTCGTGAAGCGACCGAAGAAGAACTGGCCCACGGCCACGTTCACGGCGAGCACGACCACCACCACGGCCATGACCACGGCGACGGCTGCTGCGGCGGTCACGGCCATGACCACGATCACGACCATGATCATGGTAAAGGCGGATGCGGTAACGGCGGCTGTGGCTGCCACTAAGCACCGGCACCAATAAGCGCTCGTCACCCTGAGCGCGTGCCACAAAAAAGGCTGCCTGAGGCAGCCTTTTTTATGCGCGGAGCCTGGCGTTTTTCGACCGGCGTCCCCTCAATAATGCGGCGGCGGGGTCTCTTCCGACGGATGCGCAACCGCTGAAGGCTGTGCCGCGCGCAGTTTTTCCGTCAGCAGGCGCAGGCGGTCCTGAAGTTTACTCATCTCAAGCTGGTGTTCTGTCACAATCAGATTCAGCTCCTCGATCGTCACTTCCTGAAAGGCCAGGCGGCTTTCCAGCATGTCTAACCGTTGTTCGAAGGCGTTCTGATCCATACTTGCTGTCCTCTGTCATTCGCCGGTCCGGCGGATCGGGGTAAGAAGCAGGATTCTACCTGCATTGTCCGCGGATTGCTTGGTGTCTCGCCCGGCGGTAACACGATGAATTCACCGGAAACGAAACTTCCTGGGGGAATCAGGGTCGGAATATAACGCATTTGGTGAGTATAGAGATTGTTTTGCCGCCGCGCAGACAGTTATAGTAGCCAGAGAAATTTTGTAATCGTTGCTTGGGGCCATACCCCCTAAGCCATTGGAGAAATGGATGAAATCACTTTTTAACGTAACCTTGTTGGCAACAACAATGGCAATGGCATTGAGCGCCACTCAGGTGATGGCGGCGGATACGGCTAAAGCAGCAGAGACTACCGCCGCCCCGGCAGCCGCGGCCGCCCCGGCCGTTAACAGCGCCTTCAAAAATGAAGATCAGCAATCCGCGTATGCGCTGGGTGCCTCCCTGGGCCGTTACATGGATAACTCCCTGAAAGAGCAAGAGAAGCTGGGCATCAAGCTGGACAAAGAGCAGCTGATCTCCGGTGTTCAGGATGCGTTTGCCGACAAGAGCAAACTCTCTGACCAGGAAATTGAACAGACCCTGCAAGCCTTTGAAGCGCGCGTAAAAGCGTCTGCTCAGGCGAAGATGGAAAAAGACGCGCAGGAAAATGCGGCCAAAGGCCAGGCATACCGCGATAAATTCGCCAAAGAAAAAGGCGTGAAGAAAACAGAATCCGGCCTGCTGTACCAGGTAGAGAAACCAGGTACCGGTGATACGCCGAAAGACAGCGACACTGTCGTGGTGAACTACAAGGGCACCCTGACCGACGGCACGGAGTTCGATAACTCCTATACCCGTGGTGAGCCGCTCTCCTTCCGTCTGGACGGCGTTATCCCAGGCTGGACTGAAGGCCTGAAACACATCAAAAAAGGCGGCAAGATCACCCTGGTCATCCCGCCGGAACTGGCTTACGGTAAAACCGGTGTCCCGGGTATCCCGGCTAACTCCACGCTGGTGTTCAATGTTGAACTGCTGGATGTGAAAGCTGCGCCGAAAGGGGATGCGAAAGCAGAAAAACCGGCTGACGCTGCTGACGCGGGCGCCAAAGGGCAATAACCCGCCCTGGTTTCTGCTGAAAACCGCTGCCTCCGGGCGGCGGTTTTTTTATGCCTTTTCCCTGGTCTCACGCCTCATCACACCGGGCTGATGTGGATAACTTGACGCCTTTCGCCCACAGGCATAACGTCTTTAGCAATTCCGGCGTCGTTACTCCCGCAGATTTGCTAGACTGACGGCCTAAAGATATTGCGTGATGAGCCTGCCGGCGGGAAGCCGGGTAGGCTCTCTACACAGAGGATGGTATCTCCGATGTCTAATTCGCTCTTACCTGGCGAAACCAGCGACCTTGATCTGCTGGAACAACGCCCTTTTACCGCCACCGATTATGAAATTCTGAAATCTTATGAAGCGGTGGTAGACGGGCTGGCGATGCTGATCGGTTCGCATTGCGAAATTGTCCTGCACTCGCTGGAAGATCTGAAGTGCTCAGCGGTCAGGATCGCCAACGGTGAACACACCGGCCGTAAGATCGGCTCACCGATTACCGATCTGGCTCTGCGGATGTTGCATGACATGGCCGGCGCCGACAGCAGCGTCTCCAATGCCTATTTTACGCGGGCAAAAAGCGGCGTGCTGATGAAATCAGTGACCATTGCCATCCGCAACCAGGAGCAGCGGGTTATCGGGCTGTTGTGCATCAACATGAACCTGGATGTGCCGTTCTCCCAGATTATGCAGACCTTTATGCCGCCGGAGGCGCAGGAAGTCGGTTCGTCGGTCAACTTTGCGTCGTCAGTGGACGATTTGGTCGCGCAGACGCTGGAGTTCACCATCGAAGAGGTCAACGCCGATCGCAACGTCTCCAACAACGCCAAAAACCGGCAGGTGGTTTTGAACCTGTATGAGAAGGGGATTTTTGACATCAAAGACGCCATCAACCAGGTGGCCGACCGGCTCAATATCTCCAAACATACGGTTTATCTCTATATCCGCCAATTTAAGAGCGGTGACCTGCTGGGCAATGACCGCTGATGCTGCGTTATGCCTTACTGGTCACCGGCCCGGCTTACGGGACACAGCAAGCCAGCTCTGCCTGGCAATTTGCGCAGGCGCTGCTGGCCGAAGGGCACCGGCTGGAAAGCGTGTTCTTTTATCGGGAAGGCGTGTTGAATGCCAACCAGCTCACGGCACCGGCCGGTGATGAATTTGACCTGGTGCGTGCCTGGCAGCAACTGGCCGCAGAACATCAGGTTGCCTTGAATGTCTGTGTGGCGGCGGCATTGCGCCGTGGCGTCACTGACGACCATGAAGCACAGCAACTCGCGTTGGGACAGGCCAACCTGCAGGCCGGGTTTACCCTGAGCGGCCTGGGCGCATTGGCGGAAGCCGCGCTGAGCTGTGACCGGCTGGTGCAATTCTGATGGACGAAAATATGAAACGTGTGGCGTTTGTCTTTACCCGCGGGCCACATGGCACCTCTGCAGGCCGCGAGGGGTTGGATGCCCTGCTGGCCACCTCTGCGCTCAGCGAGCAGGTAGGGGTATTTTTTGTGGGGGACGGTGTATTGCAACTGCTTCCCCATCAAACCCCGGAAAAAATTCTGGCCCGTAATTACATCGCGACCTTTGGTGTCCTGCCGCTTTATGACGTGGAACAGTGTTACCTGTGTGAGGCCTCCCTTCAGGCACGTGGCCTGCCGGTTGATCTGGACTGGGTACTCGATGCCGAGGTGCTGGCCCCGGAGGCACTGCGTGAGCGGCTGGCCGGTTTTGATGCCGTCATGACTTTTTAACAGGTACCCCATGCTGTTTACGCTTTCCCAATCCCCTTTTCAGTCTGATCTGCCTGCGTTGCTGCGCCTGGCGGGGCAGGGCGATGACCTGTTGCTGATGCAGGATGGTGTGCTGGCCGGCTTAAAAGGCAGCGCGGCCCTTGATTGGCTGTTGGCTGCCCCCATCTCTCTTTATGCGCTGAAAGAGGATGTCGAAGCCCGCGGGCTGACTGCTCAAATTTCAGACAAAATCACGCTGATCGGTTATACTACTTTCGTTACGCTGACCGTAAAGCACGCACAACACGTCGCAGGGTAATTACAGCTGGCGCTGTATATTTCTTGACACCTTTCATGGTCAGCCATAAAATTCTGCGTCCTCGTACTTTGCCTATCCGCATACGAGGCGATTTATTACGTGTTTACGAAGCAAACCCAGGAGCTTTTTTAATGGCAACGATTAACCAGCTGGTACGCAAACCACGCTCTGTGAAGGCTGCGAAAAGCAACGTTCCGGCGCTGGAAGCCTGCCCGCAGAAACGTGGCGTATGCACCCGCGTATATACCACTACCCCGAAAAAACCGAACTCCGCACTGCGTAAAGTATGCCGTGTTCGTCTGACCAACGGTTTTGAAGTCACCTCCTACATCGGCGGTGAAGGTCACAACCTGCAGGAACACTCCGTGATCCTGATCCGTGGCGGTCGTGTAAAAGACCTGCCAGGTGTGCGTTACCACACCGTGCGCGGCGCACTTGACTGCTCCGGCGTTAAAGACCGTAAGCAAGCTCGTTCTAAGTACGGCGTTAAGAAGCCGAAGTCTTAATGGTTCTCCGTTAAGTAAGGCCAAACATTTTCACTTTAATGTCAAAATAAACTCGTAGAGTTTTGGACAATCCTGAATTAACAACGGAGTAATTCCATGCCACGTCGTCGCGTCATTGGTCAACGTAAAATTCTGCCGGATCCTAAGTTCGGATCTGAGCTGCTGGCCAAATTTGTAAATATCCTGATGGTAGATGGTAAGAAATCTACTGCTGAAGCAATCGTCTATACCGCGCTGGAGACCCTGGCTCAGCGTTCTGGTAAAGGCCATCTGGAAGCTTTCGAAGTAGCTCTGGACAACGTGCGCCCGACTGTAGAAGTTAAGTCCCGTCGCGTTGGTGGTTCTACTTATCAGGTACCAGTTGAAGTCCGTCCGGTTCGTCGTAATGCCCTGGCAATGCGTTGGATCGTAGAAGCTGCTCGTAAACGCGGTGATAAATCCATGGCTCTCCGCCTGGCGAACGAACTTTCTGATGCAGCAGAGAACAAAGGTACTGCTGTTAAGAAACGTGAAGACGTTCACCGTATGGCAGAAGCCAACAAGGCGTTCGCCCACTACCGCTGGTAATCACCACGCCGTAGTTATGCTAACCAAGCGGGCGCTTCAAGAAGCCAACCCGCTTGGGTTAACTGAACTTGAACGTCCTAGTGATAGAGGAATCAAATGGCTCGTACAACACCCATTGCACGCTATCGTAACATCGGTATCAGTGCTCACATCGACGCCGGTAAGACCACGACTACCGAACGTATCCTGTTCTACACCGGTGTAAACCACAAAATCGGTGAAGTTCACGACGGCGCCGCCACCATGGACTGGATGGCTCAGGAGCAGGAGCGTGGTATTACCATTACTTCTGCTGCAACCACTGCGTTCTGGTCTGGTATGGCGAAGCAATTTGATGCTCACCGTATCAACATCATCGACACCCCGGGACACGTTGACTTCACCATCGAAGTAGAACGCTCCATGCGTGTGCTCGACGGTGCAGTAATGGTTTACTGTGCGGTTGGTGGTGTTCAGCCGCAGTCTGAGACCGTATGGCGTCAGGCTAACAAATACAAAGTTCCGCGCATCGCGTTCGTTAACAAAATGGACCGCATGGGCGCCAACTTCCTGAAAGTTGTAGGCCAGATCAAAACCCGTCTGGGCGCGACTCCGGTTCCGCTGCAGCTGGCTATTGGTGCTGAAGAGAAATTCACCGGTGTTGTTGACCTGGTGAAAATGAAAGCCATCAACTGGAACGATGAAGACCAGGGCGTGACCTTCGAATACGAAGACATCCCGGCCGACATGCAGGAACTGGCTGAAGAGTGGCATCAGAACCTGATCGAATCCGCAGCTGAAGCATCTGAAGAGCTGATGGAAAAATACCTGGGCGGCGAAGAGCTGACCGAGGAAGAGATCAAAACCGCTCTGCGTCAGCGCGTGCTGAACAACGAAATCATTCTGGTTACCTGTGGTTCTGCGTTCAAGAACAAAGGTGTTCAGGCGATGCTGGATGCAGTAGTTGACTACCTGCCGGCACCGACCGACGTTCCTGCCATCAACGGCATGCTGGACGACGGTAAAGACACCCCGGCTGAGCGTCACGCTAGCGATGATGAGCCGTTTGCTGCTCTGGCATTCAAAATTGCTACCGACCCGTTCGTGGGTAACCTGACCTTCTTCCGCGTGTACTCCGGTGTGGTTAACTCTGGTGATACCGTACTGAACTCCGTGAAAGCTGCACGTGAGCGTTTCGGTCGTATCGTTCAGATGCACGCTAACAAACGTGAAGAGATCAAAGAAGTTCGCGCAGGCGACATCGCTGCTGCTATCGGTCTGAAAGACGTAACTACTGGTGACACCCTGTGTGACCCAGAGTCGCCGATCATTCTGGAGCGTATGGAATTCCCTGAGCCGGTAATCTCCATCGCCGTAGAACCGAAAACCAAAGCTGACCAGGAAAAAATGGGTCTGGCTCTGGGCCGTCTGGCGAAAGAAGACCCGTCCTTCCGCGTATGGACTGACGAAGAATCTAACCAGACCATCATCGCTGGTATGGGTGAGCTGCACCTCGACATCATCGTTGACCGCATGAAGCGTGAATTCAACGTTGAAGCTAACGTGGGTAAACCTCAGGTTGCTTACCGCGAAGCGATTCGTGCGAAAGTTACCGATATCGAAGGTAAACACGCCAAGCAGTCTGGTGGTCGTGGTCAGTATGGTCATGTTGTTATCGACATGTACCCGCTGGAGCCGGGTTCCAACCCGAAAGGCTACGAGTTCGTCAACGACATCAAAGGTGGTGTAATTCCTGGTGAATACATCCCTGCCGTTGATAAAGGCATCCAGGAGCAGCTGAAAGCCGGTCCGCTGGCTGGCTACCCGGTTGTTGACATGGGTATCCGTCTGCACTTCGGTTCTTACCATGACGTTGACTCCTCTGAACTGGCGTTTAAACTGGCTGCCTCTTTAGCGTTTAAAGATGGCTTCAAAAAAGCTAAACCAGTTCTGCTTGAGCCAATCATGAAGGTTGAGGTAGAAACGCCGGAAGAGAACACCGGTGACGTTATCGGTGACTTGAGCCGTCGTCGCGGTATGCTGCGCGGTCAGGAATCCGAAGTGACTGGCGTTAAGATCCACGCTGAAGTGCCGCTGTCTGAAATGTTCGGATATGCAACTCAGCTGCGTTCTCTGACCAAAGGTCGCGCATCATACACCATGGAATTCCTGAAGTATGATGATGCACCGAACAACGTCGCTCAGGCCGTTATCGAAGCCCGTGGTAAATAAGCCTTCGGGTTTAACACAATGATCCCGTGCTCTCTCCAATAGGGGGGAGCACAAGATTAAGGAATATAGCCGTGTCTAAAGAAAAATTTGAACGTAAAAAACCGCACGTTAACGTTGGTACTATCGGCCACGTTGACCACGGTAAAACTACCCTGACTGCTGCAATCACCAACGTACTGGCTAAGAAATTCGGTGGCCAGGCGCGTGCTTTCGACCAGATCGATAACGCACCGGA